>CAYFRX010000244.1:0-4868 GCA_964345515.1 uncultured Rhodothermales bacterium
CCGTCGACGGATCGGCGAAGCAGCCCGCAAACGCTGGCTGGGTCGGGTTCTGGATGTTGACCATGTGCAGGCCGCCGCCGCACGTCTCGCCGCCGCCCCCGGCGCCGACGATGTACGCGAAGCCGGTGTCGGTATTGATGACGACGTTGTGCGCGCTGTTGACGCGGTCGTACAGCGTCGTCTCCTCGAACGTCATCGGCGTGCCGTCGAAGTCGCGGAGCTGCGTCAGGTCGAACACCTGCATGCCGTGATTGCCGGCGTTGTCAGCCACGACGTATGCGTGGTTCTCGTACACCTTGATGTCGCGCCACGAGTTAGCCCGCGCGCCCTCGGTCATGGGCAGGTCGCCGATGTAGACGGGACTCGACGGGTTGGTCACGTCCACGAACGAGGTGCCATCCATCCGGCCGACGAGGGCGTACTCGCGACCCGTCTGCGGGTCGGTCCAGCCCCAGATGTCGTTCAGCCGCACGCCGCGCGGGCCACCGATGTCCTGGATGGGCAGGAAGGAGACGAGGTCGACGCCCTGGCAGCCAAAGTCGGCGGCCTGGCCGGCCGTGCAATCCACCTGGCTGCCCGTGACAGCGCTGAGGCCCGCGTCGCCGCTGCTCCTGACGGTCGACTGCGCCGTCCATGCGCCCGTGTCGGCGTCGCGCTCCAGGATGGTCGCAGTGCCCGCGTTGTAATCGGCCCCGATGTTGCCGGTAACAGCAAGACCCTCCGCAGCCGCGACGGTCGCGCCGAAGCGATTGCCGGTCTCCATCTCGGCAGGCATCACATTCTCCGCACGGCGCCACATGCCAGTGTCGGCGTCGCGGTGGAAGAGGTAGAGCCGGCCCGCGCCGCTAGAGGCGCCAGGCGCGCCGACCCAGGCGTCTTGCCCGTCGAACACGAGGGCCATCCCAAAGAGTCCGCCCTCGCGCCCGTCGAAGGCAGCCAGGCGGCCAGCGGCCTCCCACGTGCCGTCGTCCGGGTTGCGCTCGAACGCTAGCACCGTGCCGATGCCCCCGTCGCTCCGCGGAGCGCCGATGAGCGCGTAGTCGCCGTGCAGGCTGATGGACGCCCCGAAGGCGGCGCTGGAGCTCAGCCGGTTGGCTGCGAGGCGCGCCGTCTCAGTCCACGCACCCGACGCGTCGCGCTGGAAGGCGTACACCGTGCCGCCGTTCTTGCGCGGCGCGCTGATCATCGCGTGGTTGCCGTCGAGCGCTACCGTCGCGCCAAATCGGTCGCCCGATTCCACGTCGCTGCCGACCAGCACAGCGTCGCGCGTCCACATGCCCGAGTCGGCCCGGCGGAAGACATATGCCGCGCCCGTCTCACCGTCCTGGACGGTGGTGCCAACGAGAGCCACACCGTCGCCGAGTGTCACGCTCCCGCCGAACCGCCCCTCTTCAACTGAGTCGGGCGGCGTCAGCGTGGCGATCTGCGACCAGTTGCCGGCGTCGGTCTGCTGGAAGAGGTAGGCGGCGCCGCGGTCATCGTTTTGCGCCTCCGCGCCGACGAGCAGCAGGTCACCGCGTACGGCCAGCGCTTCGCCAAACCGATCGCCCACGACGCCGTCAGCCGCCTGGATCTGGGCGCGCTCGACCCATTCGCCGACTTCGTCTTTTTCGTAGACATACACGATACCAGGCGCGTGCGCATTGCGCGACTCGCCGACGAACACGGTGCCGTCGTGCACGGCCACAGCGCGGCCGAAGCCGCCCTGGTTGGCCATTCCCCCGCCGAACGAGGCGGTCTGTGCAGGGGCGGAAGCGACGGGAAGAAGGAGAAGAAACGCGACGCTGAAGAAGGTAGATAGGGTTTTCATAGCAGACCGTACTGGTGGGGGAATGCTGTGGCGGGGGCGGTTCCGCGACGAGGTTTACAGGTGGTAGCGACATCATCGGGTTGCATGCCGTATCAAAAGCGCCGGCCCCACCGAATGTTCTGTTAGTATTACGTCTTTCACTTTTCGGCGCCGGCGTCCGGTCCGCGTCACGCCGTCAGCCTTCGACCCGTTCGACCGCGCCGCTGGGGACGTCCCGCGGCGTATCGCGGCTTTCGAGTACGACGGCCGACTCCAACGGGCGGACGGCCACCGTGTCGCCGGGATGGTACGGCATCCGGTTGTGCGTGTGGACGAGGTACTGGCTTCCGTCACACTCGACCTCGTATGTGATGTCGTGTCCCTTGAACGCGCGGCCTACCACCTCGCCCACCGGACCCATGCCGTTGTCGGGCGCCTCTAGCGTAAGGTGCTCGGGGCGCAGCGAGAGGAGCACCGTGCCCTCAGCAGACCGGTTGAGCGACACGCGTCCGAGCGGGGTGTCTGCTTCGAGACCCGCGGCCTGGGAGAGCAGCAGGTTCGTTCGGCCTAAGAACTGAGCGACGAAGAGCGTGCGCGGCTGGTAGTACACCTCCTCCGGCGTGCCGACCTGTTCGATCTGCCCACGGCGCATCACGCCGATGCGATCGGCAAACGAGAGTGCCTCTTCCTGATCGTGCGTCACGAGGACGGCGCTCATACCTTGCTCCTTGAGTAGCGTGCGCACCTCCTGCCGCGTGCCCTGCCGTAGGAGGGCGTCGAGGTTGGAGAACGGCTCGTCAAGCAGGATGAGACCGGGTTGCGGGGCGAGCGTGCGGGCGAGGGCCACGCGCTGCTGCTGCCCGCCCGAGAGGTGGTGCGGCGCGCGGCCGCCGAGGCCGTCGAGCCCGACCATTTTAAGCGCCTTGCGGGCCCGCTCTTCCCGATCGGCGGCTGGCTTCTTGGGCAGGCCAAACATCACGTTCTCCAGCACCGAGAGGTGCGGGAAGAGGGCAAAATCCTGGAAGACGAGCCCCACGCCACGCTGCTCCGGCGGCACGTGGACGCCCGCCCCGGTGAGGGTCCGGTCCTGCAGCACGATGGAGCCGGCGTCGGCCGCCTCGAAGCCCGCGATGCAGCGGAGCGTCGTCGTCTTTCCACAACCGCTTGGGCCGAGCAGGGCGAAGATCTCGCCGTCCTCCACCGTGAAACTGACGTTGTTGACGACGGGGGGCGCCTCGGGGTCGAAGCGCTTCGTCAGACCCTCTACTTGTAGAATCGTACTCATGGCGTTCGCCCGTTCAGGCGGGCGTACCGGGCTTCTGGACGTCGACTGGGTCGCTTCAACCATGAGCCTATCTTTCCGTTCAGCCTTCATCGCTTTTCCCGAAGCAACAGCAGGCCCACAAACGCCGCCGACACGCCCATGATGGCGAGGGCGAACGGCGCGGCCTCGGCGAAGAGGGCCTCGTTGGCGAAGCCCCACACCTTCAGCGCCAGCGCGTCGAAGCCGATGGGGGAGAGCAGGAACGTGATCGGCAACTCCTTCATGGCCGACAGGAAGACGAGCGCCACGCTGATGAGCAAGCCCTTGCGCAGGAGCGGCAGCGTCGTCTCGGTGAAGGCCTGCAATGGCGTGCGCCCGAGCGAGCGGGCGGCCTCCTCCAGCCGCGGCGGCGCCTGATACAGCGCCGTGCGGATGGGCCCGATGGCCTCGGCCATGAAGTGGAGCGCGTAGGCGATGATGAGCAGCGCGAGCGTCTGGTACAGCGGCGGCACGGTGCGCAGCGTGAAGAAGACGAGCGCCAGCGCAAAGGCCAGCGGCGGCGTGGCATATCCGAAGTAGGCGATGCGCTCCAGCGTTTTGGTGCCGCGCGAGGGGCGCCGCACGCTCAGGTAGGCCAGCGGCAGCGCGAGCGCCCCCGCCAGCAGCGCCGCCGGCCCCGAGGCCGACACCGATCCCCACAGCGTCTCGGCGAGATCGGCCCAGGGGAGCGACGGGCTGGTGCCCATCCAGTAGGCCACCGTGAGCACGGGCACGCCCACCGACGCGAAGGCCACGACGCCCACGAACGCGTAGCTCGGCCAGCGCCACGCGCCCAGCTTGATGGGCGGCGCCCGGCGGCTCGTGCCGCTCCCCGTGCGGTGGAGCAGCAGCCCGCGCAGCAGCCGCGCCTCCAGGACCAAGATGACCGCCGTGAGGGCCAGCAGCATGAGGGCCAGGCACGCCGCGTAGATGCGGTCGTACGACGCCGCGTACTGCAGGTAGAGCGCATAGCTGAACGTCTCGAACCGCATCAGCGAGACCACGCCGAAGTCGCCCAGCACGTGCAGGGCAACCAGCAGCGCGCCGGCCAGGAAGCCCGGCCGCAGCTGGGGCAGCACCACGTGCCGCAGCACCTGCCCCCGCGAGTAGCCCAGCGCCCGGGCCGACTCTTCGAGCGCGGGGTCGAGGTCGAGCAGGGCCGTTCGCAGGTTTAGGAACAGGTACGGAAAGAGGTAGAGGCTGAGGGCAATCAGGGCGCCGGGGTAGCCGCTGAGCCGCGGCACCGTAACGCCCATCCACTGCGCCAGCGTGCCGTACGATCCCGTCGTGGCGAGCAGCACGTAGGCCATCACGTAGCCCGGCACGGCCAGCGGCAGCACGCCGAACAGCGTCATCAGGCGGGGCGCGCCCAGGTCGGTGCGGGCGGTGAGCCAGGCCATCGGGAAGGCGAGGGCCGTGGTGCACACGAGCACACCGCCCGTCAGCGTCAGCGTATTCCAGAGGAGCCAGAGCGTGCGCGGCCGCCACACCAGATCGGCCAGGCGGGCGGGCTCGGCCTCCAGGGCGCGCAGCACCAGGTAGACGATCGGGATGAGCACGCCGATGGCCACGAAGACCGCCGGCCCCCACAGGTACCACTCGCGGGTGCGGAAGGGAGAATCGGGAAAAGGGCGAGAGGGCGAGCGGAGAGGCTTTTTCTCCACTTCTCTCTTTTCCCTCTCCTCCTCTCTTATCTGCTGTTCAACGTCAAGCATACCATTGTGGGACGCTGCAGTCGTGGGCCGCTGCAGTTATGAGCTGCCGCAGTAGGCAGCG
>CAYFRX010000245.1:0-2792 GCA_964345515.1 uncultured Rhodothermales bacterium
CGAAGAGGCATCTCAGGGCCTGCTCGGACGCTCCTGCCGCCAAATTGCCGACCATCGCATCGAGCCGTTTGGGGGTCCCGATGCCCTTTGGTAGAAAGCCCTCCATTGTTTATCATGACAGTGCCGCCTGTCATCGAACGAGCTTCCCCAATGCAGATTGAGCTGCGTCACAGTCACCCGTGGGACGTTTCGCCTGAAGAGGCCATCCGCATCCAGAAGCGACTGGCCGGAGAGGTGGAGGCCCGCTCGCTCGCCGGGCCGGTGGAGACGGTGGCCGGCATCGACGTGAGTATCCGCGACGACATGGCGCAGGCGGCGATCGCCGTGCTGCGGCTGCCCGATCTAGAGCTCGTCGACGACGCGACCTATCGATGTGAAGTGCCGTTTCCGTATGTGCCGGGGCTCCTCAGCTTTCGCGAGATGCCGGCCATCCTGCCGGCACTGGAGCGGCTCGCCGTCCGTCCCGACGTGCTGATGACGGACAGCCAGGGGCTCGCGCATCCGCGGCGTTTTGGGCTGGCGTGCCATCTCGGCGCGCTGCTCGATTGGCCTACACTGGGCGTCGCCAAGTCGCGTCTCACCGGCACCCCGGCCGGCGAACTCGATACCGAAAAAGGCGCCCATGTTCCGCTCGTCGACGAGGGCGAGCCGGTGGGCGCGCTGCTGCGCACGCGCACCGACGTGAACCCGGTCTACGTCAGCATCGGCCATCGGATGACCCTCGACGACGCATTGCAGCTTACGCTCGATTGTAGCCCGCGGTATAAAATTCCCGAACCCACGCGGCAGGCGCACACGCTCAGCCGCGTAGACGGCTGATAACCCCGGCCTCTTTCCCGAATTATCAAAAACCAGCACTGAAATCATGATGGAAACCGACGTGTTGACGATTCGCACCGCCACCGACGAGGATTTAGAGACGCTCGCCACCTTCAACGAAGCGATGGCGCGCGAGACGGAAGACAAGACGCTCGACCCAACCACCGTGCGAGCCGGGGTGCAAGCCCTGCTCGACGACCCGTCGCGCGGGTTCTACCTCGTCGCCGAACACGAAGACGACGTCGTCGGCGCCCTCATGGTGACGACCGAGTGGAGCGACTGGCGCAACGCGACCTTCTGGTGGCTCCAAAGCGTGTACGTGAAGCCGTCGGCCCGGCAGCAGGGCGTGTACTCGGCGCTGTACGACTACGTCAAGCAACAGGCCCGGACGGAAGGCGGCGTGTGCGGGTTGCGGCTGTACGTCGAGCATAGCAACGTCGCTGCGCGGCAGGCTTACCTCGCTCTCGGCATGACGGAGACGAGCTACCGCATGTACGAGGAGATGCTGACCGATTAACTGACTTCAGGTTGGAAGGTTAGAAGGTTGCAGGTTGAAATCGGCCCATACGGCCCATGCGACGTGTGGTGGTGCATCGTGCACCGGGCAAGCCTCAAGAAGTTGATTGCAACTCAACCGCATTCCCCGCGGTCACGCGCCGAAGCCGTTCGCGTAAGCGGCAGTTATCGCCTACAATGAGAATCGATTTGCGTTCTCCGGGCGCGTTGCGTAGCCTATCCGTCCTACGCGCGAGATCGCACCCCTCCAGTTTCACTCGGCCGACACCCGTCTCTCATGAGCGCCTCATCCACCGCCGCATCGTCCTCGCAGGAGGGGCCGCACCAGGGCCAGCCCGTGGCCGAAGCGGGCGTGCCGCTCGATGAGGCGGCGGTCGCTGCCATCCTGCTGCACGGCCGCGGCGCGTCGGCGCGGAGCATCCTCGGCCTCGCGCGGGAGATCGACCAGGCCGGCGTGGCCTACCTCGCGCCGCAGGCGGCCGGCCACACGTGGTACCCGCAGAGCTTCCTGGCGCCACTCGCGCAGAACGAGCCCGGCCTCGCATCGGGTCTGCGCGCTGTGGGCGATCTGCTGGCGCGCATTACGGAAGCCGGCACTCCGCCCGAGCGCACGGTGCTGGTCGGCTTTTCACAGGGCGCCTGCCTCGCGTCCGAATTCGCCGCCCGCCATCCGCGGCGCTACGGCGGCGTCGTGGCGCTCTCCGGTGGGCTCATCGGCACGAGCGAACGGTCCGGTCATGCGCCGCCGGACGACAAGCGGTTCGACTACGACGGCGATCTGGCGGGCACGCCGGCCTTCTTCGGGTGCAGCGACGTCGATCCACACATCCCACTCCGGCGGGTCGAGCAGTCGGCCGCCGTCTTCGAGGACCTGGGCGCGGACGTCACCAAGCGCATCTACGAGGGCATGGGGCACACCGTGAATCCCGACGAAATCGAATTCATGCGCGGGCTGCTCGCCGATCTGCGGTCCTCCGACGCATGAGGAGCGTATCGCCACGGGGAGTTCTTGGGATGGCGTAGCATGGCGTAGCGCAGGGGTTGGGTCTGGCTGACGCTCCTGGGCTTCCCGCCGGTTGCAAACGGCGTTTCCATGACGGGGTCGATGGACCCCTCGCAACGATCCGCCTTCTCAGCCATCATGTCGAGACTACCACTACGAACAGACACTTCCACAGTGAACGGCCGTGGCGATTGGCCGGCCCTCCCGGCGCCGGCCGACTGGCAGGATACGCTCCACATGTGGACGCAGGTCGTCGGCTAGATCCGGATGACCCTGCCGCGGGCTCTCGACTTCGCCCATGCCGCATGGCGACGGCCGGCACGTCCACGTCGACTTCGGCGACCACCAACTCCACGTAGGGGATTCCCGCGGGCACAGCCGCTCGTTTGCGCTCGAACCGATGTCCGTGGCCGACTTCTACCAGAAGACGATGGCGACGCTGGAGGAGATGGAC
>CAYFRX010000245.1:2892-4858 GCA_964345515.1 uncultured Rhodothermales bacterium
AGGGCCACGTACTGGCCGATGAAGGTGACAGCCCGCTCGCCGGCCTCGTGAATCTTGCACTTCAGCTCCAGGCGCGCTTTGCCCCAACGGTCCAGCATCTGATGGAAGCGCTCGATGGCCGACTCCTCCGGCCGCTCGCACACCACCCGCAGGTCGTCCCGGATGGGCTGGAGGTACTCGATGTCGCTCTCCTGGATGATGATCTGCGCCTGGTGCCGCATCTCGTCGAGCAGCGTATGCGCCATGGCCCAGCCGGTGAGCGTCGTGAGCATGCTGATGCTGCCGCCGAAGGCGCTGCCCATATGATTCAGGTTGGCCTTCAGGGGCGCGGAGGCAATAATCTCTTCGCCTTCGCCCGTCGACAGCGTGAACTGCAGATGCTGCGTGATGGGCATCTTCTCGGTGATCAGCTGCTCGAGCTGTTCCAGGCCGTCGTGTACGCGCGGAGCCCGTGCCATGCTACCTGCGTGTTGTCGGAACGTGGTGATCGATGCGTTATTCATTCCCCCTTAACGTAAACGAGAGAATTGCGTTCACAAAAAAATGCATCGACCGGAATTTCGTAACAGCGCAAGTACAATGCCAGCGGGTTGAGGCCAGCATGGCCGGGGACATTGCAGGGCAAACGCCATCGAGCGGCTGGATGAGGTGGTGGACGCGCGGGTTGGTCTTTGCTATCCTACAGTCGTTCTTCGTGCGCATTGTGCCGTTCATGCGGGCACGGCGCCATCTGACGCTTTCGTGTGCCTACTCATCCAACCCGTTACATGATGAACACCATTCGCTGGGGCATCCTCGGGACGGGCAAGATTGCCCATCTCTTTGCTGAAGACCTCGCCCTGCTCCCCGACGCTGAATTCGCTGCGGTCGGGTCCCGCGCGCAGGCTACGGCCGACGCGTTCGGCGACGAATTCGAGGTGCCCCGCCGCCACGCCTCCTACGACGCCCTCGCCGCGGACGACCGCGTTGATGTCGTGTATATCGCCACGCCGCACACCGCGCACGCCGTCAACACGCTGCGCTGCCTCGAGGCCGGGCGGGCCGTGCTCTGCGAGAAGCCGTTTGCGCTAAATGCGGATCAGGCTGCGCGCATGGTCGACGCTGCCCGCGCGCGCGAATTATTTCTGATGGAAGCGATGTGGACGCGTCTTCTGCCCATTATGAGCGACGTCGAGCGGCTCGTGGCCGACGGCGCCATCGGGGCCCCGCAATGGCTTCAGGCCGATATCTGCGCGCACTTCCTCTTCGATCCGGACCACCGCGTGTACGACCCCGCGCTCGGCGGCGGGGCCCTGCTCGACCTCGGCGTGTATCCGGTCATGCTCGCGTATCGGTTCTTTGGTCCCCCAGATGCTATCACGACATCGGCCGTCATGGGACGCACGGGCGTGGACGAGCAGGACGCGATCATCTTCCAGTACGAGGGCGGGCAACAGGCGGTCCTCGCCGCATCGATGCGCACCGATGGGGCTCGGCTCGCCACCCTCGGCGGCCCCGATGGGCAGATCCAGATTCACCGTCCGTGGTGGAAGGGGCAGCGCCTCACGCTCACCCACGCCGACAAGTCGACCGAGACCATCGCCCGGCCGTACGAAGGCAACGGGTATCAGTTTGAGGCGGCGCACGTCATGGCCTGCCTGCAGGCCGGCCGCCTCGAAAGCCCCGTCATGCCCTTGGATGAATCGCTTCACATCATGCGCACCCTCGACGCGATTCGGGCCGAATGGGGACTCGAATACCCAGATGAGGCGTGATCCCGACGCCGCATGCTTCACGGGTGCGTGGGAGATTGAACGCTCTGCATCCGGGCCGACACAGCCCAGAGCATTCGCGGAACCGATCACCATCGTGAGGACGTGCATGACGCTTGCTCAGCGATTTGCCCGAGGATACAAAGCCCTCTCATCAGCCCTGTCGCATCCGGCGACGGTGTGGAGCCGGTGCCCCCATTGCGACGCGCACACGC
>CAYFRX010000246.1:0-4857 GCA_964345515.1 uncultured Rhodothermales bacterium
CATCGCCACGGGCCTCGACGACGAGAAAGGCGCCGCCCGCGCCCAGCGCGTCTCGGCCGAGGAGTTGGAGCAATCCAACAAGGCCATCTCCGGCGACGGTACATCCGGCGATGGCGCGCGGGAACCGGCCCTGGTGCATGAATCGGCGAAATAGGTTCTCATCGCATGGTGGCAGGTCTCGTGCCGCCGCTGCTTCATCGCCACAACAGGGAAGGCGATCGGGCCTACGGGCTCGGTCTTCTTCCTCCCTTGTGGGGGGTGCCCTCCGCTTCCAAACGCTCCCCAGCCTTTCAAAACGAAAAGACCGAGAACGCTATGAGCACTTTCCAATCCAACGGCGCCCCCTCTTCCGACATCCCCGTCTGCGACTCCGCGCCTGATCGGTCCGTGGCCGGCACGGCGCAGTCCATCCACTTCGAAGGCGATTGGCCGGACTCCGAGCGACACTGGCTACGGCGGGTGACGCGAGAGATTGACCGCACACTACAGCGTGCACGCGACCATCAGGCCGACCGCCGGTCCACGCTGTACGGCGTGCGCTGGCTCGCTCAACGGAGCACGTTCCCAGACGGGAGTGTTCGGTACACCATCCACCGCCAGGGCACCTCCCGCGTGCTCGTTGGTGAGAGCCTTGCTCAGCTCGACCGGCAAATCCGACAACTAGCGCAGGAGGGGGTGTCGTAGCGGTCAGGGACATCGAGCCCGCTTCGGGCGCGGTCAGATCACCCCTTCGCGCCACAACCACCCGATAAGCTCATCCTCCAGGCGCGTGTTGCGCCCCAGGAAGTTGTCCACCTCTATACCGGAAAGCTGCACGACACTGCCCCGATCGGAGAGGTAGCGCGCGCTCTCGAAACGAACCGGACTCAGGCAGTCCTCGTCGGTGAGCCGCAAGCGCGATGGAGGTTTTCCGCGCGTGTAGAGTTTGCTCTGCGCCTCCACCCGCACCACGATCCGCTGGCAGCGGCCCAGCGAGTCGGAGTGAACTTGCGCCTGAAATTGATAGTTCTGCGTCTGCTTGTATCCGTTTTCAGGCACTTGCCGGACCGATCCGCTATTCGACGACGCACAGGCCTGCAGAAGAAAAGCAATGAAGCACAAGGTAATGAAACCACCTAGGGAGCGCGCTTTAGCCATGGGTCCGATCGATCGTTGAAAAGAATGAGGCCTCTGCGCTGTCAGCCACGGCACCGATGCGTTCAGCGTGAAAGTGGAGAGCGATCTCCGCCCTCTCTTTGTATTAAGCAACGCAACGTGGGGTCCCTCCTGACGAGCGGTGCGCATCACGTGCAACGACTGACGAGGCCGCCCGCTATTCGGTGAAACCGAACGGGCGGGTGCGGCGCCGAACGCGTCGCCGCACTGCACGCAAGGCATCCGGCGTGTCGACGTCGCGGTAGATGCCCTCGTCCTCCACCTCGATCCGCACCATGGCGTCGTCGTGGCGCTGCAGCACTTCGCGCGCGCCGCGATCACCCCGAAGCTGGAGCAGGGCGTCTCGAAACGACTGATCGAAGATAACGGGATGGCCCGGCCGCCCGCGGCACACCGGCCGGACAATGCGCGGCGACTCGTTCGCGGCAAACGCCTCGCAGAGCCGACGCACCGTATCCGCGGTGAGCAAGGGCAGATCGCCGGGGCAAATGATAAATCCTGCCACCTCGCCCCCCGCGGCGCGGACGCCACAGCGGATGGACGACGCCATACCCGACCGGTAGGCGCGATTGCGGGTCACACGCCCCATGCGTTCCCGTGTTGTGACGACCGCCGCCACCTGCTCGTGCTGCGCGCCTGTCACCACAATCGTGGACGTGGCCGACGTCTCCGCGAAGGCGTGAAGCACCCAGGCCAACACGGGGCGCCCTCCCACGTCGAGGAGGAGCTTGTTTGCCTCCCCCATGCGCTGCGACGTTCCGGCGGCGAGCACGATAGCAGCCAGCGAGCGGGACGTGTGCATGGCGCGCCTCCTTCGCCGTCTTCGGGCACGGACAAAGGTGCTGCGTGGACCGACCTACGGATCATCAACCCGTTGGCGATCGCAACGCGGCTCCTTCCAATTCATTGATGAACGGCTGATTGTAGAGACGCTTTCCGGTGGCTTGGGCCAGCGCGTTCGCCAAGGCTCCGGACACAGGCGGCAGGGTCGGCTCGCCCAATCCGGTGGGGTCAATACCATTGTCCACGAAGTGCGTCTCGATCTCCTCGGGCGCCTCGGTATTGCGGATCAGCCGATAGTCGTTGAAGTTGTCCTGATCCGGCGTGCCCTCGGTAAAGGAGAGCCCACTGTACATGGCGTGTCCGATGCCGTCCACGATGCCGCCCTCGACCTGGTTGCGCGCCGCGCCCGGGTTGACGACGATGCCGCAGTCCACGGCGCACCACACTTTATGGATGTGGGGCTCATTGTCTTCCATGACGACGTCGACCACCTCGGCCACGTACGAGTTGTGGCTGTAGTACGCCGCCACGCCGCGGTGCACGTCGGATGAGGGCGCGTCCCAGTTCGAGGTCTCACGGACGAGCTCCAGCACGCCGGCGTATCGCTCGGCGTCGTAGTCATGCTCGTCGCCGACGGGGTCGGTCATTGCCCGCTCGAACAGTTCCAACCGGAAGTCGATGGGGTCCTTGCCGACCGCCTCGGCGATTTCATCGAGGAACGACTGCTCGGCACCCGCAATGAAGTTCGAGCGGGGGGCGCGCCAGGCGCCGGTGGTGATGTTGGAGTCAAGGCTCAGGTTCTCGGCGAGGTAATTGTCGATTGCCCCGGCGGGATACCGGTCGGCGAAGACGGGGCCTCCGTGCACACCGGCGCCCCGCACGTGGAAGCCGATCAGGTTGTCCTCGGCATCCAGGGCGGCGCGGTACGTCACGCGGTAGGCCGGGCGATACGTGCCCTGCGTCATGTCGTCTTCGCGGGCATACACTAACTTGATGGGCGTCCCCGCTTTCTGGGAGATGAGCGCCGCTTCCACGCCGAAGTTGCCGTACAGACGGCGCCCAAAGCCGCCGCCCATCCGGGTCATCTGGATGGACACGCGTTCCTCCGGCAGCCCCAGCACGCTGGCGACCGACGGCCGCAGGTACTCGGGAGTCTGAATGGGCCCCACGAGTTCAGCCCGATCCTCCTTCACATCCGCAAAGAAGTTCATGGGCTCCATCGTATTGTGCGCCAGAAACGGCGCGCTGTAGGTCCGTTCGATGACCCGGGCCGCCCGATCGAAGGCGGCTTCTGGATTGCCGTCGCGGCGGTCCGGCTCGGTCGATCCATTTCGAAGCAGATTCGCCAACCCCTCCGCGTGATCGGCGCTGTTCTCCGGAGGCGACTCGGCCTTCCACTCCACGTTCAGCACCTCCTTGGCTTTCATGACCTCCCAGGTCGTCTCGCCCACCACGACCACGAGTTCGGGGAAGGCATTCACATCGGACCACTGCGGATCGAGCTGGTCCGGGGCGGCGTTGATCGTAAACACGTCGCGGATACCCGGCATGCGCTTCGCCTCGCTCGCATCCAGGGATTGGAGCGCCATCCCGAACGCGGGCGCATGCAGGATGGTGGCGACCTGCATCCCGTCACGCTTCAGATCGATCCCGAAGAGGGGTTCTCCGGTGACGATCTCGCGTCCGTCCACGTTGTTGCGCGTCGTGCCGATGATGGTGAAGTCTTCCGGATCCTTCAGCTCCACCTCCTCGGGCATCGGGACGGTGGCCGCCTCCGAGGCGACGTCGCCGTAGCCGAGGGACCGGCCGCTGGACGCGTGGTGAATGATGCCGGCGTCCGTCGTCAGCTCACCGACGGGTACCTCCCACCGCCGCGCCGCAGCCTCCATCAGCATGCGGCGGCCCGTGGCCCCGGCACGGCGCAGTCCCTCCCATCCTTGGCGAATGGACTGGCTGCCGCCTGCGAGCTGGCGCGTGTACTTGTCAGTGTCCAGGCCGGCCTGTTCGACGACCACGTCGCGCCAGTCAACATCCAACTCCTCGGCCACGATCATGGGCATGGACGTCTTCACGTTCTGCCCGATCTCGGGGTTGGGCGACATAATCGTCACGAGCCCGTTGTCCCCGATCTTCAGGAAGGCATTGATGTCACTCCAATGCTCGGGCATGCCTTTCGGCTGGGGCCCCGACGGCTGGCATCCGGCCAACCAGTTGAAGCCGATCAGCAAGCCGCCGCCTGCGAGCGCTGATGCCTTTAAGAAAGACCGTCGATCCATCGTTGTGCTGTTCTCTGCCACGGTATTTGATCGTCAAGGTGAGAGGAGGTTCGCTGCCCGGTGTGCGGCGTCGGAGTGGCCGCTCACGCCATCTTCGAAGCGGCGGTCTGAACGGCGGCGCGGATGCGGAGATAGGTGCCGCACCGACAGATATTGCCATCCATGGCCTCTTCGACGTCGTCTTTGCTCGGATTCGGATTCGACTCCAGAAGCGCAGCCGCGGTCATGATCTGCCCAGCCTGGCAGTACCCGCACTGCGGCACGTCGTGTTCGAGCCACGCCTCCTGCACCGGATGATCCCCGTCCTCCGACAGGCCCTCGATGGTTGTGATGGCCCGGTCGCCCACGGCCGAGATCGGCAACGTACACGACCGCACGGCGGCGCCGTCGAGATGCACCGTACAGGCGCCGCACTGCGCGATACCGCACCCGTACTTGGTGCCCACTAAATCGAGATGATCCCGCAACACCCAAAGGATGGGCGTATCTGCTGCCACGTCGACCTGATGCTGCTGACCGTTGACGGTGAGGTTATAAGTGGGCATAATCGTTCGGGGCCTGAAGAGAGGAGACTTTCCACGGTATTAATAATAAATCACTGTGTGGAGAAAGTATAAAGCATCCTTCACAGGAAATCGAACGT
>CAYFRX010000247.1:0-4852 GCA_964345515.1 uncultured Rhodothermales bacterium
ATCGAAACAAACGGCTTTCCTTCGCGGCAGATCGTCACAAAGACAACAATTTTCTATGCGAGTATTGGTTATCGGCAGCGGTGGACGAGAACATGCGCTGAGCTGCGCGTTGGCCCAGAGCGCCAGCGTCGATCACGTCGTAACGGCTCCTGGCAACCCAGGTACAGCGTCCGTCGGCGACAACGTGGCGTGCGCTGTGGATGATGCCGATGGGCTGCTGGCTGTCGTGGACGAGCACGCGATCGACCTCACCATCGTCGGGCCCGAGCAGCCGCTCGTTGCGGGCGTCGTCGATCGATTCGAGGATGCCGGTCATCCGGTCGTGGGCCCGACGGCGGCGGCAGCTCAGTTGGAAGGGAGCAAGGCCTTTGCCAAGGATTTCATGCAGCGCCACGACGTGCCCACGGCAGCGTACCGGACCTTTTCGGCCGATGAATACACGGAAGCATCCGCGTACCTCGATGAGGTCGGCGCGCCGATCGTCGTGAAGGCGAGCGGCCTCGCTGGCGGGAAGGGCGCCATCGTCTGTGGCACGCAGGCCGAAGCGCACGACGCGCTGGAGCGGATCGTGCAGGACCGCGACTTCGGCACGGCGGGCGACCGGGTCGTCATTGAGGCGTTTATGGAGGGGGAGGAAGCCAGCGTGTTCGCCCTCACGGACGGCGCGAATTACGTGCTGCTCACCCCGTCGCAGGATCACAAGCCCATCGGCGAGGGCGACACCGGGCCGAACACAGGCGGGATGGGCGCCTATGCACCGGCCCCGGTGCTGAGCGGTCAGCGGCTCACGCAGGTGTGCCGCACCATCATCGAGCCGACGCTCACCGGCATGGCCGACGAGGGGCACCCGTACCGCGGCGTGCTGTACTGCGGCCTGATGATTACGGACGAGGGGCCGAAGGTCGTCGAGTTCAACTGCCGGCTGGGCGATCCGGAGGCGCAGGTCGTGCTGCCGCTCATCGAGAGCGACCTCGGCGAGGTGTTTGCCGCCCTGGCCGACGAGGCGCTCGACACGGTGGCGCTCCGCGGATCCGACCGGGCCGCGGCGTGCGTGGTGCTCGCCTCCGACGGCTATCCCATCGAATACGAAACGGGCTTTCCGATCACCGGCCTCGACGCCGCCGAGGCCCTCGACGGCGTCAGCGTCATCCAAGCCGGTACCGAGCAGACGGACGATGGGACGCTCGTCACGGCTGGCGGGCGCGTGGTGAACGTCGTAGCCACGGCGGATACGCTGGAGGAGGCGCTCGACCGCGCGTACACCGGCGTCGACCGCGTCGATTTTCCGGGAAAGACGTTCCGGCGCGACATCGGCCACAAAGGACTTGCGCACCTCGCATCGTGACGGACTCGCGACGCCTCGATCTGGTAGTCTTCGTGGTCCTGCTGGTGGGCTGTGCGCCGACTGATGCGGCCCGGACGCGTGCCCTGCCGGCGCCCGACACGGTGGTCACCGCCGCCGACGTGCAGACCCTGGCCCGATTCGAAGAAGCCACGTCGCTGTCCGTGGATCCCGCCGGGCGGTTGTACGTGACCGATGCCGGGGCCGATGTGGTCGTGCACCTGGCGCGCGACGGCACCGAAAAGGCGCGGTACGGCGGACCCGGGGTGCAACCGGGGACGTTCGACGATCCGGCCGATCTCGATCCGACCAACGGCCTCGCGTTGTACGTGGCCGATGCCGGCAACGGCCGTGTGCAGCGCTTTGCCCGCGCGTTCCAGTTTCTGGAGGCGATTCCGGTGGGCAGGTCCGGAGCGAACGAGCTGGGACCCACCTACGACCGTCAGGGAGGGGATGTCGCTGCGCAGGGCCGGGGAGCGCCCGTCGCCATTGCAGTTTCCGACGCCGATGAATTGTTTGTCATCGACGCGGCTGCGGCGCACGTCGTTCGCTGGGGCCCTCGACGCCGCGAACCGCGGTCGATAGGGGGGTTCAACGCAGGGCCGGGTGCTCTGGAGGACCCGGTCGCGCTCGCCATCGGTCCAGAAGAGCATCTGTTTGTGGCCGATCGGAGGCGCGATGCCGTGCTCGTGTTCGACGCCTTCGGGCAGTCCCTGACGACGATCGCTGAGGGGCTCGCCCGCGACGCCCGAGCGCTCCGGTTCATCGACGGCACGCTGTGGCTGATCGGCGCTGAGGCCGTGCAACGGATGGATCCGACGGGGCGGCTCGGGCGCCGGTGGGCGGTACGGCTCGACGGCCCACTGGTCGATGCGGACCGGCACGCCGGCCACACCTATTTCCTGACGTCAGATCGCCTCGTCCGATGGACCGACGCTGGGCGCGAGTAGGCCGGACGACCTCGTGCTGGGTGGCCCCGCCGGCCCATGCACGGGCGATCGGTAAATGTGGATCGCTGCTTGCAACGGCGTGAGGCGCTCCGTTGTGCTCAATGAAAGGCGTATCATGGCCCGGTGCTACTGGATCGGATGGATGGCCCTGCTGCTCGCTGTGAGCGTCCAGTGCGGATGGGCCCAGGATGACCCGGACGAGACCCCGTGGGGGGCCTACCGCGACACCATCGACGCCTTTAAACCGCCGCCGTATCGGCTGCGCCCGTTCGTGCTGCCCGGGTCGGAACGTCTCTTCCTGAACGGGGCGCGCCTCGACTCCACGATGTACCGCATCGACTACCGGCACGGCCGCGTCTGGCTGCCGGATCGGCGCCTGCGCACCAACGCGCAGCTTGTCGCCGTCTACCGCACCTACCCCTTCCGGTTCGCGCCCGTGTACCGCCGACGCCACGTGGCTGACTCGACGACCGTATCGGAGAACGCACCGCGCACGGTCGTCGAAGCGGCGGACTCGGCGCGCAGCCCCGCGGCGACCGGTCCATTAGAGGGCTTCCAGCTGGAGCGAAGCGGCTCCATCTCGCGCGGCGTCATCGCCGGGAGCAACCGGGATGTCAACATCGAGTCGGGCCTGCGCATGCAGCTGGCCGGCGCCATCGCGGAGGACGTGACCGTGCAGGCCGTACTCACCGACGCGAACACGCCCATCCAGCCGGAGGGCACTACCCAGCGGCTGGACAACTTCGACCGGGTCTTCATGCAGATCGACGCGCCGCCCGGCACGGCCCGGCTCGGCGACATTCAGGTGGACTACGGCGGCTCCACCTTCGCGCCGTTCTCGCGCAAGCTGCAAGGCGCCAGCGTCGCGTCCTCGTCGTTCGGCGCCAGCGTGCCTGGGCTGACAGACGGCCGCGTGCGGGCTGTGGGGGCCACCACGCGCGGTCGCTACCGGTCGCAGGACATCACGCCCATCGACGGCGTGCAGGGTCCGTATCGGCTGGAGGGGGCCGACGGGGAGCGCTTCATCGTCGTGATCGCTGGCTCGGAACGCGTCTTCCTCGACGGCGAGCGCCTCGCCCGCGGCGAGACGAACGACTACGTCATCGACTACGCGCAGGCCGAGATCACCTTCACGTCTAACCGGCTCATCACGGCCGACCAGCGCATCACGGTCGAGTTCGAGTACACCACGTCGGGCTTTAACCGCACGCTCGTCGGCGCCGACACGGAGCTGGGCTTCGGCGGACGGGTCGGCGGCGCGCCCCGCGTCGAGCTCGGCGCCACCTTTCTGCGCGAGGCCGACAACCGCACCTTCAGCGACGCCTTCGACCTCTCGCCGCAGGACTCGTTGCTGTTGGAGCAGGCGGGCGATGCCGGCGTCACGCGCAGCGGCGCCGAACCGGTGACGTTCGACCCGGAGGCGCCGTACGTGCAGTACCGGCGCGCAGCGCAACCCGCTCCGGATGGCGGCACGGACACCGTATTCGTGGCCCTAGACGCCGCGCCTGCTGACACGACGACGGTGTACCGGGTACGCTTCTCACGGGTGGGCTCGAACGCAGGCAGCTACGAGCGGGTCGGGCGCTCGGTCAACGGCATCGTGTACGAATACCGCGGGCCAGGTGAGGGCGACTACGCGCCGGTCCGTCGCCTGCCGCAGCCCATCCAGCAGCGCGTCATGGACCTGCGCGGCCGCGTGCGCCCGCTTCCCCACGTCGAACTCACCGGCGAGTGGGCGCAATCGCTCAACGACCAGAATCGATTCTCGTCGCTCGACGCGGCCGACGATCCGGGGCAGGCGTACGAAGCCGCGCTCCGGCTCGACACCGTCCCCCTGGAAGGGGCTACCTGGTCGCTCGGCACGCTGTCAGGCTCGCTCCGCCGCCGCGTGACAGGCCGGCATTTCACCGCGTTCAATCGGACCCGGCCGGTCGAGTTTGGCCGCCGCTGGAACCTGGCGGCCCGGGGCTTCGACTTGAGCGCGGCCGCCTCGCGCGGCGATGAGACGATCGACGAGGCCACGGTGAGCTGGGCGTTCTCGCCGTCGTCGCATCTGGCGGGCGGGGTTGGCCGAATCGCGCTGGGGCAAGCGTTCGACGCGCAGCGGGAGGAGGCAGAGGTTCGTGTTGATGAGGCGGGGTGGCCGGCGCTCCAGTATGACGCCGAGCGAATCACGAGCACGGACACTCGCGACGGCATCGACGGCACGTGGTGGCGCCAACGGGGAACCCTCCGCCAGTCGCTCGCTGCCTGGACGCCGCGGGTCGGCCTGGAGCACGAGGTGCGGCGGCAGCGGGTGAGCGGTACCGACAGCCTCGCTGGTGCGTCGTTCGCGTTCGTCGAGGTGCGGCCGGGGCTGGCGTATCAGGCGGGGGCGCTCACGGCCGGGGCGGAGGTCGCGTACCGCACGGCGCGCGAGGGCAGTGGCGGGCAGTTGCGCGACGCAAGCCGTGCCTGGACGGTGCAATCGGACCTCACGTATCGCCCGAACGCATCGTATAACACACAGGCGCGCCTTGGCGTTCGCACGCGCCGATTCACTGATTACTTTCGCGTGGAG
>CAYFRX010000248.1:0-4829 GCA_964345515.1 uncultured Rhodothermales bacterium
CCCGTCACACGCCCCAGATCCACAGGATGCCGCCGCAGGTGACGAGGGCGAGCACCATCTGCAGCGGCGCGCCCACGCGGAAGAAGTCGGTAAAGCGGTAGCCGCCCGGGCCATACACCATCAGGTTGGTCTGGTAGCCGACCGGCGTCATGAGCGCGGTGCTGGCAGCGAAGGTGACAGTGAGCACGAACGCAAAGGGGTCGGCGCCAGCCAGCTCGGCGGCCTCCACAGCTACCGGTATCATCAGGATGACGCTCGCGTTGTTGCTGACGACCTGCGTGAGGAGCGAGGTAAATAGGTAGAAAACTAGCAGGATGCCGAACGGGGGCAGTGTGGTGGCGACCTCCGCCATGTAGTAGGCCAGGTAGGTCGCCCCACCCGACCGCTCCAGCGCCATCCCCAGCGGAATGACGCCCGCCAGCAGGAAGATCACGCTCCAGTCCACCGCCGGATAAATCTCATTCGCCCGCACGCAGCCGGTGATCACCGTCGCCAACACGCCGAGCAGCGCCGCCACGAGGATCGGGACCACGTTGAGCGCAGCTAGGGCCACGACCGCCGCCACGATGCCGAGCGCCACGTACGTCTTATCAGTGCGGAAGCTAGTGTCCTCGCGCTCCTGAATCACGACGAACGTGCGGTTGTTGTTGAACCGTCGCACGGCCTGCGGCGACGCCTGCACGAGCAGCGTGTCACCGCCTTGCAGCGGAATCTCGTCGATGCGGTCGTAGAGCAGTTCGCCCCGCCGGCGGATGGCCAGGACGAGCCCGTCGTAGCGCTGGGCGAAGTTGAGCGACTGCAACGTCTCCCCCACAACAGGATTGTCCGAGAGCAGCACGACCTCGATAAGCACCTCGCCCTTCTCTTCGATGTCGATGTCCTCCTCGGTGATGCGCGTTGTCACCACCGGGTCGAGCCCCTGCGTGTCGAGCAGCGTGAGCAGCGTGTTCCGGTTCGTGCGGAGCAGGAGCACGTCGCCTGCGCGAAACTGCTTGTTGGCGATGGGCGCGGGGAACGTCTCCCCGTCACGCGTCATCTGCACGACATCCACGTCCAGGTTCAGCGCGCGCAGCGTCTGGCCGACCGTGTTGCCGCGCAGCGTCGAGTCCTCGCGCACCACCACCTCGGTGAGGTAGCCGCCGAGCTCGAACTCTTCGGTGAGGTCTTCCTCCGGCTTGATGCGCTCGGGCAGCAGGTGGCGTCCCACAACGAACAGGTACAGGCAGCCCGCCACGAGGACGAGCGCGCCGAGCCCGGTGAACTCGAACATCGAGAACGGATGCCCCAGGAGCCGGTCCGCCACATCGCTCGCCAGAATGTTGGTCGACGTGCCGATGAGCGTGAGCATCCCGCCCATCATGGCCGCGAACGACACCGGCATGAGCAGCTTCGACGGCGAGGTCTTCGTCTTCCGCGCAATGTTGACCACGATCGGAATCATCATGGCCACCACCGGGGTGTTGTTCACGAAGCCCGCCGTGGAGCCCGATAGGCCGATGACGGCGGCGAACTGCTTGCTCGGGCTGGTGCCCGTCCACTCCACGATCTTGTTGCCGACCATCTGCAGCACGCCGGTACGCCGCACGCCCTCACTGATGATAAACATGGCCAGCACAGTGATCGTCGCTGTGCTAGCAAACCCCGAGATGCCCTCAGCGGGCGAGACCTGGGTCCACGGCTCCAGCAGCATCACGAACACCATCACGCCGATGGCCGTGATGTCGATGGGCAGCCACTCGGTCACGAAGAAGACGAGCGTAGCGACGATGATGCCGAGCACCACCAGCATACTCACGTTAAGAGCAGGCGCAGCGGTTGCCTGCGCGAGAAGCGGGAGGAGAACCCAGATCATGAAGGGAAGCGTCTACAGACGAAGCGTGGGGAGAAGAGTAATGTAAACGCCAGCGTCCCTCTTCGTCTAGCAGCGCCGGTTAACTTCAGCAGAATCTAGGCAGCCCCTCACGTCGACGTCGCCGACTCGGCATCGGCGGACGGCGCCAGGAGGCGGCCCCGCACGTACGGCACGGCGAGGGTGAGCGCGCGGAGGCCCATGAGCGCCGTGATCCCCCACCAGACGCCGGCCAGGCCCCAGCCCATCGGTTGGACGAGCAGCAGGATCGCCGCCGCGCCACCGGCCGAGGCAAGCATGGCCTTCGCCAGATAGCGGAAGTCCTCCGCGCCCATGTAGATGCCGTCCCACACGAACACGAGCCCGTTGAGCGGCTGCAGAAAGGCCACGAACGGGAAGATGCTCAGGACGGCTGCAACGGTCGCTGCGTCGTCGGTAAAGAAGCCTGGCAGAACGGGGCGCGACGCCGCGAAGCCAACGCCGAGCACCACGCCCACGAGCAGCCCCCACTGGAGCAGCCGGTTGGAGACGGCCCGCGCCGCATCGATGTCATGCCGGCCGAGGTGCTTCGACACGAGCGCCTGCGCGGCCACGGCGAGCGCGTCCACCACGAGCGCCAGGAACAGCCAGAGCTGCGCGGCCACCTGATGCGCGGCCACCGCCGTGACGCCGGCGCGCGCGGCGACGGCGGTAGCCAGCGTCATGGTGCCCACCAGCGCCCCCGTGCGTACGAGCAGGTCGCGCCCCACCTTCAGGAACGGAAGCAAAGCGCGCAGGCGGGGCACCATGAGCTCGATGCCCATCTCCTCGCGGCGCGTGTGGAGCAGCAAGACGAGAAACGTGATCGCGCCAATCCACTGCGCGATGACCGTCGCCGCCGCGGCTCCTGCCAGCCCCCAACCCAGGCCAAAGATGAGCAGCGGGTCGAGCGCTACGTTGATGAGGTTGAAGCCGATGGTGATGATCATCGGGGTGCGGGTATCCTGGTATCCGCGGAAGGCCCCGTGCCCCGCCGTGATGAGCAGCACGGCCGGCCCCGCGCAGGCGCGGATGCGCAGGTAGTCGAGCGCCGGCCCCATCAGCACCTCGCCGGCCCCCATGAGCCGCAGGAGGGGCACGGCCAGCAGCTGGAGGGCCGCCAGGGCGATGGCGCCGGCCAGCACGGCGAGCGTGAGCGCGCGCACTACCACTCGCCCGGCCGCGGCGCGGTCGCCCGTCCCCACGTGCCGCCCGACGCGCGGCGTGGTGCCGTACGCCAGAAAGTTGAAGACGAGGAACGTCATCGAGAAGAGGGACGCGTTGATGCCGAGCGCCCCCAGCGGCACGCGTCCCAGCTGCCCCACGAACGCCGTGTCGACGAGCGAGGCCAGCGGATCGGAGGCCAGCCCGGCCAGCGCCGGCACCGCCAACGCCAGAATGTCGCGGTCGTGCGGGCTCGTCAGCGAGAAGCGCGCCATGCGAGGGAGGATGCGTGGGGGAAGGGGGGAGCTCCTCCTGCACGGGCAACGGCTCGAAGGGATCCTATCTGTGGGCATCGCAACCAAAACGTACCGGGCCTTCGCGATCGTCACGCAGCGTGTGATCCGCCAGAAGCCGTCGGAAGAGACCTCCGCTCCACCGCAAACGTCTGTGTGGTGAATGAGGCTTTGGTTTCAAAGGCTACAGGTTGTACCTTTGGGCCACGCCGCGATGCACATTCGCCGTTGAGGACAAGACCCCATAAACACGATTAATCGATTATGACAGCAACGAAGGGACATTCACGACGACAGTTTTTGAAGACGGCGGGCGTGGCCGCCGCCGGACTCCCGTTGCTGTCGGCGCAGCGGTACCGTCGGGTATGGGGCGCGAATGATCGTCTTCGCATCGGACTGATCGGGTGTGGGGGCATTGCGCAGGCCCATCTCCGGGCGCTGCTTGGGATGCAGGACGAAGCGAATGTCGAGATCGCGGCGGTCTGCGACGTGTACGAGCGACGCGCGCGCCGCTTCCAGGACTGGGCCTGGCAGGAGGGCGCACGCCCCGACGTGACGACAGACCACGAACGGATCCTGGAGCGCTCGGACCTCGATTATGTCATCATCGCGACGCCGGAGCACTGGCACGCCCAGTTGGCCCTGGACGCGCTCGACGCCGGACACCACGTGTACTGCGAGAAGCCGCTGACCCACACGGTCGATGAGGCCTTCGCGGTGGTGGACAAAGCGCGGTCCACCGGCCAGAAGCTGCAGGTGGGGGTGCAGGGGATGAGCGACGACAGCTATTCCAGCGCCCACGAGGCCATTCGTGCGGGCATGCTGGGGCCCGTCATCGAAGCCCAAATCGACTACGTACGCAACCATCCCGACGACCAAGGCCCCTGGCGCACCCGCGTCGACGACGACCTCCCCAAGCCGGAAGACCTGAACTGGCAGCGGTGGCTCGGCCCCGCGCTGGATCGGCCCTGGAGCGCCCCCCGGTACTACGAGTGGCGCAACTATCGGGACTACTCCGGGGGCATTGCCAGCGACCTGTTCATCCACCGCCTGACGCGTCTTCTGAAGGCCTGCGGGCTCACGTATCCCGAGCACGCCGTGGGGATGGGCGGCATCTATCTGTGGGACGACGGGCGCGAGCTGCCCGACAATATGGAGATGCTCCTTGAGTATCCGGCCCACGAGGGCATCACCCCCGGCATGACGGTGCACGTGCTGGGCACGATGGGGAACGACCGAGGCATCGATCATCTGATCCGCGGCCAGGACGCGACGTTGCACTTTACGCCGGACGGCTGGGAGATCATCGAGCAGGGGACGGGCACCGTCATCGAGCGGCACCAAAAGACCGGTGGCGAAGACATCAGGCTGCACCACAAGAACCTCCATGCCGCTATCCGGTCGGATGCGTCCTTGCACTGCCCCCCCGAACTGGGCCTGTACGGCGTGGTGGGCATCACAGGCGCCAACCAATCGTGGGCTCAGGAGGATATGCTCAGCTGGGA
>CAYFRX010000249.1:0-4824 GCA_964345515.1 uncultured Rhodothermales bacterium
TCAGAAGCGTTTAGGATAGCGTCCACGTCCGCGGCGCCGAGAGCAACGGGGAGCATGGGCAGGAGCCATACCGCGAGCGGCTCTTCATCAGACGATCCGGCTCCATGCCACGCACAAAGCGCTGTGCATCACACGCGATCTAACACGAGCGTACCGATCGGGGGAGAGCACAATCCGGTGAACACGACCACGTCGTTGCCTGCAATGACTTACTCATCAGCGGGCTCCAGGATGAGCGCGCCGAGCGGGGGGAGCGAGAGCGAGAGCGACACGGGCCGGCCGTGGTGGGCGAGGTCGTCGGTCTCGATGGCGTCGTCATTGCCTACGCCGCTGCCACCGTACGTGTCAGCATCGCTATTCAGGCGCTCGCGCCAGGAGCCGCCCTCCGGTACGCCAATGCGGTAGTTGTGCCGCGGGACGGGGGTGAAGTTGAGCACGAAGATGAGATCCTCATCGCCGCTCGTCCGGCGGTACGTGATGATGCTCTGGCTGCGGTCGCCAAAGTCGATCCACTCGAATCTGTCGGGCTCGTCGTTCCACAGGGCGGGGTGCTCCTGGTAGAGGTGATTGATGTCGCGCACCCAGTTCATTACGCCCTCGTGGAGCGGGTCGCCGGCCAGGTGCCAATCGACGCTGCCGTCGTGGTCCCACTCGCGGCGCTGGCCGAACTCGTCGCCCATGAAGAGGAGCTTCTTCCCGGGATGGCCGAACATGTGCGTGTAGAGGAGTCGCAGGTTGGCGGCTTTCTGCCAGTCGTCGCCGGGCATCTTATCCCACAGCGAGCCCTTCCCGTGCACCACCTCGTCGTGAGAGAGGGGGAGCATAAACTTCTCCGAGAAGGCGTACATGAGCGGGAAGGTGAGCTCGTCGTGGTGGTGCTGGCGGTGCACCGGGTCGTGCTCCATGTATTCGAGCGTGTCGTGCATCCAGCCCATGTTCCACTTGTAGAGGAAGCCGAGGCCGCCGTGGAAGGTGGGCTGCGAGACGCCGGGCCAGGCCGTCGACTCCTCGGCCAGCGTGATGGCCTCGGGGTAGTGCGCATACACCTGCTCGTTGAAGAGCTTGAGCAGATCGATGGCTTCGAGGTTCTCGCGGCCGCCGTAGATGTTGGGCGTCCAGTCGTCCCCGCGCGAGTAGTCGCGGTAGAGCATCGACGCGACGGCGTCCACGCGCAGCCCGTCGATGTGGTACTGCTCCATCCAGAAGAGCGCGTTGGCGATGAGGAAGTTCTTAACGCCGGGCTTCACATAATCGAACACGTACGTGCCCCAATCGGGATGATGGCGCATCTGCGGGTCCTCGTACTCATAGAGCGGCGTGCCGTCGAAGTTGACGGGGCCCTGCGGATCGGTGGCAAAGTGGCCCGGCACCCAGTCTACGATGACCCCGATGCCGCGCTGGTGCAGGTAGTCGATCAGGTACATCAGATCCCCCGGGTCGCCATATCGGAAGGTGGGGGCGAAGTACCCGACGATCTGGTAGCCCCACGAGCCGTAGTACGGATGCTCGGCGAGCGGCATAAACTCGACGTGGGTGAAGCCGAGGTCCTCCACGTGGTCGGCGAGTGGCTCGGCAATCTCGCGGTAACTCAGCGAGTAGCCATCCTGGTGGCGGCGCCACGAGCCGAGGTGCACCTCGTAGATGGAGAGCGGCTCGCCGGTGCCCGAGGGCCCTTTCCGCTGATCCATCCAGTCGGCGTCGTTCCAGTCGTAGTCGAAGTCGACGATGCAGGAGGCGAGGCCTTCCATCGCACTGCCGGTGGGTGGCTCCATGGCGAAGGCATAAGGATCCGTCTTGTCGGACTGATGGCCCTGGTGCTGAATCTGAAACTTGTAGTGCTGGCCGGGCCGGGCGCCGCGCACGTGCACCTCCCAGAGGCCGGCCTCGGTGCGGCGCATCGGGTCGGCGTCGGGATTCCAGTCGTTGAAGTCGCCAATGACGGAGACGCCATCAGCGTTGGGCGCCCACGTGGCAAACCAGGTGCCTTGCTGGTTGGGATGCGCCCCCAGCTTTTCGTAGCATTGGAAGTGGCGGCCTTCCTGCCAGAGGTGCGCGTCGTCCTTGTCAAGCCAGGGCATAGAACGTGGCGAATGGTGAGTAGCAAATGGCGAGTCGGGAAGCAGTGGGCGGCGTGTGGATGGGGCGTGAGCTCCAGGCCGTCACAGAACGTGAAGATCACGGAGCACGTCTCACAGATCAGGCCTCACGGGGCCGAGCTGGTTTCGTTCGGTTCGGCCAGCCCCGGCGTGTCGAGCACGAGCGGTTCGATGTCGAGTTGGGCGTCGTCGAGCAGGCGCTCCAGGCCGCGGAGCGGAAGCCAGACCCACGACGGCCGGTGGTTCAACTCGTAGCGGACCTCGTAGAGCACTTTCTCAAAGAGGTAGGTCCAGAGCAACCGCTCCCGGTGCTCCGCGGGCACGACGAACGCCGCTTCGTCGGTCGTGTCGAGGTAGGCTTGGAGGAAG
This sequence comes from uncultured Rhodothermales bacterium, assembly GCA_964345515.1. Taxonomy (GTDB): domain Bacteria; phylum Bacteroidota; class Rhodothermia; order Rhodothermales; family Salinibacteraceae; genus JAAAPH01. The sequence goes on from CAYFRX010000249.1 coordinate 2,466, forward strand.
AGGGTTTCGCACCAGCGGGTTAACACGTCGGCCCAGGCGGCGAGCTCGTCGTAGCCATTGGCGTGCTCCTGCCAGGCCGCCAGGATGGCGTAATCGAGGGAGCGCAGCATCCCGGCCACGTCGCGCAGGGCATGGCCGCGCTCGCGGCGTGCTTCGAGGGGACGCGCCGGTTCGCCCTCGAAGTCGAGGATGTAAAACTCGCCGTCGGCGTGGAGCACCTGCCCCAAGTGGTAATCCCCGTGCAGGCGAATCTTGGGACTGGTGATGGTGGTATCGGCCAGCGTGTCGAGCCGGCGGAGCGCCTTCTGCCACGTCGTGGCCTCCCAGTCGGGGATCGGCACGTCGTCCGGCAGGTCGCGCTCGTCCAGCATCTCCCGCGTCATGTTGGCCTCGGAGCGGACGTGCTCGGCGAGTCGCTGCGTGTCGTCGGGCCGGCCCTCCACGGGCGCCAGGTCGGCCGATTCGGCTTCGGCGAAGACTAGGTGCAACTCCGCCGTGCGCACGCCAAGCACACGGGCTGTCGACAGCATCTCGGAACCGACCTCATCGAGCCAGGCCGGGACCGGGTCGGTCACGTCGGTCGGGTGCGGGGCGTCTGGCGGTTTCGTCTCGGCCACGCGTTCCAAGAAACGACCCGTGACCTCCAGCGCGTACTCCCAGCCGTCCGAGTCCACGGGAAGGGCTTCCTGGACGATGCCGAGCGTGTACTGCGCGCGGCCCCGCTGAAAGTTGACGGTGCCGTGCAGGCGCGGCGTAAACGTGAACCCGGTGGACGTCAGGTGATCCAGTAGTTCGGTTTCGGGGTTGATGCCTTGCTCCAGCCGCCGGTACAGTTTGACGAAGTACGCGTCGTCGATGATGGCGGCTGAGTTGCTTTGCTCACCGGTGAGCAGGTGCACGTGCTGCGCATCGGCGTCGTGGATGGCGTCCATCGGCTCGGCGACGTAGAGGCCCTTGAGCGAGCGGCCCTTCCCGCCTTGTTGCCACCACCGGAAGAGGGTCGTCCAGAAGTCGGGGACCACGACGGCGTCGTGGAGCAAGCCGTAGTCGTCGTAGCCCGGCTCGTCGATCCAGGCGAGGGCCGACCCGGGATGGCGGTCGAGGACGTCTTCCGCGCCGTCGCGAGTGATGGTGAGGGGAAGCACGTACAGGTCCGTCTTGCCGGCCATCTCCACGCTGAGCATGGACAGGTAGATGGGCGCCGGATCGGCCTGCAGGCGCACTGCATCTTCGAGTTGCACCTGCTCGATGGTCTCGCCCTTGGCGCCGAACCAGCGCTGCTTGGCGATGTAATCGGGCAGCATGGTCTCGAACCGCTCGGGGCCGCGGCCGCGGGCCATCGTGGGAACGAGCAGATTCTCCAGCCCCTCATCCACCGGAATAACAGAGAGCTGACCATTGGGGCCCGACTCGGCCAGGCGGTGCTTCGTGCGCTGCTCCGCCTCTTCGATCAGCTGCTCCTCCGGCTCCAGGGCGAACCAGTAGAACTGGTGCGGTCCGACCACCATGTGATACGGCTCCTGCCCGAGGACCGGAAATGAGGTCTTGCTGAAGAGCTCGACCGGCACCATGCCCTTGTAGTCCTCGGACACCGGTAGATGCACCGACTGCGCAAACCGCGACAGATTCGCCATCGCGAGAAGCTTCTTGCCTTCGTACTCACGCGTGAAGGCGAGCACGCTCTGGTTGTCGAGCGGGATGAGGGTGAACGCGCCCCGACCGAAGACCTGCTCGTGCTGCTTGCGGAGCGCGAGGATCCGCTTCATGAAGTTGAGCAGGGAGTGCGGGTCGTTCTCCGCGTCCTCGACGTTGACGAACTCATAGCTGTAGGGGCCCCGGTTGATCGGCGGCGTGAAGAGCTGGTGGTGCGGCGCGCGTGAGAAGCCGCCGTTCTTGTCCTGGCTCCATTGCATGGGCGTGCGTACGCCGTTCCGATCGCCCAGGAACGGGTCGTCGCCCATCCCGATCTCGTCGCCGTAGTAGATGATGGGACTGCCCTTGAGGGAGAGGAGCAGCGCGTTCATCAGTTCGATGCGCCGGCGCTCGCCGCCGAGCAGTGGGGCCAGTCGCCGGCGAATGCCCACGTTGATGCGGAAGCGCGAGTACGAGGCGTACTCGTGGTACATGTAGTCGCGCTCCTCGTCGGTCACCATCTCCAGCGTGAGCTCGTCGTGGTTACGGAGGAAGATAGCCCACTGGGCGTCGTCGGGAATGTCGTTGGTCTGCTCCAGCATCTCGACGAGCGGGCGCCGGCTCTCGCGGCGCAGCGCCATATACATGCGCGGCATAATGGGGAAGTTGAACGCCATCTGCACGCCGGTGGAGCGGCCGTCTTCGTCCTCGCCAAAGTACGGCAGCG
>CAYFRX010000250.1:0-4740 GCA_964345515.1 uncultured Rhodothermales bacterium
TGAGTGGTGCGCATTTCGCTGTGCTCCCCGCGCTGTCATACCGCGTCCGATGGACGCGTCAGAGACGGTCATGAATCGTTTTCACGACGAATGACGATCCCATGACAGCGAACGCAGTGAGCGATGTGACACGGTAGAACAGGGCGGTGCGCAACCCTCCACGCGACGGTCCTGCATCAGTTGCAATGGATCTGGCGCGAGCGGCTGGACGCTTGGTAGTCGAACGTGAACCAGATGAGCATGGCTTCGTCCGAGGCGCCGAGGGGGCAGCCGGCTTCCTCGTAGGCATGGCGCGTGCGCTTGTAGAGGTCGAGGCAGTAGCCTTGAAGCTCGTCGGGGACGCCAAGCTCCATGCGGGATGTGATGCGTTCACCGAAGGGGAGGTATCGCATGCGGATGCAATCGTTGTACTGAAAAGCTAAAGATAGACCCTGAATAAAGTCGGGCTGCGTCCGGCGCCCCTAGAGCGACTTTTGTTTAGAGAGCGACTTTATGTTTAGTGGGACAGGAGAACGAGGGGGGAACGACGCAGCTACTAGTTCCTACCATCGGCATCTCGGGCGTACGTCTTAACTCGGCGCGCCGTCGTACTGCAAAGAAATTGACACTCTGTGGCTCCTTTATGGCCGAATCTGTATCATTGGACGTGCTCGCGCTGGCTGCCCACCCCGATGACGTCGAACTCTGCGCGGGCGGGACCATGTGTCTGCTCGCGCAGCAGGGCTACGACGTCGGCATCGTGGATTTCACGAAGGGAGAGCTCGGGTCGCGCGGCACGCCTGCGTTGCGGATGGAAGAGGCCCAGCGCGCCGCCGAGATCATCGGGCTGCGTGCGCGGGACAACTTGGGCCTGCCCGATGGAAACATCGCGAACACGAAGGCGAACCAGCGCGCGCTGGTTCAGCGCATCCGGCGGTATCGGCCGCATATCGTGCTTATCAACGCGAGCGAGTGCCGCCACCCCGACCACTGCGCCGCCGCCGAACTGGCCACCGATGCGCTCTTTTACAGCGGCCTCCGGAAGGTGGAGACGACCGACGATGGAGCGCTCCAGGAGCCGTGGCGGCCCCATCACGTGCTGCACTACATGCAAGCCGTTCCGTTCGAGCCCACGCTCGTCGTCGACGTTTCCGACGTGTGGGAGCAGCGGATCGAGGCGCTGCAAGCTTTCAAGTCGCAGTTCTTCAATCCAGAGTACGAGGCCGACGCGGACGAGCCCGAGACGTTCGTGTCCAACCCCACGTTCTTCGAGTGGATTGAGGCGCGGGCCCGGGCGCAGGGGTACAAAATCGGGGTCACGTACGGCGAACCCTTTCTGTACCGGGGCGGTCCGATGGGAGTAAGCGACCTGGCCGACGTGCTCGGTCGTGAAAAGCCCTACCGCTGACGGGAACGGGCTCGTGAGGCCGGTTCCCTGCATGAATTGTTTGTGACGGGGCTTTCCTGCACGCCGGATGAGGCGGCTGCACGCAACATTCCCCATGCTTCATTTTAAGGGTACATCCCGGCACGAGCGGGAATATTGACAGCCAGAGCCCACCAATAATATATTAGCTCACCCGGAACGACGAAACGTTTGGACGCACGCACCCATGGCTACAGTAAGCACGAGCGAATTCCGCAATGGACTGACCTTTATCTGGAAAGACGATCTGTGGCAGATTGTCGACTTTTTGCATGTGAAGCCGGGTAAAGGCGGCGCCTTCGTGCGCACGACGCTCAAAAATGTACGCGACGGTCGAGAGCTCGAGAATACCTTCCGCGCCGGGGCGAAGGTGGACGAGGTCCGCGTGGAGAAGCGCACGCACCAGTATCTCTACGAGGACGACTACGGCCTCCACTTCATGGACACGGAGACGTACGAGCAATTCTCACTCCCGCCTGAGCAGGTAGAAGGCCGCGAGTACCTGAAGGAGGGCGGCATGGTCGACATCCTGTTTCGGGCCGACACGAACGCGCCGCTCAAAATGGAACTGCCGCAGAAGGTCGAGCTCGAGGTCGTGCAGACGGACCCCGGGTTGCGCGGCAACACGGCGCAGGGCGGATCCAAGCCGGCCACGCTCGAAAGCGGCGTCACAGTGGACGTCCCGCTCTTTGTCGAAGAGGGCGATGTGGTGCGGGTCAACACCAACACGGGCGAGTACGAGACGCGCGTGACGAACTAGACAGACGCGTCCGACACGCTGCCGCCTTCATCACCAGATTGTAGATAACGCACGAGCCACGCATGGATCTCGCGAAAATACAGGAGCTGCTCAAGATCGTCTCGGAGAGCGGGGTGGCCGAGGTCGAGATTGAGGAGGACGACTTCAAGCTCACGATCCGCCAAAATGCGCCGACGGTGATGATGCAGCCGACGACGCCGTCGTACAGCATGCCGCATCCGTCGTATGGCATGCCGCCGCAACCGGGCAACTACGCGCCGCCCAACGCGCCTCAGCAGCAGGCGCCGGGCCCTTCGGCACCCGCGCACAGCAACAATTCCAATGCCTCGCCCGCGGCCTCAACGTCCACCACCGACCAGGAGGCGTCCAGCGGCGCGTCTGCGGAGCGCGGGGGGGGCGTGGACGTGAGCGCCGGCGAGCACGTCGTCACGGCGGAACTCGTGGGCACCTTCTACCGCGCCCCCTCCCCGGACGCCGATCCGTTCGTGGAGGTGGGCGACCGCGTGGGCGAGGGGGACGTGCTCTGCATCATTGAGGCCATGAAGATCATGAACGAGATCGAGTGCGAGACGCCGGGCGTTATCCAAAAAGTGCTGGTCGACGACGCAGAGCCCGTCGAGTTCGATCAGCCGCTGTTTGTGATCGAGCCAGAGTAAATCGTCGCCGCTCGTTCTTGTGCATGTACCGGTGTGCCTTCGGGAAGAGATGGCCCGGTCATCTCTGAGGGAGAATCCGGACCCAAACGCCAAGTTCACACTCCACGATGATCAATAAGGTTCTCATTGCCAATCGCGGGGAGATTGCCCTCCGCATCATCCGCACCTGCCACGAGATGGGGCTGAAGACGGTGGCCGTCTACTCCACGGCCGACCGCGATTCGCTGCACGTCCGGTTTGCCAGCGAGGCCGTGTGCATCGGGCCGCCTCCCTCGAACAAAAGCTACCTCCGGCCCGATCGCATCATCGCCGCCGCGGAAGTGACCGGCGCCGATGCCATTCATCCCGGCTATGGCTTCCTCTCGGAGAACGCCGAGTTCAGCGCGATCTGCGCCGATCACGGCATCAAGTTCATTGGCCCGGCGCCCGACACCATCGAGCTGATGGGGGAGAAGAGCCTAGCTAAGAAGACGATGGAGAAGGCCGGCGTGCCTACCGTGCCGGGCTCCGACGGCATCGTCGACTCGGTGGACGAAGGCAAGGCCGTGGCCGAGGAGGTAGGCTATCCGGTGATGATCAAGGCGAGCGCCGGCGGCGGGGGGCGGGGCATGCGGTTCGTCGAGCACCCCGACGCCTTCGAGCGCGCCTTCAACGGCGCCCAGAGTGAGGCCAAGGCCGGCTTCGGCGACCCATCGGTGTACGTCGAAAAGGTGGTCGTCAAGCCGCGCCACATCGAGATCCAGCTCTTGGGCGACGGCAAGGGCAACGTGATGCACTTTGGCGAGCGCGAGTGCTCCATCCAGCGCCGCCACCAGAAGCTGATCGAGGAGGCGCCCTCACCCATCGTGGACGAGGCGCTGCGCGAGGAGATGGGCCGAGCCGCCGTGCAGGGCGCCGAGGCCGTAAACTACGAGGGCGCCGGCACCGTTGAGTTTTTGGTGGATGCCAACCGCAACTTTTATTTTATGGAGATGAACACGCGCATCCAGGTCGAGCACCCCATCACTGAAGAGGTGACCGACTGCGATCTTGTGGAGTACCAGATCCGCGTGGCAATGGGCGAGAACGTGCGCCAGCGCGACGTCGAGATGGACGGGCACGCCATCGAGTGCCGCATCAACGCGGAAAACCCGCGCAAGAAATTCGCGCCCTCGCCGGGCACCATCACCGCGTTTCACCAGCCGGGCGGGCAGGGGGTGCGCGTCGACACGCACGCGTACGCCAGCTACGTCATCCCGCCCACGTATGACTCCATGATCGGCAAGCTCATCGTGCGGGCGAAGACGCGCGAGCAGGCCATCAACAAGATGAAGCGTGCCCTCGACGAGTTTGTCATCGAAGGCATCCAGACCACGGTTCCGTTTCACCAGCAGCTGATGGATAACCCGCAGTTCCGCGCGGGCGACTTCGACACGCGCTTCCTCGACGACTTTACGATGGACGCCCCTGCGCCCGAGAAAGTGTGAGGCCCGCATCGAGACGCTCCTTTCTGTTCAGCACCGCTCTGTTCAGCACCGCATCCACCCCCACCACCCGCACTCGATACCCTCCATGGACTTTCCTGACGACCTGTACTACACCGAAGAGCATGAATGGCTGCGCGTCGAGGACGGCAACGTTGCCACCGTTGGCATCACCGACTTCGCGCAGGAAGAGCTCGGCGACATCGTGTTCGTCGAAATCGATCCGGAGGGGACCGAGGTGGAACAAGACGGCGTCTTTGGTACCGTCGAGGCCGTGAAAACCGTTTCCGAGCTGTACATGCCGGTGTCGGGCACCATCACGGCCGTGAACACGGAGCTGGAGGGCGCGCCCGAGACGGTGAACAACGACCCGTACAGCGACGGCTGGATGGTGAAAATCGAGATGGCGGATCCCGGTGAGCTCGACGACCTGATGCGCGCCGACGACTACTCCGA
>CAYFRX010000251.1:0-4735 GCA_964345515.1 uncultured Rhodothermales bacterium
ACGACCTTGTCGCGGTTGTGCGGGATGTGATCTAGCGCGTTGCGCGTGTCCACAATGAGCGGGGCATGCTCCGCGATCTGGGCGTAGGGGAATGCATCGTGGTTCGTCAGAATGACCGCCACATCGTGGTTCTGCAGCACCTCTTCCGTCAACTCCAGACGCTCTAGCTTAATCGGATCGCCGTTCACCGTGGAGGCCGTGAAGGAGGGTACGTGCGGATCGCAATAGCGAATCTGGTCAACGCCGCGCTCCTGAAGGAGCTGAATCACCGAATGCGCCGGCGAGTGGCGCGTGTCATCCACGTTCTTCTTGAAGGCGACCCCGAGTACGAGCACCTTGGCGTCCGAGAGCCGCACGGGCCGCTGCGCGATGGCGCGCACGACGGCGTCCGCTACGTAAAACGGCATCTCCTCGTTGATCCGCGCTGAGAGCGTGATGAAGCTCGTTTCAAAATTATGCTTGCGCGCGAGCCACGACAGATAGTGCGGGTCGATAGGAATGCAGTGCCCGCCCAGCCCGGGGCCCGGATAGAACGGCATGTACCCGAACGGCTTCGTAGACGCCGCCTCTACGACCTCCCACATCGAGATGCCCCCGATCCGGTCACAGAGCCGCGCGAGCTCATTCACCAGCGCAATGTTGACCGACCGGAAGATGTTTTCCAGCAGCTTTTCCATCTCGGCCACTTTAGGGCTCGACACTTCATGGATGTGCTCCACGATCTGCTTCATGGCAAGGGCGGCCAACTCGGTGCAGGCTGGTGTCACACCGCCGACGACGACAGGTGTGTTGGACGTTGTGAACTCCTCATTGCCTGGATCGATGCGCTCGGGGCTAAACGCCAAGAAGTAGTCGCGTCCTAGCTGCAATCCTTGCTCGGCCGCGGCCTCTTCGAGAATGGGCTGCACGAGCCCCTCCGTCGTGTTGGGATACGTCGTGCTCTTGAGAATGACGAGTTGCCCAGGCCGCAGGTGCTCGGCCAGCGAGCGGATGGCCGACTCGATGTAGGACGTGTCGGGATCCTTGTGCTCGGTGACGGGTGTCGGGACGCATACAAAGAATACGTCGGTGTCGGCGCTCCGACCGAAATGATCGTCCGCCGAGAGCAGGTCATCAGTAACAACCTGCCGCACCTCAGCATCGTTGAGATCATCGTTGTAGTTGTCCCCTGTATTGAGCTGCGCGACGCGATCGGAGTTCAGGTCGATGCCGATGGTCTCGAAGCCGGCCTTTGCGTACTCCACCGCGAGGGGCAACCCTACGTAGCCGAGTCCCACGATACCGATCTTCGCCGTGCGATTTTCAATCCGCTGCTTCAGTGCTCGCGAAGCCTGCATCTCGGTCTCAATGGTAGACGGCTCGGCAACTCCGTTCTGCATTACATCCATGAATCCAGTTTTTAAATCAGGTGATTATGATAGATGTGAAAACCCTTTGGTGAAGCGCCCAGATGGGATAGTTTCTTATCGGCAGGTTTCATGCCGAAGCGGGTCGAGCTGTAACCGCACGAAGCACAGCGTACGGACGTCCTCCAGATCTTCGTCTCCAGCCACCCAGGCAGGAGCACTAAGCACCCAGGTCAAAAGCGATATGCCGGACCTGGCTTACCGCCCGTCCCCAGCTACCACTTCGAGTTGCTGCTGATAGTCGCGCACGGCGGCAGGCATCGCATCAAACCGCACGTCGAAGACGCGGCATGGAACGTCGGCCTCCTTGCACGCGGTCCAGATGGCCATCCGTCGTGCATCGGTCATGCGGACCGCGGTAATCAACACGAGGTCAATGTCATGCTTCTGGCAGAGCGTTTCGAGTTCGCTGCCCGTTCCCAGCACCTTTACGCCCTGCACATGCTGCTCTTGCTTGAGCGGGTCGTCATCGATGAATCCGACCGGCGTAAGTCCGAGGTCAGGATTCTGGCGCATTTCGCGAAGGGCGAGCAAACCGGCATCGCCGGCTCCGTACAACAGCGCACGATGCTCGGACCGACGCTTCGAGGCCAAATACTGTCGCAGCCCGCGAAATCCGAATCGCACACCACCGACTGCGAGCGTGACGATCATCCAGTCGATGATAAAGACCGATCGGGAAAGCATTGCAAAGCCATACACGGCGCCAAGCAACGCGAAAGTCGCAATCGACGCGATGCCCGTCGTCCGTGCGAGGTGAATCACTTCAGGGGTGCCGGCATGGCGCCACAACCCCTGATACAGTCCGAATAGATAGAACAGGGTAACCTTTGTGACAACGACCAGCGGTAGCGCGCTTTCAAGCAGTGCCTCGTGTGCAGCGGGAACGCCCTGCTCAAAACGCAGGTAGTGCGCTAGGATAAACGCGGCTGCGACGAGGCCCAAATCGGCGAGGATGCCAAAGACGGCTTTCCAGCTACGCCCCATGAATGCATGAAGCACGCGGAGTAGTCGCGAGGCCACGTGCGGCTTGGCCTCCCGGGGCCCGACCTGCTCGGATTGGTACACGTTCGCGCGTCCGAGGTGAATGCCCAGCACCGCCAGCGCGACGCCCATAAACGTGGTAAGCGCATAGAACAGCTTCACGTCAAAGAAGAGCACGACAAGGGCGAGGGCCCCAGACAGTAGGCTGATTCCGTAGAGCATGAGGACGGCGTGCCGCTCAGACAACCCCAGAAACACAAGCCGGTGCGACGTATGATCGCGCCCGCCCTGCGACACCGGACGGCCCGCCATCTTACGCACCAAGGTGACGAGCGTGGTGTCGAAGATGGGTACTGCAAGTACGGCGAGCGGCACCACATATGCCGCCCACGCGCCCACGGACGCAGCCTTATCCTGGATGATGAGCGCGAGGGCTGCAATGGCAAACCCTAGGAAGAGGCTCCCGCAGTCCCCCATGAAGACTCGTGCCGGCTTGAAATTGAAGACCAGAAATCCGGCAGCAGCTCCGGCGACCGCAGTAGCTAGCGCAAGGCCTTCCATGCTGCCAATAAGCGCCGAGAAGACGGCCAACACGCAGGTCACGGCACACGCGATCCCCGCCGCCAACCCGTCCATGTTGTCCAGCAGATTGACGGCGTTGGTGATGCCGATAACCCACAGGAAGGTAAACGGCACGGACAGCCAGATGGGCCACTCCGCACCAAACGTGTATCCCGCATATAGAAGAAAGCCGGTCGCCACGATTTGCGCGACGAGCTTTGCGGCGGGCTGAATATCTTGGAGGTCATCGACGAGTCCCGTCACGAACATGACGGTCGCGCCGCCCCACACGGCCCATGGGACGGCCGTGGGATCGCCCAACAAAACACCGAGCGTGGCGGCCGCATAGATCGCAATTCCGCCCATGAGCGCTGTCGGCTTTACGTGCCAGCGGTCGGCGGTGGGATGAGCCACCCAGTCCATTCGGCGGGCCAGACGGATGACGAGCGGCGTAAAGACGAGCATGCCGAGAAGTGCGACGGCTGCCTCTGACCACGGCCAGGTGCCCACGCTTAGTAGCTGAAGGTCCATGCGTGAGGGTTCGAGTCGTTCGAGCGAGAGGGATACCTCAGGATGTCCCCTTTCCTCTAGGCAAAATATGTTCCGGCGGTGCTCAAGCCTCCACAGTCAGTGCTTTTCGGGCGGCCAGCGACCCGGCGGAATCTTTTTCCGCCTGCTCCCCATGCTGAAAATACTGAATCACCGCATTCAGGATATCATCGGTGGTGTACGACGGTGCATATCCGATGGTATTCCGCAGTTTGCTGATGTCGGGCGTGCGGCGGCGCATGTCTTCGAAGCCGGGACCGTACACTTCTTCATACGGGATGTGCGCAATCTCGGACGATGACTCAGCCAAACGACGTACGCGCTCAGCCAGTTCGTTGATTGAAATCTCCTCGTTGCTTCCGATGTTGAAGACCTCCCCTTCCGCATCGGACGTGTCCATCAGATCGACGATCGCGCGTACCGCATCACCGACGTACGTGAAGCAACGGGTCTGTTCGCCATCGCCAAAGACCCGAATCGGGTCGTCGTCCAGCGCCTGCCGCACGAAGTTAGGGATGACCATGCCGTATCGCCCGGTCTGCCGGGGCCCCACGGTGTTAAAGAAGCGCGCCACGATGACGGGCAGTCCTTTTTCGTCGTGGTACGCCATGGCCAGAAACTCATCCATTGCCTTCGAGCAAGCGTACGCCCAGCGGCGCTTCGTCGTCGGCCCGAGCGTCCAATCGTTATCCTCATGAAGCTCGTCGAGGTCCAGGTTCTTGTCCATCGACTTGCCGTATACCTCCGAGGTCGAGGCGACGAGGACCTTCCTGTCGTGGTAATTCGCAAGCTTGAGGACGTTCTCGGTGCCCTGCACGTTGGTGACGATGGTCTCGACGGGCTGCTCCATGATGAGCTTCACGCCCACCGCTGCCGCGAGGTGCACGATCCGGTCGCACTGGAGTACATGCTGCTCCATGGTGTGATAATCGAGCACGTTGCCCATGGAGAGCTCGAAGCGCTCGTGGCTCCGCAGATGCTCGATGTTCGCCAGCCGCCCCGTGGAGAGGTTGTCGTAGGCGAGAACCGAGTGGCCCTGCTCGATCAGGTAATCGGCGAGGTGACTGCCAATGACCCCAGCCCCGCCGGTGATCAGATAACGCATGAACGGCAATCCTCAGTTAGTATGTGATGGCGTATCCTGCTTCACAGCATATGAAACAAAGAGGCTCTCGAACAAGCCGGCTTCATCAATTTGCAATGGAAGTTCAAGCAGAATCCGCGCCAGGGGCGTC
>CAYFRX010000252.1:0-4734 GCA_964345515.1 uncultured Rhodothermales bacterium
CCCAGCTCCACCAGCACTTCGCCGGCGAGGTTGCGCGTGGCGATGTTGGCGTGGGCGATGTAGGGCGCGACCTCCTGCGCAGCGAGCTTGGGACTGGAAAGCGTGGTCAGCAGGTGCGCGGCTCGCTCACGAAGGCCGGGGTCGGGGTCGGCTAGCAGCGGCGCTGCGGCGCGGGCCATCACGCGCGGTGAGGCCTTGTCGCGCAGGTCGTCCAGCGCGTCGCATCGCACCGACGGGTCGCTGTCGTGGAGCCGCTCATCCAATGGATACCGTTGGGTCCCCTGAGAGGGCATGGGAGCGTGCAGTCAATTATGAAGGGCGTGAAGGAGGGGCGCCAGGCCGTCAGGCTGCTTCTTTCAGGGGCTCCAGGGCCTCCGACTCTTCCTGGGAGATGACGGCGTCCAGGTCGAGCATGATGAGCAGCCGGTCGTCGAGCTTGGCCACGTTCTGGATGTAGTGCGCGTCGATCCCGACGGCCAGGTCCGGCGGCGGCTCCATGACATCCTGCTCGATCCGGATGACTTCCTTCACGGCATCCGTCATAAAGCCAATCACCTTGTCGCGCAGTTCCACGACGACGATGCGCGTGCTGTCGTCGTGCTCGCGGGGCGGGAAGCCGAACCGCTTGCGCAGGTCCACCACGGGAATGATGCGCCCGCGCAGGTTGATGACGCCCTCGACGAAGGCGGGGGCGTTCGGGACCCGCGTGATCGCCATGGGGCGAATGATTTCTTGCACCTTCAAGATGTTGACGCCAAACTCTTCTTCGTCCACGACGAAGCTGACGAGCTGGAGGAGGTCTTCGGTGTGGGTGACGTGATCGTCCATGCCAGTGCACAGGGTAAGTGATAGGCGTACGCGTCCAGAGAACCGCCGCACGGGGCAGTGGTGAGGTTATCGGAAGGGCGGCGTCGTTCTTTAGCCTGCGGCCGCCGTGAAACGCTTTGCTACGTTTGCCGGAGCCAGACGTGATGAGGGCGGCTCGACGCGCCCCTCGGAGCCTGCACCCAATAAAAAAGCCCCACGCCGGCGTGCCGACGCGGGGGCCCACTCCATGAGGCGGAACGAGATTTATCGCTTGAGCTGGATCGTCGTCTGCAGCACCTCGTCGGAGGCGGTGATGATCCGCGCGGAGGCTTGGTAGCCGCGCTGCGTGGTGATCATGTCGGCAAACTCCGTCGCGAGGTCCACGTTGCTCTGCTCCAGCGCGCCGGATACGATGTCGGCGTCGATCTCCTCGCCGGAGCGGCCGATGTTAAGCGTGCCGGAGAGCAGCGTCTCGCCGTACAGGTTGTCACCCATCTGCTCCAAGCCCTGCGGGTTGTTGACGGTGCCCAGAGCGAGCTGGCCGGCGTAGCGCTTCTGGCCGTTCGTGAAGCTCATCACCAGGCGGCCTTGCTTGTCGAACCGGTAGCTGGAGAGCTCCCCGGCGGCGTCCCCGTTTTGGTTGCGCACCAGGGCCGTCGTCGAACCGCCGTACTGCGTCAGGTTCTGACGAAAGTCGATGTCGACGGTCGGACCGCCGGTCACGAAGTTGGGATCCCACGAGAGCTGGGGGCCGTCGTCCGTGCCATCCCCATCAAAGTCGCCCACGGCGCCTTCGGTGGCCGTGAGGGCATTCACGCTGCCGTCCACGTTGAACGTGAGGTCGCCGTGCGCAATGCCGTTGGTGCCGGGGGCAGGGTCGACGAGGACCCCGTCCGGATCTTCGACTGACCAGAGCCAATCGTTCGGCCCCGTGTCCGTCTTCGCGATGGTGATGAGCAGGTTGTGCGCCTGCCCCTGCTCGTCATAGATGGCGGTCGACACCGTGTTGCGGTTTGCAGCGGGCGCATCGAGTGCTGTAATCAAGCCGTCCGCGTCGGTGTCGGCCGGGGTCCACTGCGGCGTGTCCGAGGAGAGGTTGCCCGCCACCTCGGCGAAGCTAGTAAACTGCGGCTCGTCGCGGGCAGCGAGGTCGAGCGTGATGCCCTGCGTCTGCGACGTGTCGATGTCGCCGTTGGCATCCACGCCGTACCCTTGGAGCGCTAAGCCGCCGGCCGTCACGAGCTGGCCGGAGTCGTTAAACGTGAAGTTGCCGGCGCGCGTCAGCACGTTGCGCCCGTCCTTATCGGCCAAGAAGAACCCATCGCCGTTCAGGGCGAGGTCCGTCCGGATGTCGGTGAACTCATACGAACCCTGCTGCCAGTTCTTGTCGATCGAGCTCACGGCCACGCCGTTTCCGATATAGGCCGCGTTGCTGTTTTCTGAGCCACTGCGGCCGATGCCGGTGAGCTCTTGCGCGAGCATTTCGGAGAAGGCGGTGCGGCTGCGCTTGAAGGCGACGGTGTTTGCGTTGGTGATGTTGTTACTGACGACGTCCAGCCGGTTCTGGTGGGAGAGCAGACCGGAGACGCCGGTACGAAGTGATCGAATCATAAGGTTGTTTGGATTTGAGTCCGCAGCGTCCGTCGGTCGGCTGCGGCCAGCATCCCGGGGCCGCCAAGGCGGCACGTGGGACCTGCTGGAAGTGAAACGGTTGCGATCGAGTTATGGAAAAGCGGGGATCGATCGTTGGGTACTGCAAAGGGAGAGGTGGGCCCTTGCTCACGTCACACAAGCATAGCGCTGTCAATTTGAGTGAAAATGCGGTCTTCCAGTTCGGATTGGTTAATGGCGGTTACCACGGTGCGATCGGGCACGTTGACGACGAAGGCGGCGTCGGAGCGGAGGAGGAGGGCGTCCTGAGAGCCCTTTGCGTCCAGCTTGCGCATGGCGTGCGCCAGATCGTGCCGCTCGGGCCGCGAGAGTGAAATGTCGCGCTGCGCGATCCGCTTCTCGGCGTGCGCCGACAGCTTGACCTCCGGGGTTGGATCGTACGACGGGCCGCGCGCCTGCTTGAGCGTATCGGCAAACGTGTCGTGCGAGTCGTCGGGCGTGGCGGGTTGCTGGCGGCGCAACGCGTCCGGCTTGAGCACCGACGAGGCTCCGACGCGCGCGGCGATATCACGGGCCTTCATGTCCTTCGCAAGGGGTGAGCAAGAGCAACGAAAGGGAAGTTAGCGGCTCGCGAGGCTGCGCACCTGGCTCAGGGGAATCTGGCTGCCGTTGACCCAGAGGGTCGGCTCGCCTTCGCCAAAGGTCACGCGGTCGACAGTGCCGTTTTGATACGGAGAGGCTTCAACGGCCGTGCCATTGCTGTCGGCGGCTTCTACTGAGAAGGTATAGCCACCGCGCGCGACCTCCTTACCGTCGGCGTTGGTGCCGTCCCACGCGAACTCGTGGAAACCGGCGCTTAGCCCACCCATGGTCTGCTTGAACACGGGGCGGCCCGTGGCATCCCGAATGGTCAGGGTCACGTCCGAGGCCGGCCCGGCGAGGTCGAAGCTGAGGGGGACCTCGCCGTCGCCGGTCCACTGGAGGGCATTGCCGGCGGCCTGCACCTCGTTGCCGAGGAAGTCGGCTGCGATGCTGCTGTTGAGGCGGTTGGCGAGAAGACCGTTCGACGCGCTCTGCCCGCTGAGCGTTTCATTAATGTTAAGCAGCTGTTCCAGCGAGCTAAACTGGGCCAACTGTGCGGCAAACTCCTGGCCCTTCATGGGACTCATCGGGTCCTGCGCTTTGAGCTGGGTCGTGAGCAGCTTCAAAAAATCCTGCTTGCCGAGTTCGGCTTGCTGCTGCGCCAGGCTGGCCTGGGGTTGAGACTGGGCCGTGGCCGCGGCGCTGGTGGCAGAGGGAATATCCATGACGATGTGTGGTGTGCGGTGAAGAAAAAAAGGGGAAGAAGGGGCTAGCCAATCCATTCGTACTGCGTACCCGGAGCAAGCGCGCGGCGCGGGGCAGGCTCTTCCTCGTTGGACGCCGTCGCGTCGAGCGCCGGTCCTCCAGCCGATCCGGTGTTCCGCGCGTCGTCCGAGGCCGCGTGGTGGTGGGCGTCGTTCGTGCCGTCGCCCATCAGCGAGAAGTCAACGTGAGTGTCGTACTGCGACTGTAGCATCTCTTGCAACTGATGGAGGCTGGCGGCGGCCTGGGCGCGCATCCGGGCGTCACTGAACCCGACCGACACGGCCATCTGATCTTTCCCTTGCCGCGTGCGGACGGTCATCAGCCCATCGCCGTTTTTGAGTTGCATCTCAAGCGTCTTCCAACCGTCACCGCTGCCCTTGTACACGGAGGAGCGCCCGGTGGAGCGCAGCCAAGCGAGCGTGCGCGCGCGATCGATGAAAGGTGGCGGGCCGCCGCCGGGCGAAGGTTTCTTGGTCTGGACGGTATTGGCCGCTCCATCGCCGGTGGCCTGGAGTATCTTCGCCTCGAACGAACGGTCCGCCGTCGGTTTGGGGTCGATCGTTGCCGCGTCGAGCGGTGGGAGGGGCTTGCCCCCATCCGGAGCGGACTGCGTAGCGTGCGGGGAGGATGGTGTGCCGGGGCGGTTTGCCCGGGCGGTGCGGGGCACGAAGCGTCCGCGCTGGTGGCGTCCGCGTCCGTGGCGCGCATCCTGACCGGTGCCATGGCCGCCACCCTCTTTCGGCGTTGTGCCGTCGGTCACGGCCTGACCGGCCGAACCGGCGGTCTGTGTACGGTTTCCACCTTGGTTCGAGGATGCGTTGCTAGAGGAGGCGCGGCGTTCTGACGAGGCGGCAGCGCCGGCCTGCTGCGAGGCCGCACCGGATCTCGCGGTGCCGGTGCTCCGCTGAGCATGGGAGTGGGAGGCGGCGGCAGTGCGTTTTTGGGTGTTACTGCTCGCCTCGTCAGCGG
>CAYFRX010000253.1:0-3118 GCA_964345515.1 uncultured Rhodothermales bacterium
CCGTTCGGGTCGATGTCGTAGTAGAAGCCCTGGTCGATGGGCGGGCCGATGGTGAACTGGACGCCCGGGTAGAGGTCCTGCAGCGCCTCGGCCATGAGGTGGGCCGACGAGTGCCAGAAGGTCTCTTTGCCTTCGTCGTCGCGCCACGTCAGGATGGCAATTTCGGCGTCCTTGTCGATGGGGCGGCTGAGGTCCTGCACGGTGCCGTCGACCTTGATGGCGAGCGCGTCGCGGGCCAGTCCGGGGCCGATGCTTTCGGCGATCGCGCGGCCCGTCGCGCCCGCGTCATAGGTGCGCTCGGAACCGTCGGGCAGGGTGATGGTGATGGTATCTTTGTCGGTTTGGACGTCGGCCATGACGAGGAGGGTTGTCGGTCGAAAAACGAAAAGCGCTCCATCGGATGGACGGAGCGCTTCGGGTCATGTTGTGGGCGACGCGCACGCTGCGCCCCGCAGATCGGTATCGTGGTTATTTGCCACACGCGCCCGCCACGATCGGCGTTCGCATCACGGTGTGGGGGAGTGAGCACATATTCGTGCTGGTGAGGATAAACAGGAGCAGTGGGTCCAAGTGGATTCGAACCACTGACCTCTACGATGTCAACGTAGCGCTCTAACCAACTGAGCTATGGACCCGCGTTTCGGGCTCGCCAAGGTACAACGCGCGACCGGAGAAAGCCAACCACGGGTCGGATTCACATAGAACGCAAGGCCGCTAAAAAGTTTCTGGTTCACCGAAAGTTGAACCCGCGGGCGGCTTATTGCTCCTCGCGCTTGTAGACGCGCACGTAATCGATACGCATCTCTTGCGGCCAGATGGAGGGGTCTACGCCGTTGGCCCCGCCCCAGGTGCCGCCGACGGCGATGTTGAGCAACAGATGAAAGGGATGATCGAAGGGCCATTTCGTCCAGTCGCCGCTGTGGTCGTTCCCAAAAACGAAGTACTGGCGATCGTTGACGTACGCCCGGATGAGCCCCTGCGTCCATTCCACGGCATATACGTTGAAGTCCGTGCGGGCGCTGTCCACCCGGATGGCATTGCCCTTCTGCGTGCCCACCATGTGGTTGAACGCCTCCGTGTGCACGGTGGCATGGACGATGTCGGGGTCGTAGCCGACGTGCTCCATGATGTCGATCTCGCCGTTGTCGGGCCAGTAGTCGTCGCCGTAGTTGTCGTGCGTGGGCAGCATCCAGATCGCCGGCCAGGTGCCGCGGCCTGAGGGCAGTTGGGCGCGCACCTCAAAGCGACCGTACGTCCAATCTTGCTTGGAGACAAGCCGCGCGGAGGTGTAGTCGTTGTCGCCCCAGTCTTCCTTGCGGGCTGTGATGACGAGATGGCCGTCCTCGACGCGTGCGTTTTCCGGGCGGCGCTCGGTGTAGTACTGACGCTCGTTGTTGCCCCATCCGTGACCGCCCACGTCGTAGGTCCACTTTGTGGAGTCGGGCAGGCCGGCGTCGTCGAACTCATCGGCCCAGACGAGCGACCACTCTACAGGCCGCGGAGATGGCGTCTCGGAGGCGGGCGGCGTCTCCTCGGCATCGGGCGATTGGGAGGCGGAGTCGCAGCCCATTGTGAGCAGAGCCAACAGCAGCACGCAGCCGGTAACACGGTGGAGCATGAGTGCGTGGGAAAAATAGACAAAGCAAACAGTGCGTCGTGTTCAAACACTAACAAAGCTATGAAATGCAGATGTATTGTGCGAACGCCCCGTTCGTGAGCACGCGACGCGGTTTATGGATCAAGCACCATCGGCACGAATGCGAGTCCGTCTTCGTACTGAACGGAATCCGTTACGACGAAGCCACCGCTCGTACGGGTACGGCGTATCGGGACGCGTTCACGGTGAAGTGGCCCGGATTGCCAGCGGCCTCGGCGGCGCACTTGGCGGTGGTCCAGAGCCGCCGGGCTTCTTGAGCGACCTAAAATTGCAGAATCGAGCCCGGATCATCTCCAGTACGGCGTGTTCGAATCGGCCCAGTCCCTCGCCGTCTTGATCGACGCGCACCGTGATCGCATCGGCCTTTGAG
This sequence comes from uncultured Rhodothermales bacterium, assembly GCA_964345515.1. GTDB lineage: Bacteria > Bacteroidota > Rhodothermia > Rhodothermales > Salinibacteraceae > JAAAPH01. The sequence continues at coordinate 2,028 of CAYFRX010000253.1, forward strand.
AGCTCACCGAGATTCCAATGTACAATGGCGGACACGATGCGCGGTAACTCGTAACTGGGGTCGCTGGCCACCGCCTGCTCGAAGTAGGAAAGGGCATCCTGCCATGCTCCCAATCGAATCGAGGTCGAGGTCGCCCGTCTGATTCTCAAAGACCGCGACAAGCACGCACTGGGGATCGAGGGTCGTTGTCCAACGCCGGGTCCGCCGCCTCAGCCAGGAACGCACGCGGTGCAACACACCCCCGAGGCGGCTACGGAAGGGACCGGTGTCTTCCGTGGACCGGGTCGGCGGGGGCCTCCCAGCGGATGGTTCCCCGTTCGGGACGTCAGACTCCCCCCGGTCCGACGCATTGGTTTGCGGGTCATCAGGCGGGGCGCCCGGAGCACTCTTCAGCACCTTGCGGTCGCGGAGGGACTGTACCAGTGTAATGGTCTCGGGCGAAGGATCGAGCCCATAGTCCGCCTGCAGTCGCCGGGTAAATCGCTCGAAGGTCTTAAGCGCTGCCCCTCGATCCCCGAACCGATCCAGCATGGCCATCAGGCGTCGAAGGCCTAATTCATCCGCAGGCGATCGTTCCACCGCCCATTGCGCCCAGTCCATGGCCTCGGCCAGGCGGCCCTCTTCCTCGGCGGAGGCCGCCACGTTCCAGGCCGCCTCCGTTGTTCAACAGCGCAACCTAAACCGAGCTGCGAAGCGCTCACCTGGGGGCATCGCCGATGACCGTCGAGTGCTGCGCCGTACGATGCCGCGTCTCCTTCCTGATTACCTAGCGTGGTGAGCAGCGATCTCCTCGTCTGTCAGCCGAAGGAACCGCGCGAGGTCGTTGTCGGAAAGGGTCGGGTAATTCACAACGGCAAAGGCCATAGCGCTCGTCTCAGGGTTGATGGGCGAGCGGATTATGCCTCGTCAAGGCGATCCGAAAAATCGCTTCGTGAGCGTGCCGCCGCCACGGAGCCGATCCCTGCGCCTAGCAGGTAGCGGGCTGCAGGGGGCTGGCTGGGGCGCTATCCCAGGGCGGCAATGGCTTCGGCCGTGCGCGCCTCCTTCGCCTGCGCGTTGAGCGTGTGGATCCGCTCCTGCACCCGGGCCTT
>CAYFRX010000253.1:3218-4732 GCA_964345515.1 uncultured Rhodothermales bacterium
AATATTGCCCTGCCACGTGTCGATGTCGTGCCGGTGGTTCCAGATCTCCACGATCTTGCCGTCGCGGAAGCGGAAGACGTTGATGATGGGGATCTGCTCGCGCCCGCCCAGCAGCCGGATCCAGGGCGAGGACGGCTCGAACCGCGCCTGCCAGCGCGTCGCAACGAGGTCGCCGTCTGCAATTTGGTAGTCGATGCGGCCGGTCATGTCCCCCTGTGCATGGAAAAAGTCAGCGATCTCTTTCTGCCGAATGGCCGCTTCGGTCACGTTCTTTCGATCGCCGACGTCATGCACGACGTATTCGTCGGCGACGTAGCGGTCGAAACGGTCCGTACGGCCGGAGAACCAAAGGTCCTCGTAGAAGGCGCGGGCCAGGGCTTTATTCTGCTTTTCCAGCGGGTCGGATACGGTGTCGGGCACGAGCGACGTGGCTTCTTCTTGCGCTGCAGGCGTCTGCGCAGAAGCTGCGATTGTCAGGCTGAAGAGCAGGACGAGCGGAGTGAGTTGTTTGGTCATGGCATCAACAGGTGTCGTGCTTGGGTCGGTGAATGGACGTGGCGCTGTACGTTTCGGTGTCCAGTCGCTCAATCGCGGTAGGTCACTTGGAAATCGGCATTGATGCGTGACCAGTCAGCTGCGCTCAGCTTCTTCCGTGGCTCGCCGGGCCGGACGCCGATGGCGCGGAAGTAGTCTTCGAACCCGGCGGGCGCGTAGCCGAACACCATCCGCAGCATCTCGTCGCCCTCGTTGCGCAGGCCGTGCCACACGCCACGGGGAACGAGCGCCATGCTGCCCGGCACCACGCGAAACGTCTCCGCGCCGAAGGTCAGCACGCCGCGCCCCCGCTCGATGACGATCCATTCCTCCTCGGCGCCGTGCTTGTGAACGGGAATGCCGTCGCCGGGCACGATGTCTTCCGTCAGGAGCGACATCGCCGCCACGCCTTGATTGCGCTTGTCGATCTTGATGGTGACGCGGCCCTGCCGGGCGCCGATGAGGTAGACCTCGCCGTCATCCGGATCGCACACGAGGTCCGCGTTGGCATCGTAATCAGGGCCAATAAAAGCCTGCGCGGGGAGCACGCCCCCGAGCCCTGCGGCCGCCGCCGATTGAAAAAACGTTCGTCGTGAAAGTGGAGTGCTCATGGAAATCACCTCGTGGTTGGGAAACAGGCGGTTCGGCTCTGGCTTGCCATCGATGCGCATTAAAATGCATGGCATGGCGCGCGAGGATCCGTCGAGTGGTCGGACACGATGGGATCACGCGGTGATGTGCAGGCTGATGGACGCGCCTGAGGGTAGAGGGAAGGCGCGGAGCAGGGGCGACCCGATCCTGCACAGAAAATGCAGCTCAGGTCAGGAGCAGGCATGACGGGAGGCGTCAAGTAGATGAAGCTGGGACGCGAGGTGCATCTTCAACGGAAGAGTGTAGACCGAAGCGTCTCGGCGATACGGGCCCGGGCTCAGCGGAGACAAAGAAAGGCGAACTCCGCACGAACGGCCCGGACTGAACCC
>CAYFRX010000254.1:0-4692 GCA_964345515.1 uncultured Rhodothermales bacterium
CGACCCTGCTGCGCTTCCTGACCTCACAGACGGGACCGTCGTCGCCATCACAGAATAGGCAGACCGCTCTCCGCGTTTGTCCATACATCGACACGCACCCCATGCCGCGTATCACCGTCAACGGATGTCAGTACTACTACGAAGACGTCGGCACCGGGCCGGAGGCCGTCGTGTTTGGCCACGGCTTCCTGATGACGCACCGCGTGTGGGAGCACCAGATGGAGGCACTCAGCGACCGCTATCGCTGCATTGCCTTCGACTGGCGCGGACAGGGCTGGAGTGCCGTCACGCAAGACGGCTACGGCATCCTCGAGCTGTGCGAAGATGTGATCCAGTTTGTCGATCAGCTGGACCTTTCCTCTGTGCACTACGTCGGGCTTTCCATGGGCGGCTTTGTCGGCCTCCGCCTCCTGCTTCGCAGCCCGGACTGGCTGCGCTCGGCGGTGCTACTCGGAACGCAGGCCGAGGCCGAAGACGGAAGCGATCGGTTGCGGTATGAGGCCATGCTTTTTGCCGCACGCTACCTGGGATATGGATCCGTGCTCGACCGAGCGACGCAGCTGATGTTCGGTCCGGCGTTTCGCAACAATCCGGCGAACGAACGCGAGATCGAGCGGTGGCGCGGCCTCATGGCCTCCAACGATTCCCGAGGGATGTACCGCACCGGGCAGGCGATCTTCCGTCGCCCGAACGTGCGGCCGTTGCTCGGGGCCGTTCAGGCGCCTACCCGACTCTTGGTCGGCGCGGACGACCTCGTAACGCCCGTCAAGCGCGTGCGCCGCACCCAACAGGCGATCCCCAGTGCGGAGCTCATGGTCCTGCCCGCGGCCGGCCATATGTTGCCCATCGAACGGCCTAAAGCGGTCATCGATGCGATCCAGCGCTTCATCGGCCAGCATTCGGCCGTGCCTGCCGCCTGACCCGCTCGCTCGGCTGCCCTTCCCGCATCCTATTGTCTCACGCACGCCGCTTTTCGCCATGCCCGAACGCTTCCAGCAACAACCTCCGTCGCTCGGCAACCAGTACGATGACGACCGCGTCCTGCGCAGTTACCTGCGCCGCGTGCTCCCCGAGCGCGTCCACGACGCCATCCGCGACGAGCTCAGTGCGATGGGCGCGCTTGCCGGCACCACGCTCTACGAGATGCATCTTGACGACCTCCCCGAGGAGCCGCGCTTCACGCCGTGGAGCGCCTGGGGCGCGCGCATCGACGAGATCGAGGTCACCAAGGTGTGGAAGGAGGCCGAGCGCCTGGCGGCCGAGTACGGCCTGGTCGCCACCGCCTACGAGCAGGCGCACGGCCACTGGAGCCGCGTCCACCAGTTCGCCCTCGCTTACCTCTTCATCCCGTCGACCGACATCTACGGCTGCCCGCTGGCCATGACGGACGGCGCGGCGCGCACGCTCCTCGACAGTGGGAACCAAGCGCTCATCGACCGGGCCGTGCCTCACCTCACGAGCCACGACCCGCAGACGTTCTGGACGAGCGGCCAGTGGATGACTGAGCTCGCCGGCGGCTCGGACGTGGGCCGCTCCAAGACGACGGCCCGGCAGGACGGCGACGGCACGTGGCGGCTCTATGGCCGCAAGTGGTTCACCTCGGCCATCACGGCGAACATGGCGCTGGCGCTCGCGCGTCCGGACGGCAACCCCGCAGGCAGCAAGGGCCTCGCCCTCTTCTACGTGCCCATCCGCACCGACGACGGCGCCATCCGCGACGGCATCACGGTCAACCGCCTCAAGGACAAGCTCGGCACGCGCAAGCTGCCGACGGCCGAGCTCGACCTCGACGGCGCGGCGGCCACCCCGGTGGGTGAGCTGCACCACGGCACACGCGCCATCAGCCCGATGCTCAACATCACCCGCACGTGGAACGCCGTCACGGCCCTTGCCTACATGCGTCGCGGCATCGCTCTGGCTCGCGACCACGCCCGCAAGCGGACGGCCTTCGGCAAGCCCCTCGCGGAGCAGCCACTCCACGCCGACACGCTGGCCAACCTGCAGGCCACCTTCGAGGGGGCGTTCCACCTCAGCTTCCGCCTCACCGAGCTGCTGGGCCGGCACGAGACGAGCGGGCTCTCCGACTCTGACCGATCGCTGCTCCGCCTGCTCACGCCGCTCGCCAAGCTCACGACGGGCAAGCAGGTGGTGGATGTAGCAAGCGAGGTCGTCGAAGCCTTCGGCGGCGCGGGCTACGTCGAGGACACGGGCATCCCCGTCCTGCTTCGTGACGCGCAGGTGCTGCCCATCTGGGAGGGGACGACGAACGTCCTCTCGCTCGACCTGCTGCGCGCCCTCAGGCAGGTCGGCGACCTCGACCCGATTCGGCGCGAGCTCGACCGCTGCGCCGAGACCGCGACGGCCGTAGACCTGCCAGACGTTGTGCAGGTCGCCCAGAACGCCGTGGACCGCGCGGCGCAGTGGCTCCGGCAAGCGATGAGCGACGGCGAGACAGCCGTCCAGGCGGGGGCCCGGCGGTTTGCGCTCACGCTCGGGCACGCGCTGGAACTCGCGCTGCTGGCGCGTCACGCGCAGTGGGCGCTGGAGCACGAGGACGACCGCCGCCCCCTCCTCGCCGCCGAGCGATTGGCCACGCACCGCATCGACCACATCGCGATGACAAACGCCGAGGCCGCCTTCGCCCTCGCCAACGACGAGCCGCTGACCGCTGAGCCGGCCGCTCCGTGATGAACCGGGCGGCGTCACGCCTTCGCGTCCAACGCCGCCTGCTCGGGAGCCATCGCGCGCCTCGCAGTCCAGCACGGTATTTACCGCGCGGCGGCGTCGGTGCCCGTCAGGGTCGGCTCAGGAACTCGTTCCGCTGGAGCGGCCCGGGGCAGCCGCACCGCGAAGCACGAGCCCACACCGCGTTCGGTCTCGACGGTCACCGCCCCGCCTATCTGGTCGATGACTCGCTGCACGACGGCCAGCCCCACGCCGGTGCCCTCGTACTCCCGCCGAAGGCCTTCGGACGCCTGGCGAAAGGGCTCAAACAGAGTCGGCACCATCTCGGGATCCATGCCGATTCCGGTGTCTTCCACCTCCAGCACGACGGAATCGTCGTCTGCATCGGCCACGCGGGTGCGGAGCGTCACCGTGCCGCCCGCCTCCGTGTACTTGATCGCGTTCGACACCAGGTTGCGGAGAACGATCTGGATTCCCTCGGCGCTGGCTCGCACGCGGATCGGCTCCGGAGCGGGCTCGACGGTCAGGGCGACCTCGGCCTCTGCGGCGCGAGCGCGCACCTCGTCTGCCACCTGCTGGAGGGCCACTCGCGCGTCGACCGCTTCAAGGGGTAGCTCCATCTCGCCGGCTTCCAGCTTCGAGAGGGTCAAGAGCCCGTCAAGGGTGTTCACCAGGCGCTCCCCGCTCTCCGCGATGGACTGCGCGAAGTCAGCCACTAGTCCGGAAGTGGGGCCCGCGGCTTCGTCTGCGATGGTTTCAGCGAAGCCGATCATCGAGGTAAGCGGCGTGCGCAATTCGTGCCCCATGTTGGTCAGCAGGGCCGACTTCATGCGGCTGGCCGCCTCGGCCTGTTCCTTGGCGGCGCGCAGCTGCTCCTCGCGCCGTTTGCGCGCGGTGATGTCGGCCAGGAGCACGAGCTGGCCGAGCTGCACGGAGCCCACCTCAAACCGGTTTTCGCGCACGCGGAAGTACCGCTCGTCGCCGTTGCGGCGCAGGGTGAAGATCGGTCGCTCCCGGGCACGGGCATCATCTACCTCCGGCAGGACGGCCGCGAGCGGCTGGCCAACCGCCTCGTCGCGCGCCAGCTCGGGCAGCAGCGCGAGGGCGGCCTCGTTGCAGTCGCGAATGTGCCCCGTGGCGTTAAGCACGATGGTCGGCGCCTTCTGGCCGCCCGCCAGCCGTAGCGACTGAAACTCCGCGATGTAGGTGAAGAGCACGCCCGAGGCAAAGAGCGCCACGCCGATCGGCTCGTGGGTGACGTCGAGCAGGAACGGACGGACGTAGCCGATGACGTTGAAGAGCGGCGGCAGCCCGATGAGCCCGATCAGCAGCAGCGACGGGCCCAGGTTGCGGTTCACCTTTTCGAAGAGCTCCAGCAGCATGAAGCCGCCCACGAGGGCCAGCGCGTAGGACAGCCCCATGATGACCCAGTACAGCACGTGGTGCCGGATGGCCAGATGCGGGAACGGCTGCTCCACGAACTCCAGCGTGTGATAGAGCTGATGGGACGGATTGGTCAGCTTCAGCAGCGCCACGACGACGAACACCCCTATCGCGAGGCGCCGGATCGTTGGATCGCGATGCAGCGCCCGCCCGGTGTACGCCGAGCAGAAGTAGAGCCACGCGCCGATGGTCGTAAACCCAACCAAGAGGCCGACCGTGTAGAGGGCGTCTTTTACGATTGGATCGGTGACGAGCAGCACGCCGACGTGCGCGGCGGCCCACCCGCTGCTGGCCAGGAGCAGCGCCAAGAGCCCACGACGAACATCGGGTTCTGGAATGCGCATCGCCCGGTACGCGCCCACCAGCGGCGTAACCGTGGCGACCGTGAAGGCTCCGAGGTAGATCAGAAAGGCGGGGTCGGAAAAAGGAAGCACGTGCACGACGATGAATCACGAGTGGACAGGGCTCCGCGTGTATTATCGTCGTCTATTCCCAAAGGTTAAGGCGCCCACATCGACGGTTTGGGATGTAGTATCCTCGTAACGGGCGTCCTCAGCGACCGTC
>CAYFRX010000255.1:0-4673 GCA_964345515.1 uncultured Rhodothermales bacterium
CCAGGGTCCTGCGGGCTCAACCCAGCCAGGATGCCGCTCTCGCTGCCCAACCGGCTGATCACAAACGTGCGGTCGGCCGAATACTGCACGGGCGCCTGGCTCGCCTTGCCCCAGGCCGCGCGCAGCCGAAGATTGGTCACAAAATCCACGTTCCAGAAGGGCGTCTCGCTGATGACCCACGAGGCGTTGGCGCTTGGCGAGACGATGGTGCCTACGTCTTCGCCCAGCGCGCTGTCGTCGTCGAACCGGACAGCCCCGGTGACGAACAGATAATCGCGATACGAGAGTTGCTGCTGGACGTAGGAGCCGACCTCCACCGTCTCCAAGCTGTTCGAAAAGCCGCGCAGGTTCACGGCTGCATCGCAGGCCGTCGCCTGATCGTTCGGGAAGACGCGCCCTTCACACGAGACCGTCTCGATGTTGTCCCGAAAGTACTGGGCCCCGACGGAGGTGCGCCCTTCGACCTCATCCAGGCCGGGCAGCGTGTACGACGCCTGCATCGACGCGTCAAACGTCCACTTGCGGAACCGCTGGTTGTCAAGGAAATTCTCCCCGCCGGCCGCAAAACTAAAGGGCACCTCCGGATCGAACGGAATCGCGTCCTGGAATTTCGTGTTGGTGACGTCGGTCCCGGCCCGGACCGTTCCGATGAGCCACGAGGTGGGCGTCACGTCCACCTGCAGGGAGGCGTTGAAGCGCTCGACCTCCTGCAGGCTTCTGATCGGATCGATTTTGTCGAACCCGGCGCGGATGTTTCCATTTTTGTCGCAGAAGGACGGGTCGGTGGCGCCGAGCACCGTGCCCAGGCAGTTTCCGTTGGTCCCAATCGACGAGATGGGCTGGCCGATGATGGCGTTCAGGAAATACCCGCTCGTGTTGTTGCCGCTCTTCGGGAGGTTGGTGTCGGACGAGGTATAGCCCGTGTTCACGCGCAGGTTCAGGTAATCGGTGGGGCTGCCTTCCAGGTTCGCGCGGAAGTTGAGGCGGTCGGAGTAGTTGCTCGGCAGCACGCCGTCTTGCGTCCGGTACCCGACCGACGAGTAGTAACGGATCCCGCTGCTATTCCCGCTGAGGCTCAGCGTGTTGTTGATGGAGTAGCCGGTCCGAAACGGACTGGTCGACGCGTCCTCGAAGGGATTGTCGAGCACGAAGACCTGACCGGTCACCGCGTTCTGGGCCGTGGGCCATCCGTCCAGGCGCGAGTCGCCCGGATCCGTAATCCCAAACTCGGACGTGACGTCCGCATAGTTCGCCGGATAGTCGGTGACGCTCTGCCGCGCGCCCACCTCCGACTGAAAGTTGACGCTGAACCCTTCGCGCCGGCTGCCCGACTTCGTTTGCACGATGATCACGCCCGGCGCAGCCTCGCTACCGTAGAGCGCCGTCGCCGAGGGGCCCTTCACGATCTGGATGCTCTCGATATTGCTGGGATCGAGGTCGTTGAACCGCGAGAACGTCTGCCCGCGGTTGATGCCCACGTTGGAACTGTTATTCGCCCGCACCCCGTCGATGATGAGGAGCGGGTTGTTGTCCTGCGTGAGGCTGGTGATGCCCCGAATGCGGATGCGCGAGCCGCCGCCGACGTTGCCGGACGACCCCTGAATGCTCACGTTCTCAGCGCGCCCGGTCAGCAGATCGGAGAAACTGGTCGCCACGGCGTCCTCCAGTTGCTGCGGCTCAACCTGGGCGATGTCGGTCCCGACCGACCGGCGCTGCGTCTCGCCCGCATCCACCGAGACGACGATCTCGTCAAGCTCGATGTTGCTCTGCCGCAGGGAGAATTGGATGGTGGACGTCTGCCCGGCTTCGACGGTCACGCGCCGGCGCTGCGTCTGGTACCCGATCGACCGCGCCTCAACCTGATAGGTCCCGACGGGCACGGACTCGATGACGAAGCTGCCATCGCCGGCCGTGGCCGCACCGACGCCTTCAGCCGCCAGCTCGGGCACGATGACGTTGACGCCCGGCAGCGGCTCGCCCGTCGCGTCCTCCATGACGACCCCTTCGATCGTTCCAGTTTGAGCAAGCGCCGTCGCCGGTATGAGACAAGCCAGCACCAGCGCAACGATGATTCCAGTCAGTAAATGGCTGTATTGATTGGCTTCCATACCAGTTCGTCCTCAACGATGTGAATGGTCTCGTGCAGGGCATAGTGAGATGCCCTATCAGTGCAACGCCGTGAGACCTCCCCTGCGTGGATCCGATCATGGATGATCGTTGAGCATACCGCCCCGCCCACCGACGAGAATCGACTCGTCGGCCCATTCGTCTCTCGCTTCCTGCCTCCTGCATGCCACGGGGCATTCCCCGTTGCACACGGGCAGGGCAGGATCGAGCATCGAGTGATGGGGGCTTGCTTTGAGCCAGTGGTGGGAGATCCGGCCCGTCTACACTGGCTCATCGATACGTCAGGCTCGCGAGAAGATCAACCTCAATAATTTGCACAAAGCGCTTCCAACACCTCATTTTGTTTGGGTTACCATTTCTTTACAGCTTAGACCAGTACAATCCAGGGCTGTAGGGACTCCTCGTCACAACCCATTGCTTCCCCGGCAAGCGATCGCGGGGAGGCGTTTGCCACACACCGATCGGGTTGAGCCCGTCCTGGACGGGCTATATGTTGTATCGTTCCTCCGTCCAGCGACGCCCCCTAGCATCGGGGGTCGTCGCTCGCCAGCCGATGGGCCACGGTGCCCCCGTTCACCACCTGCTTCACCGATTCGTCCGCGCAATGAACGACTCTTCCCTATCCGCCCGCCGGTCGGCGTTCGTACTCGTGCTGCTCGCGGCTGGCCTGCTTGCTGGCCCCTTACCCATGCAGGATGCGATTGCGCAGGCCCCTGCCTCGGGTTCCAACTATTTGCAGGTGCTCTTCCTGGGCGGCGACGGCCTCCATCAGCCAGCCGATCGGGCCCGCCACATCCGCCCGGTCTTCGCCAAGCGTGGCATCCACCTGACGTACACGGATCGCCTCGACGACCTGGACCTGGCAACGCTGTCGCGGTACGACGCCGTCCTGATCTATGCCAACCACACGCACCTCCGCGCCGATCAGGAGCGGGCGCTCCTCCAGTACGTGCGTCAAGGCGGGGGGCTCGTGCCCGTGCACAGCGCGTCGGCCTGTTTTGGCAATTCGGAAGCGTACATCAAGCTCATCGGAGGCGCCTTCAAGGCCCATGGTTCGGATACGTTCACGACGCAGCGCGTCCGCCCGGACCACCCTGCCATCCACGGCGTGCCCGCGATCGAGTCGTGGGACGAGACGTACGTACACCACAAGCACAACCCTGACAAGACGGTGCTCTCTGTCCGCGTGGAGGGCGCCCACGAGGAGCCATGGACGTGGGTACGCACCCCGGGCGCGGGGCGCGTCTTCTACACGGCCTGGGGCCACGACCTCCGCACGTGGTCGAATCCCAACTTCCAGCGCTTGCTGGAGCAGGGCGTCCGCTGGGCCATCGGGGACGACGCGCTTGAACTGGAGGGCAATGTCTCGACCCTCGACTACGAGACGTCAGAGATCCCGCTGCCCTATTATCCGGCGGGCGAAGCGTGGGGGACGACGGGCGAACCGATTCGTCAGCTTCAAAAGCCCCTGGAGCCCGCGGCCTCCATGCAGCACATGGCCCTGCCGCCGGGCTTTACGATCCGGCTGTTTGCGAGCGAGCCGGACATCGTCAACCCGATCGACATGGCGTGGGACGCGCGGGGCCGGCTGTGGGTGGCCGAGACGATGGACTATCCCAACGCGGTGCGCCCCGACGGCGGCCGCGACCGCATCCGCATTCTGGAAGACACCGACGGCGACGGGCGCGCTGACGCCTTTACGACCTTTGCAGACAGCCTGAACATCCCGACGAGCCTGCTTCCCGTCGATGGCGGCGTCATCGTGGCGCAGGCACCGCACATGCTGTTCCTGAAGGATACCGATGGCGACGACCGCGCCGACGTCCGCGAAACGCTCATCTCGGGATGGGGCACTTTCGACACCCACGCTGGGCCAAGCAACCTCCACTACGGCTTCGACAACACGGTCTGGGGCGCGGTCGGGTATTCCGGATTCAGCGGCACCGTGGGTGGCGAGGAGCTCGAATTCGGGCAGGGCTTTTACCGGTTCCCGCGCGACGGCTCACGGCTGGAGTACCTGGCTACGACGAGCAACAACACGTGGGGGCTCGGCTTCAGTGAAGACGGCTACGTCTTCGGCTCGACGGCCAACGGCAACCCGGCCGTGCACATGGCCATCCCGCGGCGCTACTACGCCTCCGTGGCCGAATGGAGCGCCCCCACGCTGGGCCCAATCGCCGACTCCGACGCCATCCACCCCATCGCCGAAACCGTCCGTCAGGTCGACCATCACGGCCGGTACACCGCCGGCGCGGGCTTCCAGTTCTACACGGCGCGCGCCTTTCCGCGCTCGTACTGGAACCGCATGGCGTTCGTGAGCGCGCCCACCGGCCAGATTTTGGGCCAGTTTGCCGTGGAACCGGATGGCGCCAGCTTCCGGGCGCGCAACGCCTGGAGCCTGCTCGCGAGCCGCGACGACTGGACGGCCCCGATCGCGGCCGAGGTCGGCCCGGATGGGATGCTGTGGATGATCGACTGGTACAACCTCGTCATCCAGCACAACCCGACGCCGGACGCGTTCGAGCGGGGCGACGGCAACGCCTACG
>CAYFRX010000256.1:0-4662 GCA_964345515.1 uncultured Rhodothermales bacterium
CTTCAAAGACGGACCCCCAAACCCCATCATGGAACGGCGAGATTTTGCGAAGAAGGCCACGCTGGGCGCGCTCGGTGCCGGGCTCCTCACCGGGTGCGGCAGTAGCGCCGACGAGGAGGCCAGTGGTGCCCCCAATGTGCAAACCCAACCCAACGTGCGCTGGCGCCTGGCTTCCAGCTTCACGCGCTCGCTCGACACCATCTTTGGCGCGGCCGACGTGATGGCCGAACGCCTCAGCGCCCTCACCAACGGCCGCTTTCAGATTCGCACGTATCCGGCCGGCGAACTCGTGCCCGCCTTCGAGGTGCTCAGCAGCGTGCAGCAGGGCACCATGCAGATGGCGCACTCGGCCAGCTATTACTTCATCGGGAAGAACCCGGCGCTGGCCTTCGACGCCACCGTGCCGTTCGGCCTCACCGCGCGTCAGTACAACGCGTGGGTGTACTACGGCGGCGGCCTGGAGCTCTTGCGCGAGATCTTCGCCGACTTCAACATCATCAACCTGCCGGGGGGCAACACAGGCATGCAGATGGGCGGCTGGTTCCGCGAGCCTGTCGGCTCGCTCGACGACATGCGGGGGCTGAAGATGCGCATCCCCGGCCTCGGCGGCCAGGTGATGAACGAGATGGGTGTCAACGTGCAGGTGCTGCCCGGCGGCGAAATCTACCCCTCGCTGGAGCGCGGCGCCATCGACGCGACCGAGTGGGTGGGCCCGTACGACGACGAGAAGCTTGGCTTCCACGAAATCGCCCAGTACTACTACTATCCCGGCTGGTGGGAGCCCGGCCCGGCCCTCACGTTTTACGTCAACCGCGACGCGTGGGACAGCCTGCCTTCGAACTATCAGGAGGCGCTGCAGTCGGCCGCGGCCGAGGCCAACATGCGTATGCTAGCCAGCTACGACCAGAAGAACCCACCGGCGCTGGAGCGCCTCATCGACGGCGGCACGCGGATGCGCCGCTTCCCGGACGACGTGATGCGACGCGCGCAGGAGATTACGCGGCAGCTGCTGGAGGACGAGGCCAACAACAGTCCTCAGTACCGCAAGATCTACGATGCGTATCGCCAAGTGCGCGAGGACGCGTATCGCTGGTTCGGCACCGCAGAGACGTCCTACGCCCAGTTCGCCTTCCCGCAGCCGGGCCGCGTCGCGAGCACGTGATTTCCCAGGAAATAGGGACGGGGTAAGAGGGGAGAGCCCGTTCTCTTCCCTCCCTTACCCCTTCGCCCTTCCCTCTTTCCCCGTCCTCCGACGCATGAGCAGGCACGAGCAGAATTTGGACCGCGCCCCGTGGCGGGAGCGGCTGTACATCGTCATCTTCGAGTCGGACACCCCGCCCGGCAGGGCGTTCGACGTGATTCTGATCGGCGTCATCCTGCTCAGTGTCGTGGCCGTCACGCTGGATAGCGTCCGCTCGGTGGATGCGGTGTACGGCCCCTGGCTGCGCGGCGCGGAGTGGATCTTCACCGTGCTGTTCACCATCGAGTACGTCTTGCGCCTCCTTTGCGCACGGAGCGCCGCGCGGTACGCCACGAGCTTCTTCGGCGTCATTGACCTGCTGGCGATCATCCCGACGTACCTGAGCGTCCTCGTACCGGGCACGCAGTACCTGCTGGCTATCCGCCTGTTGCGTACGTTGCGCGTCTTCCGCGTGCTCAAGCTGGCCGAGTACCTCTCCGAGGCCAACCTCTTGATGCGCGCGCTGAGGGCCAGCCAGCGCAAGATCACGGTGTTCATCTTTACCGTTTTCACCCTCGTCGTCATCCTTGGCTCGCTGATGTACCTGATCGAGGGCGCCGAGAACGGCTTCACGAGCATCCCGACGAGCATCTACTGGGCCATCGTGACGCTGACGACCGTGGGCTATGGCGACATCTCGCCGCAGACCATCGCGGGCCAGATACTGGCCGCCCTCATCATGATCATCGGCTATGGCATCATCGCCGTGCCGACCGGCATCGTGACGGCGGAGATCGCCCGCGCTCAGCGCGACGCCATCGGGGCCGAGGCGGAGCTGCGCTGTCCGCAGTGCGGCCTGCGCGACCACGACGCCGATGCCGCGTTCTGCAAGCGCTGCGGCACACGCCTCCCTGCGCCGTAAGTCGTTTCAAGTTGGAGGTTTTCAGGTTGCACGTTGACGACACGAACTATTTCAATTCGCCCCCTCGATTTATGCTGCTCGACGACGTTTGGACGCTGCTTGAAACCCGCGTCTTCCCGGAGCCCTCGTCCGATACACTGTTCAACCCGTACCACACGACGCACGCCGCGCTAGACCGTCCGGATGCCGCGCAGACGCGCCGCGACAACCTGCGGAGCTACCTCGCATGCTTCCCCGAGCGGCCGCCGCTCTTTCTCCTGGCCGAGGCGCCCGGCCCGTGGGGGTGCCGCTTCTCGGGCGTCCCGCTCGTGAGCGAGTCGCAGCTGGTGGATGACACCTTCCCGATCGATGGCGCGCCGACGAGTCGCGAGGATGAGCCGCACCGCGAGTACAGCGCCTCCATCTACTGGCGCGTGCTGCAGCCGTACTTCCCCCACTTTTTCACCTGGAATAGCGTGCCGTTCCACCCGCACGATGCGGGCGACCCGCTCACCATCCGTACCCCGCGGCGGAGCGAGGTGGCGCGCTATGAAGACGTGCTGGCCGACCTGATCGACCTGCTGCAGCCCGAGCGCGTGCTGGCTGTCGGCCGGAAGGCGGAACGCGCCCTCGACGAAGTCGATGTCGACAGCACGTACGTCCGCCACCCGTCGCAGGGCGGGGCGAAGAAGTTCGAGGCGGGCGTGCAGGAGGCTGTGGCAGAGCAAGGGCTGGCGCCGGCCGCTACATCGCAGCACCAGTGACGATGCTCGAAGGGGGATTTCGGTTAGATGATCGCTGCGCCCGCGTCATTTGTTCGCTACGCTCACGGTCACTGGAATCTGTGGAACGAGTGACCGATGACACGAGCGGACGCGAGCGCGAGCGAGCACAGAACCACTCATGACCGATGACGCACATACCATGACCCCGACCGACCGCTGGCCCGCCATCCTGTTGCAGTTGCAGACCAAGGATTGGCAGCGCGCCACGGATCTAGCTGCAGCGCTGGGCGTGAGCGAGCGCACCATCTACCGCGACATGCAGGCGCTCGACGACGAGGGCGTGCCGATCCGTGCCGTACCCGGGAAGGGGTACCGGCTGCCCGAGGACTACCTGCTCGCGCCCGTGACCCTCACGACCGACGAGGCCGTGATGCTGCTCGTCGGCAGCACGCAGGCGGCCGAGCATGTGGACGGTCGCTACCGCGCCGCCGCACTGGCTGCCCGCACCAAGCTGGCCGCGTCCCTCCCGGATGCCGAGCACGAGCGGGCCGGCGCTCTGCAGAGCAGCCTGCGCCTCGTGCCCGAGCGCGCCTTCGGCCGTGCCGCGGCCGACCAAACGCTGCGCACCCTCCGCCGCGCCCTCGTCGACGGGCGCAGCGTTCGCTTCCACGAACCGGCCCCGAGCGGCGAACTCCGAACGCTGAATCCCTATGGGCTGGTGCACCACGCGGCGGCCTGGCACCTCGTGGGCTACGACCACGACGCCGAGCGCGTCCGCCACGTTCGGGTGGATCGCATCACGGATCTTACACTGCTGGACGCCACGTTCGAGCGCCCGACCGGGTATCGCACGCCGCTCGGGGGCGACGTGCTGCCGGACCGGACCGTGCGCGTGCTCTTCAGCGCGGACGTGGCCTCGACCGTACAGGCCGCCTCGTCGCTCCGCGTGATGGCCACCGAGCACCGCCCTGACGGCCGCCTGCTCATGACGCTCCGTGTGCATCACGAGCGCGAGGTGTTGCCCTGGCTGCTGAGCTGGGGCGCAGACGCGTACGTCGTGGAGCCGGATGCCCTCCGCCGCCGCCTTGCTCAAGAAGCCCAGCGCGTCGCCGACCAGTACCGCGAAGCGCCCACGTTGATGGAGTAGGTGATGCGTGCTCCCGGGGGTCGCGTTGGGTGGCTCGCTCCGCTCGCCGTCACTTCGTTCGCTGCGCTCAGGGCGCAGGCGCACCTGATGCGACCAACGGGAGCTCCTTCAATTCACCCGCACAATCTTCTTGGACGCGGTGAAGTCGCCGGCGCGCATGCGGACGAAGTAGACGCCACTAGCCACCGGGGTGCCGGAGCCCGTCTCGCCGCGCCACTGAATTGTATGGAAGCCCGGCTCCATGGGGCGGTCCTGCATGAGCGTCGCCACCCGCTGCCCCAGCGTGTTGTAGACCTCAATCGTCACGGGCTGCTTCTTCGGGAGGCCGTAGCGGATGGTAGCAGCACCGTGCGTCGGATTGGGGTACACGTCGGCCAGGGCATACGTGGCGGGCAGCGCGCCAGCGGCCTCGAGCTCCTGCTGCACGTACGCGTGCCGGCCCACGATGAGGCGCATCGAGCGCTCCCGCTGCGTGTTCACGTCGTCGAGCGTGTAGCGGGGCGTCGTGCGCAGGTTTTGTGAGGCCTTGTTGTACTCGTCTAACAGCCACACCTCGAAGGATTCGGGGACCTGCGCGAGCCGGTCGAACGAGAGCGACACCGGATCGCGGCGGGTCGCGCGCACCGTGAAGGGCCACGTCACGCCGCGCGTCGGCTCGTTGCGGACGTCGACGAGGTAGCTCGCATGGCCGCTCTGCCACGCGGGGCGG
>CAYFRX010000257.1:0-4589 GCA_964345515.1 uncultured Rhodothermales bacterium
TAGAGACCCAGCCCGCCATCGACCTCGACGCCATCGATGCGGAGGACGCCGCCGTCGAGGCCGCGGCGCGGCTGCGCGAGGCGCTGCAGTACCACAACTACCGCTACTACGTGCTCGACGACCCGGTCGTCTCCGACGCCGAGTACGACCGGATGCTCGACCAGCTCCAGACGCTGGAGGAGGCGTACCCGGACGTCCGCACGCCCGACTCGCCGACGCAGCGCGTGGGCAGCGCGCCCCGCGGTGAGCTCGGCACCGTGCGTCACCCCGCCCCGATGCGCAGCCTGAAGTCGGCTTACGCGGAAGAGGACGTGCGCGCCTTCGATGAGACGTGCCGCACGGAGCTGGACGTGGAGCGCGTCGCATACACCGTCGAGCTCATCTACGAGGAGGGCCAGCTCGTGCAGGCCGCCACACGGGGCAACGGCCGGCCCGGTGAGGACATCACAGCCAATGCAAGACGATCCCCGAGGTGCCGCTACGCCTGCGCACCGAGGAGCGCCCCGCGCCCGAGCGGCTCGTCGTGCGCGGTGAGGCGTACATGCGCAAGGACGAGTTCAACGCCTTCAACCGCGAGCGTGTCGAGGTCGGGGAGGACCCGTTCGCCAACCCGCGCAACGCGGCGGCCGGCAGCCTGCGCCAGCTCGACCCGAGCGTGACGGCCGAGCGGCCGCTGCACATCTACTTCTACGAGGTGGCGCCCGGTGAGGACCGCGACTTCGCCACCCACGCCGACGCCCTCGCGCATCACGCCGATATGGAAGCGCAGCGGGACGAGCTGCCCTACGAGATCGATGGCGTCGTGATCAAGGTGAACAATCTCGCTGCGCACGACACGCTGGGCGTCCGCCAGCGCGACCCGCGCTAGGTCATCGCCTACAAGTTTGCCCCGCGTCAGGCCACGACGACCATCGACGACATCATCGTGCAGGTGGGCCGTACGGGGCGCATCACGCCCGTCGCCCGGCTGGAGCCCGTCGAGATCGGCGGCGTGGAGGTCAGCCGCGCCTCGCTCCACAATCAGAACGAGATCGACCAGAAGGACATTCGCATCGGCGACACCATGCTCGTCGAGTGTGCCGGCGACGTCATCCCGTACGTCGTCAAGGCCATCCCTGACGCGCGCGACGGCTCGGAAGCGTCCTACCACCTCCCGGACGCGTGCCCAGTGTGCGGCGCCGAGGTGGTGCTGAGCGGCGACAAGAAGCAGGCCATCGGCGACATCGGGCCCGAGGTGGCGCACAGTATCGTCGCCTTCTTCGACGAGCCGGCCAACCAGGAGGTGATCGCCGCGATCCGCGCGGCCGGCTTGACGCTCACGAACCCGTACCGTGAGAGCGAGCAGCCGCTGGAAGGGCTCACCTTCGTCTTTACGGGACAGTTGGAGGAGTGGACGCGCGACGAGGTGCAGCGGCTCGTGGGGCGGCTCGGCGGGCGCGCCACCTCCAGCGTGAGCGGCGCGACGGGCTACGTTGTTGCCGGCCCGGGCGCCGGGCAGAAGCGCGACGACGCCGAGGCGCACGGCGTCCCCGTGCTCGATGAGGCCGCCTTCAAGGCGCTGCTCGACGAGCGCGGATGAACAGCCCCACCTGTCCGACGGCGAGCGGTACCAGGCTGGCGCCGACGATGAGTAGCCAGTGGCGCGGCGCAGGCGGCACCACCGAGAGCGCATCGGCTAAAACGGGCACGTAGACGGCGACGAGGAGCAGCCCCGTGCACAGAGCGATCGCCCCCCACACGTAGCGGTTGCGGGTGATCGTGTTGCGCCAGGGATGGGCGTTCACGGCGCGCATGTTGAAGACATGCCAGAGCTGCGCCAACGCCAGCGTCAGAAACGAGATGGTAACCGCCTCGGGGGCGGGCAGCCCCCATCCCTCCAGCGCATAGAGCAGCGCCCCGAGGACGGCCACCGTGAAGGCCACGCCGTACAGCCCGATCTGCAGCCACTGGCTCCGGTCGATGATGGGCGAGGACGAGTCGCGCGGCGGCTCCTCCATCACGTTCGACTCCGCCTCGCCCACGCCCAGTGCTAGCGCGGGGAAGACGTCCGTCACCAGATTGAGGAAGAGAATCTGCAGCGGAAGGATCGGAAGCGTCATGCCAGCCAGCGAGGCCAAACCCACCACCATTACCTCGCCGACGTTGCACGACATCAAGTAATACACGAAGCTCTGGATGTTCTTGAAGATGGTGCGCCCCTCTTCCACCGCGGCCACGATCGTCGAGAACGCGTCATTCTGAAGCACCATGTCGGCCGCCTCCTGGGCCACCTGCGTGCCGCGCTGCCCCATCGCGATGCCAATGTCGGCGCTCTTGAGCGCGGGCGCGTCGTTTACGCCGTCGCCCGTCATGGCCACGATGCGGCCCTGAGCTTGATGCAAGTCGATGAGGTCGAGCTTTTGCCGCGGTGTCACGCGGGCAAAGAGGGCCGTGTTGAGCAGGTGGTCGCGCTCCTCGGGGGACGCGTCCTTGGGCGACACGAAGTCGCTCCCTGCAATCACCGGGGCGTCGCCCTCTACGAGCCCGACCGAGCGGGCCACGTGCCTGGCCGTGGCCGGCTGATCGCCCGTCACCATCACCACGCGGATGCCGGCGGCCTTGCACCGGTCGAGCGACGCGCGCACGCCGGACCGTGGCGGGTCGAGCAGGCCCACCAGGCCCAGGAACTGCACATCCTCGTACGGGTCGTCCGGTACGGCGTCCGTGCGCCGGGCGGCGAGGGCAATCACGCGGAGCCCGTCCTCGGCCATAGTGCGATTGTGCTCTAACCAACGTTCGCGGGTTGCGTCGTCCATCGGTGGGGCATCCTCTCCCTCGGCAATGTGCGTGCAGGAGGACAGCACGGCTTCCGGCGCCCCCTTGATGGCAACGAAGTACCGGCCGTTCGTTTCGTGGATGGTCGCCATCTGCTTCGTTTCCCGGTCGAAGGCATCCCGGTCTACTTCGGGCATCTCTTCGAGGAGCGCATCGCGCTGGAGACCTGCCAGGCGTCCAATCGTGAGGAGTGCCGATTCCATCGGGTCGCCTACGGCCGCCGTCTCAGCCTCTGCGTGTTCCCCGAGACTGGCCGTGTTGCAGAGCACGGCCACGCGGAGCGCATCGGCCAGGGCGGGGTGCTCGGCCGGGTCGGCCGGCGCGCCGTCAAAAATGAACGGCTCGTCCTCGTTCTCAACATCGACGTCCACCGTGCCGATCGGTAGGCGGAGCGACTGCACCGTCATCCGATTCTCCGTAAGCGTGCCGGTCTTGTCGGTGCAAATCACACTCGTCGAGCCCAGCGTCTCGACCGAGGAGAGGCGTCGAATGAGGGCATTGCGCCGGGCCATACGCCGCAGCCCGCGTGCCAGGGCGATGGTGGCCACGATGGGGAGCCCTTCTGGGATGGCAGCCACGGCGAGGGCGATGCCCGTCTCGATCATCAGCTTCAACTCGCGTCCGGCGAGGATGCCCGAGGCCGCGACGGCCGCGCCAAGGACAAGCACCACACCGACGAGGCTGCGCGCGAGGGCGTCGAGACGTGCTTCGAGCGGCGTCTCCTCGCTTTCGGCCTCCTCGACGAGGGACGAGATTTCCCCCAGCTCGGTGTCCATCCCATTGGCTACGACGATGCCTTCGCCCGAGCCCCGTGTGACGGCAGTGCCTTTGAACGCGATACTCGTTCGCTCGGCCAGAGAGGCCTCTTCGGGGACCGGATCGGTTGATTTGTCGACCGGTACGGACTCCCCGGTGAGGGCCGACTCGTCGGCCTGCAGCTTGGAGGTATTCAGCAAGCGCAGGTCGGCGGTCACGACGTCGCCTTCCTCCAGCAGCACGATGTCGCCGGGAACGAGCTCCTCCGCTGAGATGCGCGTCGTCGTGCCGTCGCGGCGCACGACGGCCGGCACGTCGGCGAGTTCGCGGAGGGCTTCCATGGAGCGGACCGCGCGCCACTCCATGAAAAACCCGATGGCGGAGTTGAGCACGAGCACCACGCCGATGGCCACCGCCTCGGGGATGTCACCGAAGAAGAGGGACACAACGCCGGCCGCAAAGAGCAGGAGGACGACCAGGCTCTTCACCTGATCGAGCAGAATCGCGCCGATGCTTCGGGTTTCTGTTTCTCGGAGCGTGTTGGCGCCAAATTCCTGACGCCGCCGATTGGCCTCCTCGGTGGAGAGGCCTGCCTCATCCACGCGCAAGGCCTCGCACACGGCGCTGATGCTGGCCTGCCAGGGCATTTCGGGACGGTGAGGCGCCGAGGCCGCGGAGGAGGGGGCAGAGGCGACGTCGGAGGAAGGCATGGGAAGAGCACCTCAAGAGATCGATGACGACACTGCTACGACGATAGCGCACGACGGAAGCCTTTGCAAACAGTGGTGGGGAGCTTAACCGTCGAATTTTTGACGAGAAAGGAGAGCGCCGGGGGTGAAAATCCAATGCTTGGCGTTCTTGCGCCCAATGGGCCGACGCATCTCTGTTCGCTGGGTGAAGGTCCTCGTCGAATCGCGGCGATACGCGGTCGGTTCGACCCAAACGGTGCAACGGAGGGCCCGCTCGGGGCACAATTGAGCCGGCGTTACCTTATAAGCGGCATTATATAATCAAACAAA
>CAYFRX010000258.1:0-4562 GCA_964345515.1 uncultured Rhodothermales bacterium
ATACACCTGGCGCGACGCCTGTCCACGGATACTGTTTGCAGTGAAGGTCACTCCGAAGTCGTAGGCAGCTACAGAATTGCCGAAGACATTTGTCTGCTCGCCGATGGCGGTGTTGCTTCCTTCGGGGGCTCCTTGCCCCAGCGCAACGCTAAGGAAGTTGCGGAATCCGTCTGGCAGGTCGCCCCGTGTGGGATGCCTGCCAGCCCAGATAACGTTGTGGTGGAGTCCGGCATGTCCCTGTATGGGAAGGCGCGGAAATCGAATCCGCACGTACGCGTATTTTTCATGCAGGTACGGGCGGTCTACGTAGCGTTCTGGCCCAAACCAGCCGTGCGCCATGTAGCCGCGCACCGCCAGGAAGCCCTGCGTACCCGGGATCGCCACATACTCGGGCACGGCGACGCTGAGCTTCGGCATGGGCGGTGCGTTGCGGCTCCACATCGTCGAACCCATCGAGAGCGTCGAGTCGACCATGCCGGAGGTGTGGTGGCGCCATCCCGCTTGCAGGCGAACTGGACCCGTCTTGGGCACGCCGTACAGCTGGTGGGCATGGAGCGAGGACCGCTCGGAGGCGCGCCCCAAAAGCTCGGCGCCGAGCCCATAATCCACCGTCTTCGCCGCCCGGACCGATTTCCGGAGCGCGAAGGTGAACAGCGTATTCGTCGAGCGCGGGTCGACCCGCCCGTATTGGTTGGCGGTCATCCAGAAGGGAAGCGAGTCGGAGGCCGCACCGGCGACGGACAGTTCGGCGTCGTACTCAATCGTCTGCCCTGCCGCTGGCTCCGTCATCACGCCGAGCGTGAGAATGATCGACAGGGGGAAATGGAGGGAAAGCCACTTCAGCATGAAGCACAGGGATGATTCGGGGAAAGACGCCGTCCAACGAAGAAGTGGAAAAATAATGCCATGCGCTGTATCATAGTGAAGAACTGTTCCCAAAAATGAGCGCTACCCAATCCACCATGATTTCGATACTGATGGGGCTCCTGCTCCTGCTTCAAACGACTGGCGACACGTATCCCTCCATGCCCACCGGCCTGGAGTGGATGGTGATCGCCAGCGTGCTGGTCCCGGCGGTGTTGCTCGTCGTACTCGTTTACCTTGGTGGAAAGAACGCGGTGCGGCGCTAACGCATGCCGGTCCAGCGGGCAGCACGGAGCATCCGATCCGGGAGGACGGCCGCTGCTGAGGATCTCGCAGCCCAACGAAAAAAGCCCAGACCCTTTAGGGGGCCTGGGCTTTCGTGCTTCAGGGGGACGCACACACGCTAGAGCGTCTCCAGGTAGTGGTTCGCGCGCTGCGCGTAGTCACCGTAGGCCGCCCGCTGGAACTGCTCCTTCGCGGCTTCGATGTTGTTGAGGGCGACGTACGACTCGCCGATCACGAAGTGGTACTTCGCCTCGTCACTGCGGCTGCCGTCGAACATCTCCAGTCCTTGACGCGCCGCCGCGATTGCATCCTCGTACTGATCCTGGTGGTACAGGGCCGTGGCACGGTAGAAGTGCGCCCGGGCATCCGGCGTCACGTGTTCTTCCATCTCGGCGATGTATCCCAGGGCCTCTTCGGCCTGCGCCTGAGTCGGGTCCTGTACGTTCAGCGCCTCCGAAGCCAGCGCCACGAAGTGATCGCGGATGCGGTTCGTCGCGATCTGCACCGTGCGCTGGTCGCCCGTGGCCTCACCTTTTTGGATGGCGTTCGTCATGCTCTGGATGGCATCGTCTTCCTGATCCATGTTGATGAGCGCGAGCCCTTTGCCGTAATGCATGTAGGCCCGTGTCGAGTCATGCTCCAAAGCCTTGTTGAAGTGGGTGAGCGCCTCCTGGTAGTTGTCGCTCTTCAGCGCCTGGTTGCCCCACTGCTTCGGGAGCTGGACGAGGAACTGCTGAATCTTCTGGGCCGCACCCTGCTGGTCGGTGGCGTTGGCCAGTTCGAGTGCGCGCTCGAAGTGCTGGTAGGCCGTCGACGCATCATTCTGCTTGGCGGCCTGGACCGCTTGTGCGTATTGCTGCTTGAGTTGCTCAAGCTGCTGCTTCTGCTGGCTCTGGTCTTGAGCCGTCGCGGGCGACGCGCTCAATCCTACTGCGAGGACGAGCGCGGCCACAAAGGCGGTCCAGCGACGCAACACGTCAGGGGGAGTCAGTTCGTTGGCAGTCAT
Source organism: uncultured Rhodothermales bacterium (assembly GCA_964345515.1). Classification (GTDB taxonomy): domain Bacteria; phylum Bacteroidota; class Rhodothermia; order Rhodothermales; family Salinibacteraceae; genus JAAAPH01. The sequence goes on from CAYFRX010000258.1 coordinate 2,156, forward strand.
GGTTCTGTTCAAGTTCTTTAGGTAGGGGGTGGGTGAAGCCGTCGGCCGGCCGTAGCGTGTACAGTTCTTTGATAAAAGCGAAGCTCGCGCCTTGTTTCCTTCCTACGCTGTTTGGAGACTACAGGCCCCGTGCTCTGGATGAACATGCCGGACGCAAAAGCGTCTCGCTAGAGCGAAGGCCCGGCCAGCGCGTGGAGCGACTTCCAACAGCTCAGTTGCCTCCCGATTGGCGTTGCACGAGCTCTTCGCGGTACTCTTCACTTGCGTAGATGGCAACCTCCACGCGCCGGTTTTGCTGGCGACCCTCGGCCGTGTCGTTCGTCGCCACCGGTTCCGATTCGCCTTTGCCCATCGTGGAGATGCGGCTCGGGAGGAGGCCCTGCTCGGTCAGGTACTCGGCGGCGGAGCTCGCTCGCCGCTCCGACAGCTGCTGGTTGTAAGCCTCAGAACCTTTGCTGTCGGTATGGCCTACGATGAGCACCTCCGTGCCCTCAAAGTCCTGAATACCGCCGGTGAATTCGCTCAGGGTCGCTTGCGCGTCCGAGCGCAACGCCGCCGAGTCGAAGTCGAAGAGAATAGCATTGTCAAACGTAACTTTGATGCCTTCCCCCACGCGTTCGACCTCGGCGTTGTCGAGCTCCTCCTCCAGCTCGGCGGCTTTGCGGTCCATACGCTGACCGATGATGGCACCGGCCGTCCCGCCAACGACGGCCCCGATGATGGCGCCCTCGGCCGTCCCACCGGCCGCCTTGCCAATGGCCGCGCCGGCCGCACCACCCGCCCCGGCGCCGATGATGGCGCCTTGCTCGGTATTACTCAGGCTCGCGCAGCCCATCAGCATCAGGCCGGAGGCGACCAGGACGAGCGCGAAGGAAGCAAGGCGGCGAGAACGAAAGGAGGATGTCATCGTGGCGCGAGGTGGTGAGAAAGCAAATGATTGTGTCCGGACTGTGGGGGTGTCAATCCATGTGCCAACCTTGAACCGGGGCCGGTATCGGTCGGAAAAGCCTGCGCCGCGATCATCATGCTGTGAAAAGTGCCCTCAGCAACTGAATTTACGGCTTATCGACTGATAAAATTGCACCGATGTCGACAAACGTTCGGGGTCAGCGCGGGCACGGGGCGGGCACCTCCCCGGGCGATCGGTCCGGTGCACGAAAAGGCACAATGTGTTTGAAAAAGTGGACGGTTGCACGCATGAGAGGGCAGTGCCCATGACAACTTCAAATTAAGATAGGAAGGTCACTGGCATTCTTCGTGCAAAACCTAGTTTTTACCCACGGTCTATATCACGTTCGCTTTGCATATCTAACCCATCCCTTCCACGCACCCATGAAGCTCATCGTACCGATGGCAGGACGCGGCACGCGCGTTCGGCCCCACTCGCACGTCACGCCGAAGCCCCTCCTGCACGTGAAAGGCCGCTCCGTCGTCGAGCGCATCGTCGACCTGTTTGCCCGCGTTTTGCCTGAGGGGCCCGACGAAGGGGTGTTCGTGCTCGGCCCCGACTTTGGCGAGGAGATCCGCGATCAGCTGCGCGCCATTTGCGAGCAGCACAACATGACGGCTCACTTTGCCGTGCAGCACACCGCGGAAGGAACCGCCCACGCCGTCGGCTGTGCGGATGAGCACCTCACCGGGCAGGGCGTCGTCGTTTTCGCCGATACGCTCTTCGACATGGACGAGACGGTGGACGTGGGCGACGCGGACGTCATCGCCTGGGTGAAGCACGTCGACGATCCGCGGCGCTTCGGCATTGCCGTGCGCGACGGCGAGCGCGTCACGAAGCTCATCGAGAAGCCAGAAGATCCGGTCTCCAACGAGGCGCTCATCGGCATCTATTACGTGAAAGACCTCGCCGATCTGCACGATGAGATCAACTATCTCATTGAGAACGACGTGCGCGGCAAGGGGGGCGAGTTCCAACTCACCGATGCGATGGACCGGCTCCTGCAGGCGGGCAAGGTGTTCAAGACGGCGGGCGTATCCGCGTGGATGGATTGCGGGACGATTCCCGCGCTGCTCGAAACGACGGGCAAGATCCTCGAGCGCGAGTCGGACGATCTCCGCCACGGCACGGTGGAGGACAGCGTCATTCACGATCCGGTGTACATCGGGCCGGGCGCTACGGTGAAGGGCTCCGTCGTCGGGCCGCACGTCTCTATCGAGGCCGGCGCGGAAGTCATCGGCTCCATCGTGCGCGACAGCATCATCTTCTCAGAGGGGCGCGTGAAGCAGTCCGTGCTGCGCGACTCGATCGTGGGGCGCGAGGCGCTTGCCGAGGGCAAAGCACGGGTCGTCAACATCGGCGACCACGCGGAGATTGTCGATTGAGGGATTGTCGATTGGGTGATTGGCGAGTGACGATTGGGCGAAGGGGAATCCTCCATCCGGCGAGGAGATACTA
>CAYFRX010000259.1:0-4555 GCA_964345515.1 uncultured Rhodothermales bacterium
GCTGTCAGCGATGACGCAGGTGAAAACGGCCGTGTCGCCGACGGCGACGGGATTCGGCTCAACCCGTATGTCAAGGATGTCCGTCTGGGACTCCTGACCCGGACCGGGATTCGTGCCGCCGATGCCTTCGAGGTCGCATCCCGTGAGCAGGAGCGTTGCGGCGAGCCACGCCGTCACCAGACAGAACACGAGGCGTGATGTATTGGTCATCTCGATGGGAAGCCCCATAGGTGATAGGCCATTCATCTGCCCCTCTACTAATCGCTAGCGGACGCTAGGAGATCCGTGCCGGATACCGGAGATATGCGCAGTCCGTCGCGGATGGGCGTCTCTAAAGCCGCGGGGATGGCCCTGGCAGGTAACACGAACCGGCTGAACTCGCGGCGGCGCGGGTACGTCTTGCGGAGCCGGCTGAACGCGGCGTCCCGCTCCTCGGGCGGCGCGTCGAGCGTGGCGCGGAGGCGGGCGTCGTCAGCGCGGATCGCGTACATCGAGCGGACGACGTGGTCCAGCGCCTCCGTCTCGGGCAGCGCCGGGTCGGGCGGGGTGGCGACGAGCGGGTGGCCGTCCTCGGGCTGCAGCGCGGCCTCTGGACTCCACGTCGCCGGCACGCCGAGGTGGTCGCAGAGCGCTTCGTAGAGCATCGTCGTGCCGCGCACCTTGCCGTCGTACGCGTAACCCGCGATGTGCGGCGTCGCGAGGTCCACGCGGCGGAGCAGGTCCGGATCGGGCGTCGGCTCGTTCTCCCACACGTCGAGCGCCACGGCCCCCAGGTAGCCGCCGTGGACAATGGCTTTAAGCTCTTCGTTGTCGACCACAGGCCCGCGGGACGTGTTGAGGAGCCACGCGTCCGGCTTCATCTTCAGGATGGTCGCCGCGTCGAACAGGTGGTGCGTGGGGTGCGACCCCTCGCGGGTCAGCGGCACATGCAGCGTGATGATGTCGGCCACGTTCAGCACCCTGTCCAACGGCACGAAGTTGTGCGGCTCGCCAGCGGCCTCCGCCTCCCCCGCAAGCGGCGGATCATTCTTCAGCACGTCCAGCCCCAGCGCGGGCAGCCGCCGCGCCAGCCGGCTGCCGATGTTGCCACACCCCACGATGCCAATCGTCTTGCCCCGCAGCGTCGTCTGCCCGCGGACGGCGAGCCGGAGCAGCGCCGCCATCACGTAATCGGCCACCGAGTCGGCGTTCGAGGCAGGGGCGTGGGCAAAGGCAATCCCCTGCTCGCGCAGGTAGCGCTCGTCGATATGGTCCGTCCCGATCGTGGCGGACCCGACGAATTGCACGGCGCTTCCGTCCAGCAAGTCAGCGCCAACGGGGGTCACGCTGCGCACGAGCAGCCCGTCCACGTCCCGCATGTCCGCCGGCTCGATGGCGCGCCCCGGGAGGGTCCGCACCGTGCCCAGCGTGCCAAACGCATCTTCCACGAGGGGGATGTTTTCGTCAGCTAAAACGCGCATCGACGGGGTCTTCATTGGGGGTATCGTTTCGTGAACGGGGGTTGAAATCCATTTGCTTACCGGGTGAGTGCTCCAAAAGGATATATCCTATCATCCAAAAGACTACCTCAACGGGACATTCGCACCCTAGTAAACGCCTTGGTTAACGTGGGACGAACACCTGGCGTTAACGGGCGACCAAGAACGGAACAAGCCACCGTGAAGAAATCGCGATGAGCCATTCAAACGGTTTGATTACAGGGACTTGTGGCAAAATTTTTTTGGAAACCTTGTCGCGAATCGCTTCGTTGGTCCGCCCGACATTGACACAGGGTCACCTGGCCTTGTTCAGTGCCTGAAAAGACGCCTGGCAAATCCCTGTGTGCCGCCCCGTTGCGGCCTCGTTTGCCCGCGTCTTTTCACTCACTAAATGTAGAACAGATCGGTGATGATCTGTGGTACGAACCGCTACAATCGCTGGAGCAAGTTTTGTTCTGCTCCTCAGTGCAGCCCGTTTTTCCACGGCCCCTACGGATCGCGAGGAGGCGTCGCCCAAGATGGCGCACGCGGAGGCCGTTAAGCTCACTGCGCGGGGCCCCGTCACCCTCTCCGTGTCCTCCCCCGCTGCCGGCCTCGACGCCGTCACCGAGGAAGTCCGTGATTCAGACCTACACGACGAAATGGCCGGCGCCAAGCTGAAGTTTCTCGCCCTGTTCGGCGATCCGGCCGAGATGGCCATCCCATTCATTGATTTCTCTGAAGGGATCGACGAGGGCACCCTGTGGTTGGCGCGCGCCATCTACTCTGAAACCAAGCTCGTGCACGAGCAAGAGCTCGTGGCCTGGGTGATACGCAACCGTGTGGAGACGCGGTACCGCGGCGAGGAAACCTATCGCGAGGTCGTCCTCGATCCCTACCAGTTCAGCGCGTTCAACCCGAGCAGTGCGAAGCGGGCCTTCTACACCAGCCTGACACCCGCCGACAGCCTCCCTGGCTGGCAACGCGTCCTCCGGATTGCCCACTACGTCCGCCACGCCGACTCGACGCGGCGCCCCTTCTCCATCCACACGCGCCACTTTTACAGTGAACAGTCGATGGTGGGACGCCCGCACCCGCACTGGGTGAACAACCGGCGGCGCGTGACGCCGAACTGGACGTACCGGGTGGACCAACGGCGCTTCCGGTTCTACGAGGAGGTTTCCTGACGCCGCGTTCGCATTTTCGACTCGATTGCGCTTTTCTTACACGCCCTGGCCGCCATTAAGGCAGCCGGGGTGTTGCCGTTTTTATGACCCCCTCCCCACCATGCGTCGCCTTTCTGCTTCCATCCTCTGGGGCCTCGCTGTGCTGCTCGCTGCGTGCTCCGGCACGACGAGCGCCGACGCGCCCCCCTCGTCGTCGTTCACGCCGGAGCCGCCCCCAACCTATGCGGCCGAGGGCCTCCGCCTTGCCACGTTGAACACGGAGTTTCTGTTCGATGGACGAGGCAGCGAGGGCGGCGCGTCGTTTCCGTGGAAAGGGGATCCGGACGCCGCCCGCGCCCACCGCGCCGAGATTGGAGCTATCATTCGCGCGCTCGACGCCGACCTCGTCATGCTCCAGGAGGTCGAGAACGAGGCTGTGATGGACTCCCTGATCGCCGAATCCCTGGACGGCGCCGGCTACGCGTCGCACTTCATCGAGGGGCGCGACACGTTCACCGGCCAGGACGTGGGCCTGCTCGCCCGCGTGCCGGTCGACACCGTGGGCCGGACGGACGCGCGCGCTCCGGTCGAGGGCACGTCGGACACGTACGGCGTGAGCAAAAATCTCTTCGCGCGGCTCACGATCGGCAACTTGCCGGTCACGCTCATCGGGCTCCACTTTCTGGCGAACCCATCGTCGGAGCAGCGCGTCCCTCGGCGTGAGGCGCAGGCCGAGGTCATCCGCCAACTCGCGGCCGCCGAGTCGGCAGCGGGCCGGGCCGTTGTCGTCCTCGGCGACTTCAACGATTATGACGCCGACATCCCGGACATCGAGAGCAACACGCCCATTAGCAATGTGCTGTCTATCGTCCGGCGCAATGGGAAGCCGGAGGCGGACGACCTGCGCAGCGTAATGGCCGACGTCTCGAAGGACGACCGCTACACGTCGCATTACGATCGGGACCGCGACGAGGTGGTGGACGCCCCGCGCGAACTCACCGCCATCGACCACATCTTTCTCAGCCCGCGCCTCTACGAACGCACCCGCGAGGTGACCTACGCGCAATTCTACGACCCGACGACCCACACCGACCACTTTCCGATCGTTGTCACACTGGCTGTGAAGTAGCGAACGGCAGCGGAAGACCGTGCACCGGGTCGGACTGTTTTGTGGAGGGCTGGAGTCAGACTGTCCGTTCATGCGAAAGGGCGAATCGCTGCGGTCCGCGATTCGCCCTTCCTTCGTGCGCTGCAATGAGTCAAGCCGATCAGAACTTCACGTTGAGCCGCAACATGACCGAATTGAGGCGCGCCTCGTCCTGCGGCTGGATGTCAGTATCGCCGATTTCGAACTCGTCTTTCAAGAACGAGCTCGTCGCGATCCCATACCGCAGCTCAGGCATCAATGTAAAGCCAATTCCGGGCAGCGTAATCTCCACACCGGCGCCGATGTCCGCATTCAGGTTAAGGCTCTCCGTGCTGTCAAAATCGTCCTCGGATTGCGGGAACGTGAGCACGGGACCGGCCAGCAGATACGGCTTCACGAGCGGAAGCGGAAGCACGCGCCAGCGCAGATCGATCGGTATTTCGATCGCGTTCAGGTTAATCTCTTCCGTCCCCGACGGCAGATCGTTAAACTCGTAGGTCCCGACCTGGCGGTAGATGACGGCAGGACGAATCGCGACGGGACCCAGGCCCAGGTCGTAGAACACGCCGATGTGGTAGCCGGTCGAGTTCTCGAAGTTGGCATTCGCATTCGTGGCGTTGATGTCGTCGAGCTGATTGAAGTTGAGGCCGCCGGTGAGACCGATTTGAGCCCGTGCGGGTGATGCCGCCACCAAGGCTACGGCGAGCAGGAGCGTGAGGGAGGCGATGCGTACAACATTCCGTTTCATATCCGATGGTTAGCTATTTGATACGATGGGCGAACAT
>CAYFRX010000260.1:0-4498 GCA_964345515.1 uncultured Rhodothermales bacterium
TCATTATCGCGTACTGCTCCGGCGTGACTCGACGAACAGCCTGCTTCACGCGCGCCTCGCGGAAAGCTTGCACGCCCGAGACCGTTCTGCAGAGGCGCTGGCCCACTATCGCCGGGCGCACCGCCTCAACCCGCACAACGCGGCCGTCGCGCATGCCTTGAGCCAACTCCTCGAACAGCAGCACCAGCCGCTCGCAGCCCTCCAGGTTGTTGACACCACCCTACATTACCGCAGCACCGCTGCGCTGTGGAGGCGCCGGGCTGACCTTTCGTTTCGGCAAGATTCCTTGAGCGCTGCCAGCCGGGCGTATGAGCGTGCGATCCAGCAGGGCGATTCGGCGGCGTCGACCTTTCGCCGCCTCGGGATGGCGCGGGTTGGCCGCGGTCAACATGCGTCGGCCCTTGGCGCGCTCCAGCACGCCCGCACGCGCGACTCGACGAATGTGCGCACCCACTTTTACCTGGGTATCGCGTATCGGGGCATCGACAGCCTTCAGCAGTCGGCCCACGCGTTCGAGCAGGCCATCCAGCAGGTCGCGGACGACGTGCTCATCGACGCTTACGTCCAGTCGGCGGTGACGTACGACGCGCAGGGGCAACTCCGCCGTGCAATCGACGCGTACAAGACGGCACTCCAAATCCGATCCGAACGCACGGAGGTCTACTTCCATCTGGCCACGCTGTACGACACCTACTATCGGGATAAGACGACCGCAGCGCTGTACTATCAGAAGTTTCTGGCCGCCACCGACTCGTCGCGCACGCCGTTCCACGCTTACGCATCGAACCGGCTTCGGGAACTCCGGCCGGTCCTCCACTTCCAGCGGGGACGCGCCAATTAAGAACCGGCTTCGACGGCAGCCTCCACGCGCTTTATGTCATCGTCGGTGAGCGTGACGCCGACGGTCGTGGGCCCGAGCGTACGCGTCTTCATGATGGCGGGGATCGTTGGAAAGCTGGAGGACACGCGAGCGATGCAACGAAAAAAGCCCCGAATGCGGTGTGCATTCAGGGCGGGAGCGGGACGCGAGTCGGATCACGCCGCTGCCGTGGTGTTGACGGCCTCGACGCGCTTCACTTTGGACACCGACCGCTTGAGCGCCTGCTCGATGCCGGCGCGCAGCGTCATCGTGCTCATCGGACACGAGCCGCAAGCACCCAGCAACTCCAACTCCACCACATAATCCTCGGTGATGTTCAGAAGCCGCACCGAGCCGCCATCGGCCATGAGGTACGGGCGGATTTGGTCAAGGGCGTCTTCGATCTGCTGGCGGAGCTCCGGATCGGTGCTGGGGTCGGGCATGGCAGCGGACGGATTCCCGTTTTTCACGTCGTCGGGCATGAGCAGCGTCTTTGATTCAGCGACGGATGGATAGGTCGTGTACCCCTTAACGAGCAAGTGGGCAAAAAGATCACAGTCAACGGTAAAGAATCTCGACCTTCTGGGTCGGGTCTTGCTGGGCGTTGCGCAGGGCCACCTGCTCCACCGTGCGCTCAGCAATCTGATGGAACGCCTGCGCCGACTTACTGTCCGGCTCGGACAGCACGACGGGGTGGCCCTCGTCGCTCCGCTCGCGGACGACCTGCTCGATCGGGATTTCGCCGAGGAACGGGGTGTCGAGGGTGCGCGCCAGCTTCCGCGCGCCGCCCCGGCCGAACAGGTAGTACTTGCGGTCGGGCTGGTCCGGCGGGCTGAAGTACGCCATGTTCTCCACGATGCCGAGCACCGGGACATCCACGTTGTCGAACATCGCCGAGCCCTTGCGCGCATCGGCGAGAGCGATGTCCTGCGGCGTGGAGACGAGGACGGCGCCGGTCAGCGGGATCGTCTGCACGATGGTGAGTTGGATGTCGCCCGTGCCCGGCGGCAGGTCGAGCACCATGTAATCGATGGCGCCCCAGTGCACGTCGCCTAAAAACTGGCGGACGGCCTTGGTGACCATCGGTCCACGCCACACGACGGCCTTTTCGGGGTCGACCATGAAGCCCATCGACAAGAGCTTGATGCCATACTTTTCGAGCGGCTCGATCTTACGCTCGTCGTTCACGCGCGGCTTCTCGCCCTCCATCCCCATCATCTTGGGCACGGAGGGGCCATAGATGTCGGTATCCACGAGGGCCACGTTGTAGTCCTGCTCGGCGAGCGCCAGCGCCAGGTTGACCGCCACGGTGCTCTTGCCCACGCCGCCCTTGCCGGACGCGACGGCGATCGTGTTTTGGACACCGCCCTCCGTTTGCTTCGTCTCACCGCCTTCGATGACATCTTCGTCGAGCGCAATCATCTCGCTGTCAACCGCGACGTCGACCTCCAGCTGGCGATCGATCCGCTCGTGCAGGACGCGACGGCACGCTTCGGCCACCTGATTGGCGAACGGCGTGTCGGGTTCTTTCACGATGACGGTGAACGACACGCGGTCGCCGTCCACCTTCAGATCGCGCACCATGTCCAACCGGATGATGTCTTTGTCACGATCCGGGTCGATGACGTTGGAGAGGGCACTGAGGACCGCTTCGCGGGAGGTGGCCATGGGCTGTGCGGAATCCGGTGGAGCGAGGCTACGTGCTGGAAGAATGCCACCGGATGCCCCCCGGGTTGTTCCTCCCCGAGCGGCCCTTCGCGGCGGATTCAAGGGGTACTGTTCGTTCGGTGCAGCCAGCGCAAAACGAGCCCGTGCCGCAGCTGATGCGCACTCACACGGAGGGCACCAAATCCTGTCCTGCGCAGGAAGCGGTCCAGGATGAGCAGGCCCATCGGAAAGACATCAGCGCGCCCATGCATAGCGTCCGGATGAAGCGCTTTGACGGCATCCACCGAGCGGGTGAGCAGCTCGTCGCGCCACCCACGAACGGCTGAGGCAGGAATCACGCGCGCCGCTTCGTCGAGCGTATCGAAGGTGGACGGCGGTCCTGCGTGGACGAGCGCCAATGCTTCCGTCGTGCCGGACGTGCCGATGAGCACGGCCGTGGGACCCGCCGGGAGGTCGACGTCCGCAAGCGCCGCGTCGATGGAGCTCGTGGCCTGCTGTACGGCCGCGTCAGAAGGCGGCTGCCCGTCAACGAAGCGCTCAGTAAGCCGCACGGAACCGATGTTCACGCTGCGCCAATACTGCACAGCATCTGGCCCGGTAGCACCGCCTTCCCCCACGATGATCTCGGTCGACCCGCCCCCAATGTCGATAACGACGGTTGGGACGGTCTGATTCCGATACTCATCGCAGGCCGCAGCGAACGTCCAGATGGCCTCTTCATCGCCAGATAAAATCTCGTACGGCAGCCCGGTCGCTCGCCGGACCGCCTCCACAACGTCCTGCCGATTGGCCGCGTCGCGCGATGCACTCGTGGCGCCGACGGTGATGTGCTCGGCCCCCCACTCCGCAGCCAACTGCCGCTGCGTTTGTAAGGCGCCGAGCAGGCGCTCCTGCGCCACCGCGCTGATCCGGCCGCGGGCATCTACGCCCTCGCCCAGCCGCACGAACCGTTCGTCCGTGCCGACGCGGCGCGAAATGTTTCCATCCTCCACCTCAGCGACGAGAAGCTGCGCCGTGTTTGTGCCCACGTCAATCGCCGCGATGCGCATGGCTCGATTTCAGATTGCAGGTTGCCCGCTGTGTCCCTATCTCTCTTCTCTCCTACCCATTCCCCAAAACCACCGCCCACCACTCGTTCTCGCGGGCTTCGCGCTCAATGACGAAGCCGTGCTCAACGAGGGCGGATCGCATGGGTGGTTCGTCGTCTTCAGTAAGCCCGGCGAGGGCCACGCGGCCGCCCTCGGCCAGCTTGTCGGCAAAGGGTGGGAGTAGCTCGATGAGCGGATCACGCTCGATGTTGGCCAGAATCAGATCGAATCCCGTTTCCGGCACGACCTCGTCGATGGCGCCGCGCCGCACATCGATGCGATCGGCCACGTCGTTCAGGGCGATATTCTCGCGCGCGTTCTCCTCGGCCCACGTGCTGATGTCGAACGCGATGACCGATGCTGCGCCGAGCCGCACGGCTGCGATGGCGAGGATACCTGTGCCCGTGCCGGCGTCCAGGACGCGCTCGCCGCCCTCGACGAGATCAGGCAGGACGCGAAGCATGAGGCGCGTGCTCTCGTGGTAGCCCGTACCGAAGCTCATCTTCGGATCGATGGCCAACACGTGTCGCCCCGCGGCGGCGTCGGGCATGGCCGCCCACGTGGGCTTGACGATAAACGGCCCGACCGTCAGCGGCTCGATAGACTGCTCCCAGCGCGCGTTCCAGTTCTGCTCGGGGATGCGCCGCTCCTCGACCGGCCCGTCCACATCCTGCCGGCGCAGCCACGACTTCACGTAGTTGGACTTCCCCTCGCTCCAGTCGTCCGCGCCGATGTAGGCTTTCAGCCGACCGTCTTCCTCCTGAAACCCGGTGAAGCCGTATTCCTCCAGCCGCGCGATGAGTGTTTCGTGCTGAGCGGCATCAACCGGGATGGTCAGTTCGATGGTGTCCACGCTGGGTTGCGGGTTGGGCGTTGCGGGTTG
>CAYFRX010000261.1:0-2702 GCA_964345515.1 uncultured Rhodothermales bacterium
CGCTCCTATCCTCGCTCTTTTCCTGGCGCTTATGTTGGGGCTGATGACGAGCGGCTGCGCGTACTACAGCTTTAGCGGCGCGACCATCCCCTCCCAACTGAACACGGTGGCCGTTCCGCTGGCGATCGATAACACGATCAGTCCGGTCAACACGCTCGATCAGGACCTGACCGACATGCTCACCAGCCGCTTCGTGGGGCAGACGCGCCTGGAGCTGCAGACGAACGAGCAGCAGGCCGATGCGTTGCTAACGGCGCGCATCCAGTCGTATGAGAACGCTCCCACCTCGGTCGGCGGGGATGAGCGCGCCTCCCGCAACCGAGTCACGATCCGCGTCGCCGTTACCTACTACGACCAAGCAGAGGACCAACAAATGCTCAGCCAAACGTTTAGCAGCTTCGGCGAGTACGATCCGGCCCAGAGCGGATTGGACGGCGAGCGCACCGCCGCCCAGGAGGCGCTCGAAAACATCGCCGAGGACGTCTTCACCGCCGCCACCTCGAACTGGTAATTCTGCGCGTGATGGGTGGCGAGTAGCGAGGGGTCGTACGACCCCTATTCGCCACTCACTATCCACAACTCCCCCGAACTCATGATCGCTGCGCTCTACGCCATTTCCATCGCGGTGCTCACGATCTACGGCGGGAATCTGCTGTGGCTGTCCGTGCAGCACGTGCGTCACGATCGGCTCCGCGACGGTCCGGTGCCCGACCCCGACGATCTTCCCACACCGGATGCGTCGTGGCCCGTCGTCACCGTGCAGCTCCCGCTCTACAACGAAGCCAACGTCGCCGAGCGGCTGATCGACGCCTGTGCACAGCTCGACTATCCACGGGCGCGCCTGGAGATCCAGGTGCTCGACGACTCGACGGATGCTACGACGGAGGGGGTCGCCGATCGCGTGGCGCACTGGCAAGATCGCGGCCTTGACATCACGCACGTCCACCGCACCGACCGGACCGGCTACAAGGCCGGCGCGCTCCAGAATGGCCTGCAGCTAGCGCGCGGCGAACTCATTGCCGTCTTCGATGCCGACTTCCTTCCCCCACCCGACTTCCTCCGCCGCATGGTGCCCCGCTTCGACGCGCCCGACGTGGGCATGGTGCAGGCGCGATGGGGTCATCTCAACGCGGAGGCCTCCACGCTCACTCGCATGCAAGCCTTCGGGCTGGATGCGCACTTTGCCATCGAGCAGTCGGCCCGGCACGACGCGGACTGCTTCATCAACTTCAACGGCACCGCCGGCCTGTGGCGGCGCACCTGCATCGAAGACGCCGGCGGCTGGGAGGCCGATACGCTCACCGAGGACCTCGACCTCAGCTACCGCGCGCAATTGCGCGGATGGCGCTTCCGCTTCTGCCCGGAGATCGAGGCGCCCGCCGAGTTGCCCGTGTCGATGAACGCCTTTCGCACGCAGCAATTTCGGTGGACCAAGGGCGCCGTCGAAACCGCGCGCAAGCTGCTTGGGCCGCTATGGCGATCGTCCGAATCCGCACGCGTGAAGTGGGAAGGCTCGCTGCATCTCACGGCCCACTTCGTGTTTCCATTCATCCTGCTCGCGGCCCTCACGCACGTGCCCTTGCTGTGGCTCAAGCACGCCGGGCAGGGCCCCGGTGACGGCTACTTCGCGCTGATGAGCTTCGGACTCCTCGGCTTCGTGGGCTTCTTCCTGGCACAGTGCTACGCCCAGCGGGCCCTGTATCCCGATTGGCCGCGCCGCCTGCATCGCTTCCCGCTGTTCATGGCCGGGAGCATCGGGCTTGCCCTCAGCAACACGCACGCCCTGTGGGAGGGACTGCGCGGCACGGCATCGGCCTTCACGCGCACGCCCAAAACCGGAACGCGCGACTGGTGGACGAGTCGTTACACGTCGGCCGACCTGTCGGGCGTCGTATGGGGCGAAGTGCTCTTGGCACTCTATTCGCTTGTGGGTTTAGTAAGCCTCGTTGCCCTGGGCGAATGGGCCGCCGTGCCCTTCCAGGCACTGTTTGCGGGTGGTTTCGCCCTCGTCGCCGGGTTCAGCTTGCGGCAAGCCGTTCACGTTCAGCGCCGGCCGGCCGCCGCCCAGGCGTAGAGGCAGACGCGCCGCTTCTTCACGGGGCCTCGGTTTCAAGTATGAAGGGCGTCTCCTATTTTCCCAAAATGTATCCGATGGTCCTCCGCGGGCCGCTCCGGCTGTGCTCTCATCACCGCTCATCCTTCCTCCGCTCAATCGCCCGGCATCCTCCGCTCCATGTTTGACCTTCGACAAATGCTGGACCTGATTGAGGAGGGCGCATTCGGCGAGGCCGCCGACGCGCTGCAGCAAGCTGTCGCCCAGATGCCCGCGTACACCCCCGCGTACGTGCTCCTGGCCCAGACGTACGAGGCGCAGGAACGCTGGCTGGAGGCCCTCGAGGCGTGGCAGCGCGCCCGCTTCTTCGCCCCGAACAGCCCGACTGTGCAAGCCGGCCTGATGCGTGCGCTCGACCGCCAGGAGATCTTGCAGGACGAGGTGGCAGAACGGGACGCTCCTAACATCGACACGCCAGATGCCGCGGACGAGGCCGCTGAGCTCCTTGATACCATTCGCGACGACGTCGATGCAGCAGCCCCCTCGTCCGGATGGGGCGAAGTGCCTTCCGACGACGAGGCTGCCCCCCCGTCGGCCCCCGACGTGCCCGACGCCGCTGAGTCCAACGTTTCCGAGCCGGACGTTTCCG
>CAYFRX010000261.1:2802-4492 GCA_964345515.1 uncultured Rhodothermales bacterium
ACGTTTCCGAGCCGGACGTTTCCGGGTCCGCTGATGCCCCAACCGACACTGAGGCATCATCATCGGAGACCGAAGCAGCGGCTGATGAAGCACCAGACGCTGACGAAGCACCCTCGGCGGAGGCCCCCGCGGAGGCCGATGCTCCTCCCAACGAGGAAGAGCTGGGGGCCGACCAAGCGCCGCCGGAGGACGCTCCCGATGACGCCGGGCCCGCTGCGCCCTCAGCAGAAGCACGTCCCTCTCCGCTCGAAGAGCTCGCCCGCCATCTTCCCGACGCGGACCAGCCCCTGCCGGACGACTTGCAAGACCTCGACCGGCTCATCGATGAGCTGGAGGGCGCCCGCATCGATCCACAGCCGGACGTAAGCGACGCGCCAGCGCCTGACCTCGACAGCGACATTGACGACATGGTGTCGGAGACGCTGGCCCGCATCTACATCTCGCAGAATCAGTACGAAGAGGCCGCGCGCGTCTACCTGCGCCTCGCTTCGCAGGAGCCGGACCGCGCCACCGAGCACATAGAGAAGGCGGCTGAACTCCGTGATCGCGCGCGCGAGGAAACCGACGCGGACGACTGACCCCGCCTGATGCGAGTTGCCTATGGCCGCCCTCCGCGATTTAACGGAAGCCTCGTCGCGCGTCGTCGCCGGGCTGATGAGCGGCACCTCGCTCGACGGCGTGGACGTCGTCATCGCTAAGCTCGCGGGCAGCGGATCGACGCTACAGATCGACCAGCGCGCGTTTGTGTCGGTGGCGTACCCGGCGGCGCTCCGGCAGAGCCTGCTCCGCAACTCACGCGCCGACACGTCGTCCGTGCGCGACCTCTCGCAGCTCAACGTGCGCCTTGCTCGCGTATACGCCAGCGCCGTGCGGCAGGCGCTCACCTCCATCCACCTGACGCCCGGCGACCTCGATCTGGTCGGCTCACACGGGCAGACGGTGCACCACGTCCCCAACCCCGCAGACTGCGCCGGCGAGGCCGTCACGTCCACGCTGCAACTCGGCGATCCGTCCGTGCTGGCTAACCGGCTCGGTGTGCCCGTGGTGGGCACCTTCCGCGCGGCCGACATGGCGCTCGGCGGACAGGGCGCTCCGCTCGTCCCCTACTTCGACTACGTCTACTTCACCGACCCCGGCGAGACGCGCCTGCTCCTGAACCTCGGCGGGATCGCCAATGTCACCCTGCTCCCGGCGGGCGCCGCCCCCAGCGACGTGCTCGCCTTCGACACGGGCCCGGCCAACATGGTGATCGACGCCCTCACCGAGCGGCTCTTCGACGAGCCGTACGACCCGGAGGGTGTGCTCGCCGCGGCGGGCACGGTCGACAACGACCTGCTCGGCGACCTGATCAGCGATTCGTACTTCACCCAGCCGCCGCCCAAGTCGACGGGCCGCGAGCGCTTCGGCGCGGATTACGTGGACGCCCTGCTCGACGCGGCCCGGACGCGCGGCCTTTCGCCGCACGACACGCTGGCCACCGCCACGATGCTCACCGCCACCACCGTCTACCAGGCCTACGCGCGGTTCGTCCGCTCCGTGCATTCGGCCGACGTGGTCATCGCCGCGGGCGGCGGGCTGCACAACGATACGCTCATGCGAAACCTGGCCGGCGCGTTCGCCCCCATCCCCGTCCGTCCGGCAAGCGACTACGACCTCGACGGCGACGCGAAGGAGGCGCTCTGCTTCGCCG
>CAYFRX010000262.1:0-4485 GCA_964345515.1 uncultured Rhodothermales bacterium
CGGTCCTCCACGACGATGAAGACCTCTTGCTCTTCCTCTTCTTCTTCCTCTTCGGGCCCGGGAGGCGGTGCCGAGGTGTCGAGCGATTCGTTCAGGTCGAGGGACGCGTCGAGGTCGACGGCTTCATCCTCGATGATTTCATCGTTGGGCACTTCGACGGGGACCGGCGGACGGGGCGGAGGCGGGGGCTTCGTCTCCTGCTCGGTCTGCTGGATCTCTTCCATCTGGACGACCTCCTGCTCTTCCATCACAACCTGGAATTCAGATTCCTGCCGCAGGTCCACGCGGAAAGCAAGAATCAGCAGCAGGAGGGCGACGATCATCCCGACCTGCACGTAGATCGGGTACTGTTTACGTAGGTCGGCACTATCTTCTTTGCGAACACCCATAACGAGTTTGGCTTGTCAAATGGCAGGTGGCAGCGCTCCGCAGGTACTATTCCGCTGACGATGGGGTGTAATCCATCATCACATGAAGTAACTACTAAGAAGCAGACGCATGAGTTTCAAGCGAAGAGCGTGTGCATTGGCGCGATAACCGACATCGAGGAGCCTTCACACATTCGTAAAGCTATGACGTTTCCTCGAGGTCGCGGGCCGTTCGGGAGGGATACCACCACCAGAAGGCGCTTACGGCGACGGCCACCCCGAGGATGTTGGCCACCGCGTCGTACGGCTCCGCCGCCCGGTGCGGGAGCATCGATTGGTAGAGCTCGGCCAGCACCGACAGCCCGATGCCGATTCCAATGAGGGCAAACGCGCGTACTGGCGACGTGGCCTTTCGCTCGTGTTCGGGGCGGCGGGGATGAATGGCATGCATCCACAGAAAGCCAAAGCCCAGAAACATGACGAAGTGGGCCGCCTTGTCGATCTGGAGAAGGGTTCCGGACGGAAGGCCCGTGGCCGGAACGGAATAGGCGACGAGGATGGCCAGGGTCCAGCCCACGGCAAGGATCTGGTAGTACGTTGCAGTCATGAGGGGAAGCGCTCGTCCAGAATGTGGGGAAGCTGGTTTAGGAGGTCGAGGGCCATCATCGTGCGGCCGTCGGTGTGGGCCGCGTAGCGATCGGCGGCCGCGCCGCCCAAATGCAGGGCGCAGAGCGCCGCGCGGGTTGGCGGAAGGCCCTGGGCCAGCAGGCTTACGCACAGCCCAGCCAGCACGTCGCCCGTGCCGGCCGTGGCCAGCGCGGGGTTACCCGTGCCATTCACAAACGCTGTGCCGTCGGGGGCGGCCACCACGCTCGGCATCCCTTTGAGGAGCAGCACGCAGTTCCACCGCTGGGCGTACGTCTGCGCTGTTCGGATCGGGTCGTCCAGGTCCACGTCGCGTCCGGCCAAGCGGCGGAACTCGCCGGCGTGCGGCGTCAGAATCCACCGGCCCTGAGCGTGGTCGAGCGTGTCCAAGTCCTCGGCGAGTGGATTCAGGCCATCCGCGTCGATCACGGCGGGGAGGTCGCTCGTGCGGAGCAGGTCGTGCACGAACTGCGTAGTGCCGGAGGCACGGCCGAGGCCCGGTCCTACGAGTAATGCACGCGCCTTGTCCATGTGGTCCTCCAGGGTGCCGAGCGCTGCCTCGGACTGAATGCCGCTGTCGCCATCGGGTAGCGCGATGGTGGGCACCTCCGTCATCTTGCCGGCCAGGATGGACTGCACCGCGGCGGGCGCGGCACACGCTACGTACCCCGCGCCGGCCCGCGCCGCCGCCAGCGACGACATGACGGGGGCTCCGGTGTAGCTTGGTGCCCCGCCCACGACGAGCGCCATCCCCGCGCTGTACTTGTGCGCGTCGTGCGCTCGCGCTGGCAGCCACGCACTGATGGCGGCATCCGTGGTCAGGCGCGCGCAGCCTGGCGCGTCCGGCGTGCGCTCGATAGCGTGCTCTGGGATGCCGATCTCAACCACATCGATCGCGCCGGCCACACGCGGCCCCGCCCCGATGAGCAGTCCAGCTTTCAGGGCGGCCATGGTGACGGTGCGATCCGCGTCGGTTGCCGCACCCAGCACGGTGCCGGTGTCGCTGTGGAGGCCCGTCGGCACGTCGATTGCGACGGTGGGGGCGGGCTGCTCGTTGAGCCACTGGACGATGCTGAGGATCGGCTCGCGCAGGGCGCTCGTGAGTCCCGTGCCCAACAGGGCGTCGACAAACACATCGGGCCGCGCGCGACGGGCCAGTCCGTCGAGTGCGTCGATCGTGTCAAACGCGTGCAGCGCAAGCCGGTCGTCGTGGACCTCGGCCAGCTGTACCAGCACGTCGTGATTGTGGGCCGGATCTGCGCGCAGTGCATCCGGCTCGGCCGACCGCACGACGTGCACCGTGGCGCCGCGCGCGAGCAACTGACGCGCGACCATCAGCCCGTCGCCGCCGTTGTTGCCCTTGCCACACAGCACCATCACGGACTGCTCCGCCATCGGGCCGTACGCGTCCGCAATACAACCGGCCGCGCCGCGCCCGGCCGACTCCATGAGCGTGAAGCTCGGCACGCCGAAGTCCTCAATCGTGAACCGGTCGGCCTCGCGCATGGCATCGGCCGTCAGCACAGGCGGAAGCGGCGGCGGGGCAGCGTAGTGAAAGGTGGGGCTCATTGATCGGAGGGCGGTCTGGGGATGCGAAGGGGCGACTCCAGTACGTTTTCCCAACGCGGGCGACTGTCAATCGTGCCCTCACTCCAGGTGATCGGCTCGGGCGCCGCATACGGCACGAGCCAGCCGCTGTCCCACGAGCCGTTGCCGTTCACGTCTAAAAACGCCCGGAAGCGGTAGGTGCCGTCCGGAAGCTGCGGGAAAGTAAATCGCCCCGTGCTGTCCGCCGGCACGCTCCGCGGGGTCGCCCGCGCGGAGGTCGCCGCGGTCGTGGCATACAGCTCCACGACGAGGGGCGCCTGTGTGGAGTCCGTCGACGCAGTATGGGCCGAGGGAGGGGGGACGGCTGCGGTGTCCGAGAGGGCCACTGTGCCACTCAGCGAGCCCAGCTGTCGGTTCGAGATCCGCCGAAACATCCGGGTGAAGGTCGTGTCGGTGCGGGCGAGGGGCGATCCGCCCACCTGCACGCCCACGCGCTCGGCGGGACGCAGCGCCGGGGTGAAGCTCAGGCGATACGTCGTGCCGTCGGATGTCGACAGCGTGAAGTCGCGCGCATCGCCCAGCGAGTCGCGCGCCGTGATGGCGGACCGAAGGCGCGTGCTGTCGATCGGCTCGTTGAGCCGAACCCCGGGCGACTCATCCGGGAGCAGCGTGTACACGTCAGCCGTGTCGGGCGAAAGGTCCTGGGGGACGAAGCGCACGAAGCGCGTCTGCAGCGTATCGGGCTCGTCCACGGGGGTGAAGCGAAGCGTATCCGTGTCGAGCATGTTTCCGCTGGAATCGGCCACGGTGCCCGCTGGGAGAATCAGGCGGTGGGGGCTGGGGTTCAGCGGCGGCGTCCGGAGAAAGACAAGGCTCCGGGACCCAGCCCGCTGGTACGCGGCACCGACCGCGACGGACGCGTCGCGCGCCGAGTCCTGGAGCGACCAGCGGTCCGGCGCGCGGTCGAGCAGTTGCACGGGGGCGTCGAATCGCAGCGCGTGGCGGCGGCGCGAACTCGATTGCACGCGGACGAACCGCGGCGGAAGCGTGTCGCGCAGCGTGGCCACCCAGGGCTGTGGCAGTGTCGCTCCCGTGCTGTCAGCCACGAGCGCTCGTCGCGGCGGCGGCGCGAAGATCTCCACAGGGTCCGGTTGCCGGTTGCGGTTGTTGTCCGTCAGGGCAATGACGTAGTAGGGTTGTTCCTTCAAGTAATCGAACTGAAACTGCCCATCGCTGCCCGTCTGGGTGCGGTAGGCCGGACGGGCTGGAAGCGAGTCGAGCGGGGTCGTCAGGCCGGTATCTGTGCTGTCGGCCAGGATGTACGCGTATACGTCGATGCCCTCCTGGGGCGCGCCGGTGGTCGCCTGGACCACGCGCCCGCTGATCTGGCCCCGGTCAATCGTGGGACCGGTCGAAAAGGCCAGCGTGATAGGTTCCTCCAGGCTGACGCCGCGCGTGTCCTGCAGGTTCGTGTCGAGCGTGAGGATGTACGTGGTGTTGTCGCGCAGCGCTTCGGGAAACGCGATGGACACCGAGCGCCCGTCGAAATCGACGTCCAACTCGCCGTCCGGTCGAGGGGTGATCGTGAGGGCCTGTTCGAACGAGCCGCGTTCGATGTACTCCGAGAAGTCGATCTCCACCGACGCGTCCTGCTCAACATTCACCGCGGCCTCGGCCGGGGTCGACTGCGTAATTGAGGGCGGCGTCGTGTCGCGCGGTCCGCCGCCCGGCGGCACCGGATTGGCACAGCCCGCAAGAACGAGAGCGAGGGCGAAAAAAACAGGGAACAGGGAAGAGGGCCGGAGGAAAGAGGACGAAGGCAAGGCAAGGGTGCTGCACCGCATGGAATTCACCATCGAACGTCCGGTGGAATACCGTGTCCGTTTCAACATGTTGGGGTCTCGCGAGGCATCATTCATCGCAT
>CAYFRX010000263.1:0-4476 GCA_964345515.1 uncultured Rhodothermales bacterium
CCACGCCGCGTTGCACGCCGCCGAAGGTGACCAGTTCGGCCACGAACGCAACGAGTTTGTCTACCAGCGCCGTGGTGGTCGCTTGGTCGGGGCTGTCGTCGCGGATCCAGTGGCGAAGCAGGGCAAACGTGATCTCCGTCATCACTGCATGTGTCGGCCACCAGCCCGTGACGAGCTGGTTCGTGTTGGGCACGTCAGCGCTGGTGAGCAGTTCGCGATGCACAGCACCCACATCCGCCCGAAAGGAGGATTGCCGGCGCACGGCCGCGTCGAAGGTGGCCTGCACGAAGGCGCGCTGCTCACCGAGGCCATCCAGCAGGATGAAGTGAAACGCCGCCAGTCGCTCTTCCAGCGAGAACGTGTCAAACCCCTCGGTGCTCGCCGTGATGAGGCGATACTGCGGGACGAGCAGGTCGTAAAACGCGGTGAGCGCGTCGTCGGGAGCATCGAAGTGCCGGTCGAACGTTGCGGCGTCCAGCCCGCTCTGCGCAATGAGGGCGTCGCGCGTCAGCGGCGTATCGTCCGACTGGAAGAGGGTCACCGCGGCCTCGGTCAGCGGCTTCTGTTCGGCAAACGTATCCGGGTCCACAGGCGCGAGCCGTTTGGTGCGAAATCTCGTGCCCGGTGCGTACTGAGTGCGCCGGGTGCGGGTTGCATCCGGGATGCCGCGTTCCAGTCACGCGCGAGGAGCCATACCGTCATCCAGCATCGCCAGGGCGAGGGCCGTGCCGCCTACGACAGCGATGGGGATGCCCAGCACGTTGAGGAGCGGAATCCAAAGAAGCAGGCTCGTGCTGAGGCCAAAGCCAACGGTCAGGCCGAGGTGGGTGCGCAGCAGTCTCAATTTTTGGCGGAGCCGGTAGCCGTAGCGGGCCAATGTGATGTCCGTAAACTCCAGCGTGAGGAAGAAGGCACTTACCATGGTGCCCAGTACCGTTGCGGCCACGCTACCCAGTCCGGGCAGCACGTTGAGCAGCAGCACGGGCCCCATCAGCGCAAGATACAGCGCAAGGATTCCAGCCGTCGAACGCACCGAACGAAGCGCCTCGCGCCAAAACGGGCGACCGTCCTCGGGGGCAGGCGAGACGTCGCGCAATAGGACGTCCGTTCGCGCCGAGAGCGCATCGTTGAACGGACTAGCCGCGACTCCGCTGATGAGGAGCGTAATGGCATACGCTGTCACCAGGCCGGATGCGATGACTAGAAGATACAGGCCATACCAGAGCGCCAGCAAGACCGCGCTCCACAACGTGGTGCCGGACGGGGGCGTCCAGATCCAGGCTGCTGCTACGTCAGCAAAGGACAGTACAAGCACCACTGCTCCCACGAGAAGAGTGGTGTGAATGAGTGCAGGCGCTATGGCGAGCGGCCACAGTGAGCGGTGAGTCAGCAGGAAGCGGGCCGCGCGAAAGGGAAGAACCAAACCCCGGAGCAGTGCACTCGGCGCTGCTCCGGGGCGGGCTCGTCGAATATCTGAAGCGAGAGGATGCATGGTGCAGACGGATGCTCCCCTCGGTTGTGGTTATGCCTCCGCCGCCGTGGCGTCCTCCGCATCATCAGCGGTGGGGTCTTTTTTCTTTTTCTTCTTGGGGTCCGGCCCCTCGTCGTACTGCTCCTTGACGTTGGGGTAGGCCGTCTGGAACATCTCGTTGACGTCCTGCACGCCCTCGCCGTATTCCTCGCGGGCTTCGGCAAGACGGACACAGGCCTTCCAGACGGCGCGGCGTAGATTCCACTTCTTCACCGAATACGCCGCGCTCTTGCGCGTGCCGTCATTCCGGAGCCAACTGAGTTGGACGTACGGTTTGAGCGTGCCGCTGCCGTCATCCTTCCAACAGAAATTAAGGCCGATCACGCCCGTCTTGGAGCGCGCCTCGGCTGATTTTTCGACCGGGTCGAGCGGTTCGGGGAGCTCTTCGAGCAGTTCGTCGCGGTAGTCCACCGCGTGCTCGAGGGCCCCCTCACGGCCGCCGAACCGTTTGTCCGAGAAGTATTTGGTGTGTTGCTTACCGTGCCGCTTGATGCGCACCTGCCATCCGTGCGTCGGATGACGGTCTGGATGCTCGTCGGTAGGCTCAATATCGATGCGAAAGACGTTCTTAGGCTTATCCTTCATGGGTTGTGTGTTCGAGATCAACAGCGATGATGGTGGTGGTAGACCGACGTAATGAAAGAAGGGAGATTAAGTCGGCAATGCGTTTCTGCTGAATGCGACATGC
Organism: uncultured Rhodothermales bacterium; assembly: GCA_964345515.1. Taxonomy (GTDB): domain Bacteria; phylum Bacteroidota; class Rhodothermia; order Rhodothermales; family Salinibacteraceae; genus JAAAPH01. The sequence continues at coordinate 2,220 of CAYFRX010000263.1, forward strand.
CGCGTTTAGGCGAAAAAGAGCTCATGCACAGCTATTCAGGGGTAGAAACAGGCTCTTTACAGCGAATGTAAAGTGCGGTACGTGAGCGAAAAGGTCAATGTGGAACGGATTCCAATCTCTACCGGACGCTGAGCGCGGGGCTTGCCAGAGGATGAGACGAGGGGGCTACGTGAGGTTGGCCTTCTTGGCGGCTGCGCGCAGGGTTTCGCGTTGGCTGTCGCTCAGGTTTTCGGGGATGGTGACGACGACCTCGACGTAGAGGTCGCCTGTGTGGTCGTCGGTGCGGACGCCCTGACCGCGGATGCGCAGCTTCTCGCCGGGTTGCGTGCCGGGCGGGATGGTGACTTTGATGCGTTGGCCATAGGGTGTGGGAATGCGCCGCTCGGTGCCCAGCATGGCCTCGATGGCGTCAACCTCCTCCGTCACGTACACGTCGTCTCCCTTTCGCCGGAAGCGGGGGTGGTCTGCTACCTTGAAGGTGACGTACAGATCCCCACGCTGGCCCTGGGGGCCGGGTTCGCCGCGCCCGCGCAGCCGGATCTTGAAGCCCGAGCGCACGCCCTTCGGGATGTTGATGCGGATTGCCTCGCCGTCGGGCAGCGTCACCTCGCGCTTGCCGCCGCGCAGCGCGTCATCGAACGAGATGCGGAGCGTGGTCTCGACGTCGCGGCCGCCCGACGTTTGGCGCTGCTGGCGTTGGCTGAACGGGTCGCGCGTTCGAGCACCGCCTCCACCGCGGCCTCCACCGCCACCGAAGAAGCTGCTGAAGATGTCGCCGATGCCGCCGAAGCCTTCGCCGCCCTGTTCGAAGCGGACGTCGAAGCCGCCTCCAGGCGAACGGCGTTGCCGACCGCCGTTCCCACTGAAGCCTTGGCCGCCGAAGCCGCCCCCGAATCGGCGACGGGCGTCGTATTCCTCGCGCTTCTCCTCGTCCGAGAGCACGGAGTACGCCTCTTGGATTTCCTTGAAGCGCTCCTCCGCGTTGGGCTTGTCCGGATTACGGTCCGGGTGGTACTTGCGTGCGAGATCGCGATACGCTTTTTTGATCTCCTTGGCGCTCGCGTCCTCGTCGACGCCTAAAGTGTCGTAGTAGTCTCTCGTCTGCGGCATAGCGTGCAACACAACGAATGAATGAGCAAGTAGCTCGCAGGGACGTCCGCGTCCGCCGCCACGACGTTTTGGCAGTGGCTGGTGCTCGCTGTGTTCCGTGCAGCGGCGCGTCGTCCATCATCTATCATTGAACACAGACCGTGCCACGGTTTGTACCCCCGACGAAATGACTGACACGCCGCCCCCCGCCCGAAAGATTCGCACGGTGCTCGTCGCCAATCGCGGCGAAATCGCCGTCCGCGTCATCCGCACCTGTCAGGAATTAGGCCTCGCGACGGTGGCCGTCTACAGCGATCCCGATCGTCCGGCGCCCCACGTTCGTCTCGCGGATGAAGCCTACCGCCTCGGGCCCGCCCCGGCCAGCGACTCGTACTTGAAGATGGGTGCGATCGTCGAGGCCGCGAAGGAAAGCGGGGCCGACGCCATCCACCCTGGCTACGGGTTCCTCTCCGAGAATGCCGACTTCGCCGAAGCCTGCGCCGACGCCGACCTCATCTTCATCGGGCCGCCGCCCGCGGCCATCCGCGCGATGGGCGACAAGACCGAGGCCCGCGCGCTCATGGCGGAGGCCGGCGTGCCCATGGCCCCCGGCACGACCGACGCCATCGACGACGCCGACCGCGCCGCGGAGATCGCGAAGGACATCGGTTATCCCGTGCTCATCAAAGCGGCGGCGGGCGGCGGTGGCAAGGGCATGCGCATCGTGCACGACCCGTCCGAGTTCAAGCGCGCCCTGCGCGGCGCCCGCAGCGAGGCCCAGTCGGCGTTCGGCGACGGGCGCGTGTTCATCGAGAAGTACATCGAGGAGCCGCGCCACATCGAGTTCCAGATCCTGGCCGACACCCACGGGAATACCATCCACCTGTTCGAGCGCGAGTGCTCCATCCAGCGCCGCCATCAGAAGGTGGTCGAAGAGGCGCCGTCGTCCATCCTCACGCCCAAGGTGCGCGCCGAGATGGGCAAGGCCGCCGTGCGCGCCGCGGCCTCGTGCGGATACGCCAACGCCGGCACCGTCGAGTTCTTGGTCGACAAGGACCTGAACTACTATTTCATGGAGATGAACACGCGGCTGCAGGTGGAGCACCCCGTCACCGAGTGGATTACCGGCATCGACCTCGTGGCCGAGCAGATCCGCGTCGCCGAGGGC
>CAYFRX010000264.1:0-4472 GCA_964345515.1 uncultured Rhodothermales bacterium
GCGTCGACGATCCGGGCAATCCGCCGGACGACCGCGCGGGCATCCAGCCCGACCGCCAGGCGCGTGCCCTGCTCGACCCGTCGGACGGCGATGTCGAGTCGCTGCGCGAAATCGGCTTCGGGGCGGCGCACGTCGTGCCTGAGGGTCGCATGCTGCCGGGCGCAGGCGCCATCGTCCAGCTCGCCGGCGACGATCCGAACACCATGGTGCTTCAGGAAGACGCCTCGCTCTTCGCTCAGTTCGAGGGCGGGCGCGGCGTGTACCCGGCCACCTCCATGGCGAATATCGCAACGTGGCGCCAGTTGTATCGCGAGGCCGAGCGGCGGTTGATGCTGGAAGACCAGTACGCCCAGAACCGGCGGGGCCGGGAACGCCCGCCGAGTGATCCGGTCCACAGCGCCTTCTTCCCCGTCATCGATGGCGCGCAGCCCGTCTTCTTCTACACGGAGGGCCTGCTCGAAATGCACCGCGCGCTGAGCCTGCAGGAGGAGCTCGGCGTCCCGCTCGCGCTCGCTGGCTTGCGCGAAGGCTTCCGTGCGCCGGCGGCCCTCCAGGAGACCGACGCCGACCTGGTTCTCACGCTCGACCTGCCCGAGGACAACGACTGGGCGCCGCCCGAGCCGGACACACTGACGACCGAAGCCGCCGAGGCCGACACGCTCACCACCGCGTCCAACACGGCGAAAGCCACCACGCCACCTGACCCGTCCAGCTTCTTCGTCCGCGACTTTCGGACGCGCTCATACGAGGACACCGACGACGAGACGGAAAACCTCAAGGCGCGGCAGGCCATCGAGCAGGAGGCGTACGAGCAGAATGCCGCTGCGCTCCACGAGGCCGGGCTGCGCTTCAGCTTCATGACGGCCGACGTGGACGCCGGCGACATCCGCGCTAACTTGCGCACGATGATCGACGCCGGCCTGCCCGAAGACGTGGCGCTCGCCGCGCTCACCACGCACCCGGCCGACCTGCTGAACCTGAGCGACCGGCTCGGCACGGTGGAACGTGGCAAGATCGCGAATCTGGTGGTCACCGACGGCCCGTACTTTGCCGAAGACACGGCCATCCGCTACGTCTTCGTCGACGGCCGGTTGTTCGAGATCGAAGAGGCGCAGTCGGAGGCCGCGGCGAGCGACGCGGAGGGCACGGCCAACCCCGTCGGCACGTGGGACTACACGGTCGCCACGCCGCAGGGCGATGTTGGCGGCACCATCGAGGTCACCGGCGAGCCGGGCGACCTGGAGGGCACTATCACGTCCGACAGGGAGTCCGAAGAGACCGACCTGGAGAGCCTCACCCTGAGCGGCACGACCCTGACCTTCGAATTCGATGCGGGGGAGACGGGCCAGGTCTCCGTCACGGTCACCGTCACCGGCAACGCGATGGACGGCTCCGTCGAGGTGCCTAACTTTGGCTCGGTGCCCCTCACCGCCGAGCGCACGTCCGGCCCCAACCGGTAGCGCCCCTCTCGCCGGCTTTTGCTTGAACTGTCCATGACGCTCTTTTCTACGATGCCACGCTGGAACCGCTCTCTCGCTGTTTTACTTGCCACCGCGCTGTGGATGACGGGGCTACTCGCTCCGCCCGTGCACGCCCAGTCGCCCGCCGCCGGCCCGGATGACCTCCTGATCCAGGGCGGGACGGTGCTCACCATTACGAACGGCATCCGCGAAGACACCGACATCCTCGTGCGCGATGGCACGATCGCCGAGATCGGCCCCGACCTGGAGGCGCCCGACGGCGTGGAGGTGTACGACGCCACGGACATGTACGTGATGCCCGGCATCATCGACGCGCACTCGCACATCGCCATCAGCAGCATCAACGAGGCGACGAATCCCGTCACCGCCGAGGTGGGCGTCGGCGACGTGCTCGACCCGTTCGAAGTCGAGCTGTACCGCGCGCTGGCGGGCGGCGTCACGACCTCGCACGTGATGCACGGCTCGGCCAATCCCATTGGCGGGCAGAATGAGACGATCAAGCACCGCTATGGCGCGACCGATCCCGACGCGCTGCGGATGGAGGGCGCGCCGCGGACGATCAAGTTTGCGCTCGGCGAGAACCCCACACGCGTCCACGGCGAGGGCAACGACATCCAGCCGACGACGCGGATGGGCGTGGAGCAGGTGATCCGTGAGGCGCTGAAGAGCGCCGAGCGCTACGCGGAGGCCAAGCGCCTGCACGAAGCCGGCGAGCGCCCCGCGCCCCCGCCGCACAGCGAGCGGATGGAGGTCTTAGCCGGCATCCTGAGCGACGACGTCATCGTCCACTGCCACTCGTACCGCGCCGACGAAATCCTCATGCTGATGGATGTGCTCGGCGATTTCGGCGTCGAGGACGTCGTCTTCCAGCACGTGAACGAAGGGTTCAAGGTCGCGCCCGAGCTGGCCGAATTTGGCGCGGGCGCCTCCATCTTTGCCGACTGGTGGGCGTACAAGTTCGAGGTCTACTACTCGACGGCGTACAACGCGGCCATCCTCACGAAGAACGGCGTACTGACGTCCATCAACTCCGACTCGCCGGAGCTGAACCGCCACCTCTACCACGAGGCGGCCAAGTCGCAGAAGTACGGCGACCTGACTGACAACCAGGCGCTGCGCCTCATCACGATTAACCCGGCGCGGCAGCTCGGCATTGCCGACCGCGTCGGCTCCATCGAGGTGGGCAAGGATGCGGACCTCGCCATCTTCGACGAGCACCCGCTCTCCGTCTACGCCATCACCCAGCGTACGATCGTGGACGGCGTGACGCGCTTCGACCGCGCGCTGGACCCCGACGACATGCGCCTCCGCGTGGACCCCGAGGCGGCGGTCGACGCGTCGACCCACGGCACCCACGACCACGGCGTGCGCTGCATGCAGGGCGCCTTCCTGCAAGCTACCCAGCGCGGGCTGCGTCTCCGGCAGGTGCGCTAATTTTCCACGTACGGGCACATCGCGATGTGCCTCTTCATCATTGCACGGGCGTGTTGCGATACGCCCCTCTTCCCTTTCGGGCACAAACACAGGCTGCATAGCATCATGCGCTTCCTCTCGCTCCTTTGCTCCCTCTTGCTCCTCACCGCGACGATGGCGTCCGCGCAGAAGACGCCCGGTCGCGCCGGCACCTTCGCACTCACGAACGCGCGCATCGTGACCGTCACGAATGGCACGATCGACAACGGCACGCTCGTCATCGAGGACGGGCGCGTCGCCGCCGTCGGCGCGGACGTGGCGGTGCCCGACGACGCCGAGGTGATCGACTGCACCGACCTCTCCATTTACCCCGGCATGATCGACAGCGGGACGCAGCTCGGGCTCGTCGAGGTGGGCTCGCTCTCCGAGACCCGCGACTACCGCGAGATCGGCGAGCTGACGCCCCACATGCAGGCGCTCACGGCCGTAAATCCGAACTCGGTGAGCATCCCCGTGACGCGCGTCAACGGCGTGACGTCGGTCATCGCGGAGCCAGAGGGCGGCTTGCTGCCCGGGACGGCCGCGCTCATCGGCCTGCATGGCTACACGCCCGCGCAGATGCTCCTCGACGGCTACGAAGCCGTGGTGCTCGACTACCCGTCGACCGGGCGGCGCGGCTGGTGGGACGACCGCTCCGAGGCAGCGATCGAGAAGCAGGCGCAGGAGGCCATCGACAAGCTGAACGCGGTGTGGGACCAAGCCGAGCTGTACGCGCGCATCGACTCGGCGCACGCGGCCGATCCGGAGGCGAACCGCCGGCCGGAGTACTCGCCCGCCATGCAGGCCATGGTGCCGGTGGTGCGCGGCGAGCGGCCCATCCTGCTGAAGGCCGACGCGTCCGCCGACATCACCTCGGCCCTCGAATGGGCGGAGGAGCGCGGGCTGACCGATCAGATCGTGCTTAGTGGCGCCGAGGAAGGCTGGCGCATCGCCGATGTCATCGCCGAGGCCGGCGTGCCCGTGCTGGTCGGCCCCGTGCTGTCGACCCCCTCGCGCGACGCGGACCGGTACGACAAGCCGTACGCCAACGCCGGTCTGCTGCACGACGCGGGCGTGCAGGTGGCGATCCGCACCGGCGAGTCCGAAAACGTACGCAATCTGCCCTACCATGCGGGCTTCGCGGCAGCATACGGGCTCGGCACGGACGAAGCGCTCCGGGCCGTGACCATCGTGCCCGCCCAGATCTTCGGCGTGGCCGACGAGGTGGGCTCGCTCGAAGCCGGTAAACGCGCCAACCTGTTCGTGGCCACCGGCGATCCGTTCGAGACGAAGACGGACATCGTGCATCTCTTCATCGACGGCTACCAGATTCCGCTGGAGAGCCGCCACACGAAGCTCTACGACGAATTCCTCCGGCGCGCGCCGGGGGTGGAGAAGTGATGGGGTTTGGGAGTGCGTTATACCGTTTCTCTGGAAACGGAGTGAACATTCCCCCTACCGCTCCGTCACAGTCCCCTCCTGGGTGCCCCGTTGGCTTGATCCAACGGGGCGCAACGATCAAGGCGGTGAAGAAATCGG
>CAYFRX010000265.1:0-4422 GCA_964345515.1 uncultured Rhodothermales bacterium
CTACGTCCACACTCGCCATCTGGCCCGCGTCTGAGATTTCCACACGGTCCTGCGGCGTCGAGGTCGAGGCGTCGTCCGTGTCGTTTTCGACGGAGGACACTTCTTCGACCCGGTCGACCTTGTTGCCTGAGTCCGGCCGTAGCCGGTCGGCAGGGATGTTCGATCCTGAATTTACGTTGCGAATATCCATCGCTGTCAATGTTGTCGGTGGCACGATATCTCCGGTGCATCGGGCCTCGTCGCGATGCCCTTCCTGTACTAGTACTATGGGCCGGTTGGCCGCGAACTTAAGCGAGCTTTGGATCCATCACCCATGCGCTTTTGGATGATGCTACGCCGCGAAGTCCGGATGCAGCACGCCAGAAGGGGAAACGTGCGAAGCACCGTACTCACGCCGGGCATGCGACAACGTTTCAACGCGCTGTCGCGTGTCCGTGGTTTGTCGCATGAGGGCAGCGAGCGCTTCGGTGAGCGCCTCGTGCTGAGCCGCCAGCCGGTCGCGCCACTGCTGCCATGAAGAATCCACCTCGGAAGGATGATTAAAGGCCTCAAGACGCTGAACAAGCAAATCTCGTTCCTGAACCAGCGCGGCGGCCGATTCCAGGCGCTCGGCGGCCAGCGCGACCCGGAGTTGCTCGCCCAGGTCGTAAATGCGCGTAAGGAGGCTGGGGGAAGTCGACATCAGATTGTGGCGATGATGAAAGACGGTCGGCGTTCAGCGGGCCGCGGCGATTGGCGATTAGAAGCCGCCGCCGAAGCCGCCGAGGCCGCCAAAGAAGCCGGCAATCGCCTGCTGCTGGCTGAACGACTCCTGCTGGATCCGCTGCACGCGGGCAAACTGCTCGGTGAGCTGCTCGCGGCGGCGTTCGAGCCGCGCATCGAAGTCGGCGATGTCGTCGTCGATGCGGCGGATGCGGTTGTCCACCGTCTCCTCGCGGTCGGAGACGATGCCGCCGGCGCCCACGTAACCATCGACCTTCTCAAACATGCGCGTGGCCACGCCGTCCTCGCCGCCGAACAGATCCTTCAGGGCGGAGGGGTTGTCGGTGGCCGCGGCAATTAGCTTATCTTCGTCTTCGAGCTTGAGCGTTCCGTCGTCTTGCAACTCGATGCCCACTTCGGTGAGCGTCGAGGGCGCGTCTTCTGGAAGGCCCGAGACGGAGCTGATGGCGTCGTTTCGCAGGTTGTACCGCAGCGACCGGATGGCGCTCTCGCCCGCAAAGGCGCCGCGCGAGTCGCCTTCGGGATCGACCTTCGTCTTCTCCTTCAGGTACTTCTGGACGTCGTTGAACTTCTTGATAAAGGCCTCGACATCCTTCTTGATGGACTCCGAGTCCGTCTCGACGGAGAAGCTATACTGCGTGCTGTCGGCCTGCTGCAGGTTGAGCGTCACGTCGTTCAGCGCGTCGTCCACCGAGTTGCTGTCGCGGTAGAGCGTGAGGCCATCCAGCATGAACTGGCTGTTGAGCTTGGAGTCGGTCGCGCTCGTGCCCACGTCGTAAATCTGCCCGCCGGTGCCGTCGTCCGTCGTCGTGTCGTTGGCCGTGACATCGAGCGTGCCGAGGAGGCCATCGGTGTCGGTGAACGCCAGGCGGTTCGAGTAGCCCGTCTGCCCGCTGCGCACGGAGAGACGCACCGTGCCGGACGATTCCATGACGACGGACGCCTGCGCTTTCTGGTTGCTCTCGATAGTGCCGTCGTCCACGGCGTTGGCCATGGCCGTGTTGATGGACGCCGCGATTTCTTCGAGCACCTCTTCGTTCGTGCTGCCCGACGGGTCGACCGTCACGGAAATGGTCTCCCGGTTCGTCTCGTCAGTGTCCGTCGGACTAGCTACGCTGATCTCAAATGTTTTGGAGCCAGTGCCCGCTAGGTCGCCGTCGCTCGACGTGTACTGCCGCGAGACGCGCGTGTCCGTCTGCGCGAGACGGTCGACCTGCAGCGTGTGCGTGCCGAGGGCTGCGTCGCCGCCGGACGACACGCCGAACGACGCGTCCTCGGACGCCGACGCGGCCGTGCTCGCCTCGAAGGGGTTGGACGTGTCGCTCGTGAACGTCTTGAGCTCACTGTTTAGGCCGGACAGCTTGGAGCCGAGATCGGTCAGCACTCCTTTGTACACCTTCAGGTCGGACTTCTTCTCCTTCATCCGGAGCTGGGGCGACTTCTCCGACAGGATGATGCTGTTGATCAGTTGTTGGTAGCCACCGCTAAGTCCAGAAACAGATTGCATGGCAATAGGAGGTTACGTGAAAGGGGGCCTGGGGCCGGAAGGAGGCATCAGGCCAGTTGCTTTTCGAGTACGCCTTCTTTCCACGCGTCGCGCAGGCCTTCGAGCATTTCCTGAACGGTGTCCAGGTCGCCCACGGCGCTCTCGTTGAGGCAAAACTCGTAAATCGCGTAGAGGCGGTTCGCAAGGTCGCCGCCTTCGTCGAAGTTGAGGCTGGAGATGAGTTCGACGAGCACGGCGCGGGGCTTCGAGCGGTCGCCGTTTTCGCAGGAGACCACGCCGAGATTGTACAGCTTGAGGATCAGCTGCTCCGGGCTGGCGGTCTGAATGGCTTGCTCCTGATACCGCTTGTGATGACGACTGTACATAGCAGATTCGAAGAGTTTCGGTCAAGATAGAGATGGTGAGTACAGGGCTTCGGCATAAACCCCGACCCCGCAAACCCAGGGGGTTCTACGAGGCCGGGATCGGTTGCATAGAAGCAGGTTCGCGCAAATCGACGGAGCAATTTTCCCGGAGCAAGGGAAACCCTTTCCGAGCCGCATCCATCGAGTTGGCGTCGCTGTTCCAGTTATCGGTTCGGTGCGGGAGAACTTAAGCAGGCAACGAACCCGATGAAGGGAGGGCCGGCCGGATCAGAGGAGGAGGCGCGTGAAAACCGCCCTCAGCGCGCCAGAGGAGGGGGTTCAGAGCGAAGCAACCAGCGTTTCATGCTCGGGCGCCTTGAGGGCGCACCGCTCGCACGCCCGGTACTCACCGCGCAAGCAGAGCCGTTGGGACGGCATGCAGGCCGGCCGATGGGGGAGGGCAGCGGTCGGAGGGGCGACGGCTTGGCACGCTTTCTTCTGCAACACCATACGCATTCGGACCTGACCCATCAGGACGTAATGATGGCAGTCCCGCACCCCGCAGGCATCCACTTCCCGGTCATCCAGATTATCGACCATGAGCGCTGCTTCTAAAGAACCGCACGACGCGGCCGACCCTTCGGCCAACAGCCAGGCTTCACCGGAGCCCATTCGTATTGGCCTGTGGCGCGGCGAGCGCGACCCGTACGGCTTCGTCGACGCCGTGCTCGATCGGCTGCCGAGCCGGTACACCGTGCACGAGTTTCACACGTTTCGCGCTGCCGTCGAAGACCAGGCGCGCAACGATCTGGATCAGGTCGACCTCGCGTGGTTCGAGTGGACCGAGCGGCGGAAGCTGCATCTCTCCGAGTACGTGAGCACCACACCCATGGTGTGCCGCGTGCATCCGGAGGTCGCCTACGGCCGCGGCGCGAAAGAGGTGCGCTGGTCGGACGTCGACCAGTGGATCTTCCCGGCCCCCGGCCTGGAGCACGCGTTCAAGGCCAACCACCGCGACCAGATCAGCAGCGTCGTCATCCCGACGGGGCTGGACGTCGGACGGATTCCGTTCGATGCCGACAAGGAACGCAACAAAAACATCGCGCTCTTCGGGCCCGTCCACCCCGAGGACAACATCCTGCTGCTTTTCCAGATCATCGAGCAGCTCATCGCCAAGGACGACGGCTATCACGTGCATATCACCGGGGCGGCCAAGGACGAGGCCGTCATCCCGTACCTCATGCATCAGGTGAAGGCGCGCAACCTGGAAGATCACTTCCATTTCTACGGCACCATCACCGACGAGGAGCGCGCCAGCTGGCTCGATCAGTGCAGCTACGTGCTCAGCACGCGCCCGCTGGAGCGCGACTGGACCGGCATCTTTGAGGCGATGGCCCGCGGGCTCAAACCTGTCATCCACCGCTTTCATGGCGCCGCGCAAGACTTTGCGCCCGCAATGCTGTTCGACACGGTCGACGAAGCCGTCGAGCAGCTGCTGAACGATGACCTCGACCCGGCCGCCTACCGGTCGTACGTCGAGGCCCACTACGCCATCGATGCCGTGGTGGCCGACTTTGTGCAGCTCTTCGACTGGCTGGCGAGCAACGCCTACCCCGACCGCGTCGCCAACTTCTTCGCCGCCGAGCGGGCCGAGCGCTTGCAGGCCACGGCGAACGGCGTGTCGGCCGAGGAGCGGCTCGACACCGTCCGGACCCACCTCGACGCCGATGATCTCGACGCGGCGGCCGACGCCGTAGAGCAGATCGACTTCGCCGCGCTGAACGACGCCGATTGCCTCGAAGCGCGCGTGCTGGCCGTCGAGCTCGCGCTCGAACAGCAGCGCTACAC
>CAYFRX010000266.1:0-4413 GCA_964345515.1 uncultured Rhodothermales bacterium
AGGACGCCATCGACCCGAAGGGCCTCATGAATCCAGGCAAGGTCGGCTTTGGCCGATAGCCGAATCGCGTACGGGCCGTTTTCACCCAAATCCAAGGGCATGATCGAACACGTAATTGACACGACCGAGTATTGCCGCCATTGCCTGATGTGTCGGCACGTGGCGCCAGTGGGGCACGTTACCCATCGCGAAACGCTGACGCCGCACGGTGTCGCGCAACTCGTGGCGTCCGAGCGGCGCGGTATGATCGAGTGGACGGAGGACACCGTCCAGGCGCTCTACGCGTTCTCCGACAACGGGAACTCGCGGGCGCACTGCGTGACCAGTCAGCCGCTGGGTGAGGCCGTCGCGGCCGCGCGAAGCGAGGTGGTCGCGCAGCAGAAAGCACCGCCGGTCGTTTACGAGCTGCAAGAAAAACTGCAGCAGTGGGAGAACCCGTACGAGGCCGTCACGCCCGAGGCGCCAACGGGGCAGGGCGATGTCGCTCTCTTCGTGGGCGACGATGCCACGCACTTGCAGCCCTCAACCTTGGACGCCGTCCGTGCGCTCCTGGAGGCGGTGGACGTCGAGCCGGTGCTCATCGGCCGGGGCCGCAACAATGGATTTCTGGCGAGCTCGCTGGGCCTGCCGTCGGCCGCGGAGGCGCTGGTGCAAGCCACGCTGGACGAATTGGCCGAGAGCGGCGCCACGACGCTGCTGGTGATTGCGCCGGGCGATTACTTCGCGTTCGGCCAGATGAGCGACGAGCGACTGGGCATCCCGTGGCCTGACGACGTCGAGCTCATGGAGGTCGCGCAATTCCTCGCCCAGCGCGTCGAGGAGGGCGTGATGGGGTTCAGCCCAGACGGCTCGGGCGGCACGTACGCGTACGTCGATCCGACGCATGCGGTACGGGTGCCCTCGCATTTTGACCCCGCCCGGCAGTTGGCCGCCGCCGCGTACCCCGACGGCGAGTCGGTCGAGCTGTTTTGGCGTAACGGACGCGCTCATCCCAGCGGGAATTTAGCCTTGCAATTTACGGAGCCCGATCTGGCTGACCAACTCACCAAAGCCCGCCTCAAGGACGCGCGATCGGTGGGCGCGGAACGGGCGTTCACGGCCGACCCTGGCAGTTTGTATCATCTCGCGCACCACGCTTCTTCTTTTGACGTGACGGTCGAGGGGCTCTTCGAGGCCCTGGCCGCCCGTCGCGCTTCGCTTCATTGAACTCACCACTAATCACGAATCCACGTAACGGAGGAGACCACCATGCACCTTTCCATGCACAATTGGATGCGCGCCGAACCCATTGAGGTGACCATCAAGCGGCTGGCGAAGTTTGGCTACGAGAGCATTGAGATCAGCGGCGAACCCGAGCAGTTCGACACGAAGGAGGTGCGCAAGCTGCTCGACGAGAACGGAATTCGATGCTGGGGGAGTGTCACGCTCATGCTGGGGGAGCGGAACCTGCCGGCCAAGGATGAGACCCAGCGCGCGAAGTCGGTGCAGTACGTCAAAGATTGCATCACCATGGTCAAGGAGCTCGACGGGGAGGTGATGACCATCGTGCCGGCGACGGTCGGGAAGATCGAACCGGAAGCCACCCCGGAGGAAGAGTGGGAGTGGGCCGTCGAAGGCATGAAAGAAATCTACGATCACGGGCAGAACGAAGGCGTTCAGCTGGCGATCGAACCGCTCAATCGTTTCGAAACGTACTTCATCAACCGCGGAGAGCAGGCGCTTGAGCTGGCGAAAGCCACGGGTCCGGATTGCGGGGTCATCCTCGACACCTTCCACATGAATATCGAAGAGGTCGATCTCTACCAGACGATCCGTGATGCCGGCGATCGGCTCGCTGACTTCCACGTGGCCGACAACAACCGGATGCCCTGCGGGCACGGGAAGCTGGACTGGGCCAAGATCGTTAAGACGCTCCGTGAGGTGGGCTACGATGGGGCCCTCACGACCGAGTTCGTGGCGCCCGTCGACCGCACCCCGGCCAATCCGTATCCAGAAGCTATCGAGACGGAGCCGGTTGACATCACGCCCGAGCAGAAGAAGTTCATTGAAGAGCACGGAAGCAGCCTGCTCAGCGAGAAGTTTTACAGCTGGCTCGTCGAGGAGAACGCCAAGACACTACTGCCTCTCATCAAGTAGCGCCCCTCACCACTGCGGAACGCGGAGGATGCTATGAGCAACAACGTGCTCGTCATCGGCACGCTGGATACGAAAGGCCCCGAGTTTGCCTACCTGCGCGATCGGCTGGAGGAGTTAGGCCTCAACACGATCGTCGCCGACGTGGGCATCCTCGAAGAGCCGCTGGAGATCACGCCGGATATCGACCATGCCGAGGTGGCTCGGTATGGAGGGACGACCATCGAGGCGCTCCAGACGGCCGGCAGTCGCGGGGCGGCCGTGGAAGGCATGCGGGAAGCCGTGAAGCAACTCACGCTGTCCCTGTACCGCGAGGGGAAGATCGACGCCGCCGTGAGCATGGGCGGGGCGGAAGGCGCCGTCATGGGCGCAGCGGCCTTGATGCAGCTGCCCGTCGGCATGCCGAAGGTCATCATTTCGCCGATCGCGTCCGGGAAGCACTACTTCGACCCGCTGGTGGGCACCAGCGACATGATGGTCGTCCACTCCGTGGTCGACATCCTGGGGCTCAATCCCATCGCGTGCACCGTCTTCGACAATGTGGCAGCGGCCCTCAAGGGCATGGTCGAGCACGGGCGGGAGCAGCTGCCCGATCCCGAGGACGAGTACGTGGCCGTCACCATGCTTGGCAACACGACGAAGGCCGTCATGGCCCTGAAGGATCGGCTGGCCGACGCGGGCTACGAAGCCGTCATCTTTCATTCCAACGGCGTCGGCGGGCCGGCCATGGAAGAGCTGGCGGAAACCGGCCAGTTCGTCGGCGTGATTGACTACACGACCAACGAGGTCAACGACCCGCTCGTGGGAGGCATTCACGACGGCGGGCCGGACCGGCTCCGCCGCATCGGCGAACTGGGCCTGCCGCAGGTCGTGGTGCCCGGCTGCATCGACTTCAGCGTGTTTCACGCCGGGGCCATCCCACCGCCGCTGCGGGACCGCCCCGTCTACGATCACAATCCCGAGTACACGCTCGTGCGCACCTCGCCCGACGAAATGGTGGAGCTGGCCGACATCTTCGCCGAGCGGCTCGGTGCGGCCGAGGGCCCTATCCGCATCGCCGTGCCCACCGAAGGCTTGTCGATTCCCAACGAGCCCGGCGGCGTGTTCTGGAATCCCGAATCCGACGCGGCCTTCGTGGAGCGGCTCAAAGAGCAACTGCGCCCGGACATTCCCATTACGACCCACCCGAAGCACGTCAACGATCCGGCGTTCGGGGAAGCGGTCGCCAACTTATTCATCGAACTGGTACGTAAAGAAGAGGTCACGTCATGAGTAAAGAACGCACAGGGTACGGAAAACCACTGGACGAAATCGAGCCGCTGACCAGCGGGGACGAGGCGTTCCGGGAGAAGTTTATCTCTTGGAAATTGCCAGACTTGACGATAACGGACGTCAAGGAGTACCTGAAGGAGAAGGACACGGTACTCATCCCGATGGCCAGCACGGAGCAGCACGGGCCGCACCTGCCGCTCGACACGGACACGATCACGGCGCTGGAGGTGTCGCGCCGCGTGGCCCAAAAGATCGGTGTCCTCTACACGCGCCCGGTGTGGATGGGCTACTCGCCGCAGCACATGCACGAGGCCGGGCAGGGGCGAGGCACCATCACCATCCGCAGCAGCACGTTGCAGAGCCTGCTCTACGACATCGGGCGAAGTCTCATCCACCACGGCTTCAACCGGCTCATCTTCATCAACGGCCACGGCTCGAACGTTAAGGTCATCGATCCGCTGCTTCGGAAGCTACGCTATGACACCGGGGCGCTCGTGAGCTTCGTGAAGCCGTACATGGAGAACTACGTGGGCATTCTCGGAGGCCTCATGGAGAACCCCCCGGAAGAGACGCCGGGCTGGCATGCGAGCGAACTGGAGACCTCGCAGGACATGGCCTGGAACGAGGAGCTTGTGCGGATGGACCGGGCCGAGTTCACCAAGGCCCACATCCCCGACTTCCTGCCCGACTCGTTCGCGAAGAAGGACGGCATGCCGGACGTGGAGTTCGAGGGCTTCAAGTACTTCACGTTCCCCATGGACCACCACGAGTTCATCGAAACGGGCGTCATCGGCAACCCGACGCGCGCGACGCCGGAGAAGGGCGAAGAGGCGTTTGAGCGGCTTTCCACGCATGTAGCAAAGGGCATTCTCGAGCTGATGGAGGTGCCCGTCGAGATCCATGACCGGGAGTTCGTGGACCGCGTCTGATACGTCGCCGAACGGCGGGCGGTGGGGGCGCCGTCCGAAGCTGGGCGTTGCGAACCCACGCTAGCGCCATGGCGTTGGG
>CAYFRX010000267.1:0-4410 GCA_964345515.1 uncultured Rhodothermales bacterium
CGGTCCCAGTAGTCGGCCAGCACGACGGGCGTCTCGCCGGCTCGGATGGCCTGGCGCGCCTGGCGGACGGCCTCGGGCGGCTCGGGGTAGTCGCCCTGCGCAAAGTCGGCGCGCACCCGCCAGATGAAGTCGGCCATGTCGTCGGCGATGCGGTCGGCGCGGGCTTGGTCGCCGTCGGTCATGACGTGCACGGCAGCGCCCACGTCGGGGACGTCCGACCATGGGAAGCCGTAAAATACGCTCACGTACGTGTCGTCTTCCCGGGCCTCCCACCGGCGCGCTCGCTCCATAATGTCCATCGAGGGCGACTGGCCCGTCCACTGAAGCACCGTCGCCGTGACGACGGGCGGCTTGCGGCTGGCCGATACCGGCTCGTACTCGCCGCGCATGACCTGTCGCAGGAAGCGCGCGGCACGCTCGCCCTGCCGGTACGAGTCGTAGTGCGGGTACCGCTTCGTCGTGAAGGCGCCGTCGGCCCACCGCAGGAATTCGCCATCCTCGTTGCCATGCAGATCGAACGTCCCGACGATGGGGACGCCCTCGCCGACGACCTCGCGGAAGCGGCGCGCGATCTCGGCCTCGGGCCGCGGCACGTTCCGCACGGCCATCGCCCCGTGGAGCGACAGGTACACGCCGTCCACCGGCATCTGCGCGCGCAGGTCCTCCAGCATCTGATCGACGAAGTGGTCGAAGGCCGCTTCCGTGTCCCAGCTGCGCGACGACCCGCCGTACACGCCAGCCGGCGAGGTGAGCCCGACGAGCTCGACGTCGCGGTACTCGCCGGAGCGATCCACAAACCCGCGGATGTACGAGCCGCCGTCGGTCAGCAGCTCGTCGCCTGCGTACGGGTCGCGCTGGCGGGTCCAGTCCTCGATGCCCACGTCGCCGCCGGGGCAAAAGGTGCACGTCTCGTGCGAAAACTTGGCGACAGCCACACGGTGCGTGTCGCCGCCGGCCGACTGGCAGGCAGGCAGCGTGAGCAACGCTACGGCCAGGAGGCCGAGTAGCGTGGCAGCCGTGAGTGCGCTCCGGGAAGCATAGTTATCAACCGTTAGACGCCTCCAGAATTGGGACCGCATTACCGACAGATGCCAATCAAACCCCCTCTTCCCGTTGGACTTCTCCCTCCTATTTAAGGGAGAGAGGTCGGTAGACAGAGGGGGTTGCCGCCTTGAAAACCATCTATCGGACAGCTTCTTGCGTGTGAACATGTGAGCCTTTCTGCTTGGGGAAATTGGGGTCCGAGCCGTGATGCACGTCCTTTGCCGGCCCACCCACGGGAGCGTTTAGAAATTCGGGGTCCCGTTCCAGTCGTCTTTGGCGGCCAGGATTTTCACGAGCAGCCGGCCGACATCGGCGTACGGGATGTCGTTGTCTTCGAACGTGTCAACCCGGTGCACGACGACGAGATCGAGATCCGGCACGACGGCGAGGACGTGCCCGCCGGCCCCGCGTGCGGTGAAGGTGCCGAAGGGGACCCGGTCGACGCCGTCGAAGTGCTGGCCGTCGACGGAGACCCACCACAGGTAGCCGTACCCGCCGGCGTCACCGGCACCGGAGTAGGACACCGTGCTCTCCTTCACCCAGAACTGGGGGATGATCTGCTGCCCATCCCACGCGCCGTTGCGGGCAAACAGGAGCCCGAAGCGCGCCATGTCGCGGGCCGTCATCTGGAACGGATAGGCCGGGTGGATCGAGTCGTCGCCGTTCACGTAGCGCCCATCGCTCACGGCGTACGCCGTCATCCCGATCGGATCGGCGATCTCGTCTTTGAACGCCCGGTGGATTTTTGCACCCGTCTCCTGCTCGAAGATCGTCCCGAGCGCGTTGAAGTCCCAGTTGTTGTAGTACCAGGACGTGCCGGGCGCGTGGCTGCCGCGGGCCGGGCGCGCCGCCTCCATAGCATCCGTCTCGTAGAGCGCATCGTGGTACACGCCGGAGCGCGCCTTCAGCAGCATACGCACTGTGGCCGTCTTCTCTGTGTCAGTAAGCCGGGGCGGGTTGTCGTCGATGCCGAGCGCGCCCATCGTCGCGGCCAGGTCGATGGCGCCGCGCTGGACATAGATGCCGTAGAGCGCGCTCAGGAAGCTTTTGCGGATCGAGTGGCACCGGAACGTGCGCTCCACCGCGCCCCACTCGTCCACGATCCGCCCCTCATGCACAATTATGACGGCCGCCGAGCCGATCGAGTCGGCGAACGCTCGGGCTTCCGCCAGTCCGTCGGGCGACCACCCGTCGGCTTCGGGCGATGCAACCTGCTCCCACGTGGCATCCGGGTAGTAGAGCGCTTGCGCGGTGGCGCGGCCTGCCATCAACGTCAGGAGCAGCAGGGCGGCCGCTACTACTACGTGACCATACGTCGTTCGAGAGAAGAATGTCATGCGTCGGAGGGGGAAGAGGTCAGGCCAACGTCCGCACGGGTTGGAGGTCAGGATCGGTCACTCGGCCGGCGCGCGGTCGAGCGAAAACGTGTCGCCGGGCAGGTAGATGTCGACCTGCAGGTTGCGCGCGCCGAACTTACCGTCCTGCCGCTGCACCGAGTCGTCTGGATTCGTGAACACGAGCACCTGCCAGTCGCCAACTACTTCGACCTCCGAGCCGTCGATGAGCACGGCGGTGGATTCGTCGACACCGAGGCCGGTAATGTCTGGATACTCCAGTATCGCCGTTAGCAACCGGTTATGCCGGCTCCGATAGATGAAATGCTGATCAATGATGGCCGTCCGGAGCAGCCCGAGGCCGTCCTCCTGGATGATGTTATCGGTCTCGATGGTGCGAAAGGTCGGATGGTACTCCTCGTAGCGTCGCGTGTCGCCCGTGATCATCTGCGCGCTCATGACGGCCGCCCCGGCACTCGTGCCCGCGATGAGTGCGCCCTGACGGTACGCTGCGCGGATGGCGTCAGCCAGCCCGGCGCCAGCGAGTGCGTCCATGAGGCGGCTTTGGCTGCCACCCGGCATGTAGATGAGCGCGGCGTTTTCGACCATCGCCCGCTCCTCACCGGAGGCTGGCGCATCCGGCCCAGCGATGAGCGTGCGGATGTCGGGCACGCTGCTCGCGATGAGCTGCTCTTCGATGGCGTCCGCGGCCGCGTCGGGCTCGGAGCTCGCCATCGGGAGGATGACGGCATAGCCGCCGTCGCGCACGCCCGACGCGTCGACCATGCGGTCGATCATGGCGTCTGGCCGGCTTCCCCCGCCGATGATGAAGAGCTTGCCCCGGGCGTCGGAGGCCGCCGGCACGTCGGGGGAGGCCGACATGTCCTGTCCACATCCCCCAAGCGTGATGGCGAGAATCAGCAGATAGAACGCGCTGCGCGTCATCGTCGGCCTCTCGGCGTTGCTCACTCGGCTTGCTCGTCCTTCGCGAAGTCCTCGAACGCATCGAGCGCGTCGGCGAGGGCCTGCTTGAGCCGCGTCTTCTCCTGCCGGTGCTGCTTCGTCGGCGGATGGAGCGTGGGCTGCGTGACCCCGTCCCGATTGTAGAATTCCGCCAGGTCGTAGATGTCGTCGCGGAGGTCGTCCAGCCGGTCGGCGTGCGTGGCAGCGGCTTCGCTGTTGGGTTGCTCCTCCGCGATGGCCTCGGCCCGCTCGGTGGCGTCCCAGGCTCGATTCTGCATGGCGAGCAGGTCGACGAGGAACCGCTCGCGCGATTCGTACTGCGCCTGCGTGATGTGGGGCATCTGCGGGTCGCCCTTCACCTCCACGGTGCGCGTATCCTGCGCGTCGCCGGCCCGGAGCGTGACGCTGTACGTGCCGGGGGCGACGAACGGCCCCTGCAGGTCGAGCGGGTGCTTGGGCTCGGGCAGGATCGTCTCGGGCATCGTCAGCCCCTCTCGCGAGGGGTCGTAGTCGCTGGAGGGTGGCGCCGGATACGCCAGGTCCCACGTCACGCGGTGGATCACGCCGTCCGTGCCGGACCCCGTCAGGCGGCGAACGACGGTGCCTTCCTCGTCGCGTACGACGAGCTGCACCGAGTCGGCCGGCGCGTTCAGGTGGTAGCTGATGGGCGCGCCAAACGCCGGGTTTTCGCCGGCGTAGGCCGCCTGGCCGCGATACGACGTGTTCTTCCAGAAGTGATGCAGCGACGCCGGCCGCATGGAGAACAGATGCGCCGGGGCCGACGTAGCCGCGCCCGTCCATTCGGCGAGGGGCGTCGTGTCATCCAGCACCCAGATGCTCCGCCCGTGCGTGCCGACGACGAGGTCTTTCTCGCGCGGATGAATCTTGAGATCGTCATACAGCGTGGTGGGCAGGTTGGGCATGAATTCGGCCCACTGCTGGCCTCCGTCCGTCGTGGCGAAGAGCGCGTGCTCGGTGCCCACGAAGAGCACGTTCGGGTTGTCCGGATGCTCGATGATAACGTTGACCGAGCCCATCGCGGGCAGGCCGTTCGTCCTCTTCGTCCAGC
>CAYFRX010000268.1:0-4396 GCA_964345515.1 uncultured Rhodothermales bacterium
GCCTCGGTCGTGTCGCGCCCGGCGGCCACCTTCGCCACGAACTCGCCGTAGAGTTGCCGGAAGACGTCTTCGACGCGGGCCAGCTCGTCCTCCGTCAGCGGACGCGTGGGAAGCTGCGCGCCGAGGCCGGGCAGGCTCAGCCCGCTGAGCAGGTCGGCCCGCGCGCCGCGCTGCACGGCGTCGTATGCGAGGCCCGTCTTGTCGCTCAGGCCGTCGTCGTAGATCCACCCGCCGATGACGCCGATGGAGCCGGTGACCGTGTTCGGCCCGGCCACGATGGAGTCGGCGTACGTCGAGATCCAGTAGCCCCCCGAGGCGGCCACCTGCCCTTGGCTCACGATGACCGGCTTTTTCTCGGCACACGTGCGGAGCGCCTCGGCCACGAGGTCGGAGGCCAGCCCGCTCCCGCCCGGCGAATCGACGCGGAAGACGACAGCAGCCACGTCGTCATCATCGGCCAGGCGCTGAAACGTATCGCGGAGGGTGCGCGCCTCGATGCCGGACGTCAGCGCCGTCGGGCCGATGCCGTAGACGAGCGCGATCTTCGGCGGCTCGCCCCACTGCCGCGAGGCCGTCTGGATTTCATCGAGATCATCCGCGGAGATCGATCGCGTGCTCGTGCCCGTCACGTCCGCCAGCAACTCATCGCGCTCGGACCAGCGGGCCAGGGTGTCGACGAGCGCCGCGTCGAGCGCGTCCTGTGCGGTGAGCACCACCTGCTCGTCGATGATGCGGTCCAAGGAGTCAGCGGCGATCGGCCGGTTGGCTTCCACCGCGCGGCGGGCGAGGGCGTACTGATCGTCGACATACTGCTGGCGCTGCAGGCTGTCGGCTTGGGAGAAGCCGGTGCGCGACAGGATCTCGGCGGCGGATTTGTACTCGAAGAAGCGCCACGCCTGAAAGCCGAGCCCGAGCTTGTCCAGCGTGCCGGCGAGGAACGTGCGGCTGAGCACGTAGCCCGGCAGGATGAGCGTGCCCTGCGGATCGAGCACGACGCGATCGGCCACGCTGGCGAGGTGATACGTCGTCATGCCCGCCTCTTCCAGGTAGATGACGACCTGTTTGCCGGCCTGCCGGACGTCTTCGAGCGCGGTGCGCACCTCCCACGCCTGCTCGGGGGTGATCTGCAGCCCAGCCAGGTTCAGCGCCACGGCATCGACGCGGTCGCTTCCAGCGGCCTGCTCCAGCGTGCGGATCACCTCATAGAAGCGCGCCGGCGCGTCGGACTGCCACGCGGCGAAGCGCGTCGTGCGGTACGGGACGGGACCATCCAGCCGGAGCGCGAGGTGCCGGTCGTCCGTCAGCCCCCGCTCGCCGATGAGGTTGGGCACATAGCTGCCGAGGCGCACGCTGTTGGCCTGCGACGCGTACGCGCCGCCCGCGTCAAAGCGCGACTGGCTCTCGATGCCGGCCCGCCCGAGGTCGAATCGCAATCCGAAACTGAACGCCTCACTCTCGAAGACCCGCCCGACGAGGTTGACACCCTCCGCGACTTGCACGGCGGCCCCTACGCTCCATGGCGCATCGACGAGCGCCTGCCCGTCGGCCACAGCGGCATCGGCGAAGAGCGTGAGCCGGGGCGTGCCGAGCGGCCGCACGCCGACCTCCGCCACGGCCTCGCGGTCGTCCGTCTCCAGCGACACGTTGCCGATGAGCCCGACCGATACGTAGGGGCTGGGCCGAAGCACAGTCCCCGTCGTCAGGCGGTTGTAGCGGCCGAGGGCGGTGGCGTCGCCGCTGTAGCCCTGGTAGCCGAGGCCGAGGGCGAATCGCCGGTTGCCGCCGGCCAGGCTCACGTGCCAGCCCGTCGTGCGCAGATTTCCCACGTTGCGGCGCACGACCGCCGAGCCCAGCCCACCCATCGATGAGAAGACGCCCCAGCTTTGGATCGAGCTAAGGTCGCGTCCGTCCGTGGTCCACACGAATCGGAGGTTGTCGTCCACGATTTGGGGCACGGCCGGGTTCGCGAAGCCGTGCAGCCCGTCCTCGAAGCTGGCCGGCGGCGCGGCGAGGAAGTCCTGGTCGTAGTAGCCCACCATCTCTTGCGCCTGCGCCGTGCAGGGCCACAGGATCACAGCGAGCAGTCCGGCACCGATCAAGCAACAGAGGCGGCGCGTCATGGCGTAAGAGCGGATGCAGTGTAACAGTCAGTTCATAGTCGCAGCACGGACCCGGTTGTCAGGGCGACTCTGTAGGCACCCAGTCTGGCACGGCCGTCTCCTCGTCCGTGTCGCCGGGCGCCTGCACCCAGTCGTACGGCCGCTCGCGCACCCAGCGCTCGAACCAGGCGAGCTCGACGTTCGCCTTAAACAGACGGTGGCGCAGCTCGCTCCAGCCGTGGGCCGCGCGCGGCGCCACGTACAGGTGGGTCGGCACGCCGTGCGCCTTCACGCCGCGGTACATCTCGACCGACTGCGGCATGGGCACGCGGTTATCTTCTTGCCCAACGAGGAAGATCGTCGGCGTGCGGACGGCGGCGACGTCAGCGAGCGGCGAGTTCTGCCAGAACGTGTCGATGGGCGCGTCTTCCTGCCAGGGCGTGCCTTCGAACCAGGGCGTCCGGTAGATGCGCACGTCGCTCTGGCTGTACATGGAGATCCAGTTCGCCGCGCCGGCCCCCGACGCCGCCGCTCTGAAGCGATCCGTGTAGGTGATGATCTTGTTCGTCATGTGGCCGCCCGCGCTCCATCCCATCTTGGCCATGCGCTCGCCGTCGACGAGCCCCTCCGCAATGAGATGATCGACGCCCGCCATGACGTCGCGGTGCGCTTCGTTGAAATAGTGGCCCACCATGTCGCGCATGAAGGCGTCGCCGTAGCCCGTGCTGCCCCGGTAGTTCGGCTGGAAGACCATATAGCCCATGGCCGTGAGCACGTGGGGATAGTCCCAGCTGGAGCCAAACCCGAACTGATCGGAGGACGCCGGCCCGCCGTGCGTCTGCACGACCAGCGGATACCGCTCGTCCTCCTGATAGTCCAGCGGATAGAAGAGGAGCCCTTCGACGGGCGTCCCGTCGCGGCCGTCGTATGTGACGAGTTCCTGCCGCGGCAGCCGGTACGTCGTGCTCACGTCCTCGAAGACGCGCGTCCCGCGGGTCCACGTGCCGCCGCGCTCCGGCATCGTCCACACGTCGCCCGGATTCTGGGGGGTGGCCACCGTGAAGGCGTGACGGCCCGCCTCGGGATGGTAGCTCCAGTCGCCGACGGCGTGATCGCCCTCCGTCAGCGGCTGCAGCTGCTCGTCCTCGAGCGACATCTGAAACAGGTTCTGGCGCGCACCGGTGTTGGCGGACAAAAAGATGGCGTTGCCGTCCGGCGCCCACACCGCGTCGTCTATCTCGTAGGGCACGTCGTCCAGCAGGAGGCGCGGCGCACCGCCGTCGACCGACGCGACGAACAGGTTCGCGTTGTAGTAGAAGTTGAAGTCGGCGTTGGCATCGGCCCGGAAGAGCACCTGCGAGCCATCGGGCGAGAGGCGGGCGCCGCACTCGGGCACGGCATTGTCGGTGATCTGCCGGTGGCCCTCGCCTGTCGCCGACATGACCCACACCTCCCACTGATCGAGGTCGTCGAGGAGCGGCGTGGGCGCGCGGTGGTAGGCGACGTGTTCGCCATCCTGCGCCAGCCGGTAGCCGGTCACCGTCCAGTCGCCGTCCGTGATGCGCTCCGCGTCGCCGGTGTTCGCATCGACGCGCCACAGGTGGCGGTGCTCGTAATCCTCCTCGAAGGCAATCACGTCGTTCTGCGCGTCGTCCTGCGCCTTCTCGGCGACCGACGGCTCATCGTCGGCGCGGAAGTAGATCCACCGGCCATCCGGTGCCCACTGGATGTCGGACACCGCCGTCGGGTGCGCAGTCAGTCGCTGGGCCTCCCCGCCGTCGGGGTTGATCACGTGGATTTGCGTCTCCAGCGTGTCGGAGCGGTCGGCCAGGAAGGCGAGGCGCGTGCCATCCGGCGACCAGCGGGGCGAGTCCTCGCCGTCCTCGCCGTTGGTGAGCTGGAACGATTCGTCACCGTCCCGCTGTGTGATCCAGATGTGCTCGACTCGCCGGTTGCGGTCCCAGTCCGCCGTCTCTTTCACGAAGGCGATGCGGTCTCCCTCCGGCGCGAGGCGCGGCCCCTCCACCCCAGGCATCGAGATCAGGTCGACCAGCGTCATGGCACGAGGCGCCTCGTCGGCCGAGGCCGGGTCCTGGGCCGTCGCAGGTGCCGCGAGCGCAAGGCTCCACACAGCGACGGCAACGAACGTGGCGCGTGAGATTGAACGACAGAAGCAGAGGGGGACGGGCATAGACGAGTCGTAGCGTGCTGTGATGGAACCGGTGAAGACTGCGGCGAGGGGCAACGCCTCCCCATCAACACGCTACGGACCGCGCGCGCCAAAATCCATCACCGCA
>CAYFRX010000269.1:0-4360 GCA_964345515.1 uncultured Rhodothermales bacterium
TAGAGCAGTCCCCTCGTAAGGGACAGGTCGTCGGTTCGAGTCCGACCGTTGGCTCCGCGCCCCGCCCGGCACCCGCCGTGGTGGGGCTTTTCGCATGGGATCGAGGAACTGGCATCTCACCGCACGGCTCGACGTCGCCTCAGGGAGCGAGACGCTGGCGGGTCCAGCCGTCTCCGTTTGGCGTGTACAGGATGCGATCGTGCAGGCGGCGGGCGCGGGCCTGCCAGAACTCGATGGCGTCAGGCACCACGCGGTAGGCCTGCCAGTACGGCGGGCGTGGAATTGTTTCGTGGTTGGCGAAACGGCGCTCCACGTCGTTCATCGCGGCTTCCAGCGCCGCCCGACTAGCGACCGCGCTGCTCTGCGTAGATGCCCACGCGGTCACCTGGCTCCGCCGAGGGCGCTCGGCAAAAAAGGCATCAGCCTCCTCAGACGAAGCCGCATGCACGGCGCCGCGCATGCGCACTTGGCGCTCCAAGGGTCCCCAGTAGAAGGTGAGGGCCGCGTGGGACACCGCGTCCACCGCACGGCCCTTGCGCGAGCGACGGTCGGTAAAGAACGCAACGCCGGCGGGCCCGATATCGTGCATCAGCACGATGCGGCCGTCGGGCCTTCCGTCGCCATCGACGGTCGACAGGCACATAGCGCTCGCGTACATGATCGCTTCGCAGGCGTCCGCCGCTGTATACCATGCGTCGAACAGGCGATACGGGTTGTCAGGAAGGGTGGAGGTGTCGGCAAGAAGCATGGAGGCCATCGACGGTCGTGCAGGGAGACTCTTGAAAACAACAACGGTTTACGAGAATTTAATACGTAGCGCAGGGGGGTGACATCTGCGTTCCCACATAGAGGGATGACTGAACGCATGGAGGTTATTATGAACCGGAGAGTACGTCGTCAAATCATCATTGCCCTGGGCATCCTCGCTGGATTCGTGGCGATCATGGTCATCATCGGTCAGATGACGTGAGGTCGAAACAGCCGTTCGGCAATCGGGGGTGGTATTTCCTATGTTAGCCCGGCCCCTTCGTTGCTGATGTTTGTTGGCTGCCTGCATGTTGCCTGACCTCCTCGCCCAGCTTGATGCGTTCTGCACCGCGCATCCCATTCATCTCAAGGTGTTGTTTGCCCCCAACGAGCAGGTCGGGGTGAACCTGACATCGGCCTTGGCGCGGCGCAGGATCGATTGCATCAATCTGCAGATCACCACGCCGGCCGCCTGGGCCGAGCGTCACGTCGCGCCCCGGCTGCAGGCCTGCGGATGGACCCGCCTCGCAGGCGGATCCGATCGCTTTTTGCTCCAAGAGGTGGTGGACGACCTGGAGCAAGAGGCGTCGCTCCGGCCGCTTCCAAGCAGGGGAGGCATCCTGCTGCGCACGATACGCGACGTACGAGCTGCAGGCATCACCCCGTCTGCGCTTCGCAAAGCCTCCCTGCCGGCTGCCAAGCGCGAGGCCTTGGCGCGCGTGCTCGATGCCTATGAGACGCGCCTGGCGGCCGAGCAGCTCTACGATGTCGTGACCCTCCTTCGGGAGGGCGCGAAGCAAGCCGTTCGGCCGGAGGCCGCCTACGCCATCCTGGACACCACGCCGCTGTCCGAATGGGCCCTGCGGTTTGTGCGGGCCTATGTCGGAGATCGCATCATGCGCATGGGCCAGCCGCGTTCCGAGGGCACGCCCGTTGCCCCGCCGCCCGATAGCCCGGCCCGCCGATGGGAGGACGCGCCGCGGGAGGAGGCGGTCGGCGCGCTGCATCCGGCCGCGTCGCTGTGGAGCATGGGGTTGACCCCGGACGATCGGACGTGCACACGGCTTCGTACGGCACCGGGGGCAAGGGCGGCAGTGCGCGGGGTGCTCCGCGACGTGCTCAGCCGCGACCTCCCGTTCGATCAGGTGGAGATCGCGTACACGGCTGAGGATCCCTATCTGAACGCACTGCTGACGGCCGCTGAGCGCTTTGACGTGCCGATGACGTTTGCCACCGGCCGGCCCGTGTTGTCCGCGCCGTCCGGCCAAGCACTGCGGGGCTTTTTCCGGTGGATGGCTCAGGGATTCGACACCGCCGTTCTCACCGCGCTCTGCCGGGCCCGCTTGCTGACGTTCGATCGGGACGTGTCGTCGCCGCCCGCCGGGCCGGCCGTTGCGGCCGTGCTTGAGCGCGGGCACCACGGCCCCGGCCGCCATCGCCATCGGCACTTGATTGCCCGGCTGGAGGATCGCTGCGACGAAGACGGCGAGGCGGAGCGGGAGCAACTGTATCGGGCACGCAGGGCGCTGGACGCGCTCGCCGACGTGGTGCCGGACGGGGGAGCTGTGACTACCACGAACGCCCTCGCCGACGCCGGAATCACCTTCCTGATGCGGTTCGACGGGCTGACCGGCCGTCCGGCCCCCCAGCATGCGCTGGGCGATGGACGGGTGTCTGTGTCGGCCTCGCGGCTGGAAACGCTCGCGGCCTGTCCCTATCGCTACTTCCTGAAATACGTCCTCGACGTCGAGCCGCCGGACGCGCCCGAGGACGACCCCACTCGCTGGCTGGATCCGCTCCAGTTCGGTCAGTTGCTGCACGAGCTCTTCCACACGTTCATGGACCGCCTCGACGGCGACGTCCCAGATCTGGAGGTGCACGGCGACACGCTCAGGACACTGCTGGAGCAAAAAACTGAGGCGTATCGCGACCGCATCCTCGTGCAGCATGAGGCCGCGTTTCGGGCCGATCGGCGGCGGCTCGAACGGGCTGCTCGCGTCTTCTTGGCCGCTGAGGCGCAGCAGTCCGAGTCCAAACCCGTCGCGTTTGAGCTCAGCTTTGGGCAGGGTGTGCCCCGGCGTCCGCATCGCCCGACGCCCGTCATCGTCGCACTGAACGACGACGTGCAGCTCCAGCTCGAAGGGCGCATCGACCGGGTGGATCGCTTCCCGAACGGCGACTACGCCATCTGGGACTACAAAACGGGGTCGATGCATGGGTTTGACGAGCAGGACCTCGGCGCCGCAGGTCAGCGCCTCCAGTGGGTCCTCTACGCCTACGCCTTCGAAGACATGCTAGCGGAAGACGAAGCAGAGGGCACCGTGGCTCGCTCCGGGTACTTCTTCGCCAACGACCGCGCCTATGGCCAGCGGTTGGCCGCCTCGCCGCCCCCGCGTGAAACCCTCGCCCAGCAGCTGGAGCCCCTGCTCGACTTGGCGGCACAGGGCGCGTTCCCGCACGTACAGAAGCGCCGCAGGGCCTGCGCGTTCTGCGATTACCGGCGCATCTGCGCGGACGAGTCCAAGACCGCTCGCGACGTCGCTGCGATTATCGATGCGACGGCCGCGGGGGATGCGGTCTGCGAAGCCCTCGCTCGCTGGATGGATGTCGGCTGATGGCTCAAGTCCAAGGCGCTGTGACACCTCGTTTCCACGTCTGCTTTCCCTTCCTTCTATCACAAGCTCTGACTTTTGCCCATGCGAATGCTCTTCGTCGCCGTCGCCACTATCGTAATGGTGAGCACGGCGAGACCTCCGGCCGTCGCCCAGATCAATACCGAGAAAATGCGCTCCTTCGACGTTGACGGATTTGCAACGACACTGGGCGGCGACTTCCTCATCGAGTCCGGGAACTCCGATCTGTTCGAAATCGGCCTGAACACGCGGTTCGACTATCGCCGCGAGCGCCACTACACGTTTCTCACCGGACAACTGCGGTACGGCGAGGGGGGCAATGCGACGTTCAAGAACCGCGCATTCAGCCACCTGCGCTACAACTACGAGGTGACGCCGTGGCTCGTTGGGGAGTCGTTCACACAGCTCCAGCAGGACGGCTTCAAGCTGCTGCAGCTTCGGGTGCTGGTGGGAAGCGGCGCGCGGTTTCGGTACGTCGAGACCGGCACGATTGGCGTGTTCCAGGGCACGACGGTGATGTTCGAGCACGAAAACTTGAACGCGGGTAAAGTCATCGGCCACCCTGCCCGGCAGTCGATTGTGCGGTGGAGTAACTACCTGAACGTGCGCATCCAGCTGAGCGACGAGACATCGTTTGTCAGCACGGTGTACGTTCAGCCCCGGCTCGACGCGTTCAGCGACATCCGGGTGCTGCACGACGCGTCGCTCGCCGTGGCCATCACGAGCCACGTCACGCTCAGCACGACGCTCAACCTGTACTACGACAGCCGCCCGCCGGACAATGTGGAGGATTTGGATGTCGAACTGCGCAACGGGCTGCAGGTGAGCTTCTGATTCCCGGTGCGCAAACCCACTGAGCCTGAGTTGCGTGGCCGTATGGGAGCGCGGGGGAAACGCAATCTCCCTCACGCCCGCATACAACCCCTCATACCGTTTCCGTTTCAAAATGTCCGGGTCTCGCGAGGCCCCGTCCATCGCAT
>CAYFRX010000270.1:0-4338 GCA_964345515.1 uncultured Rhodothermales bacterium
TTCTACGTGATCGACCTGCCGCACGCCGCCATCTTCGTGCTCGATTCGAACCGGCTCGTCGACATGGATCAGTACCTCGATGATGAGCAGCAGGAGACGCTCTTCCACCGGTGGTTCGTGGGGGACGACGAGCCGGCATGGCTGGAGCGCGAGCTCGCAAAACGGGCGGATCGGCCCTTCAAGATTGTGGCCATGCACCACCCCGTCCTCACGCTGGCCATGCACGATTCGGACTGGTACAGCGCGGCCAACGGAAAAGACCTGCCGGCCAAGCGCCGGGCGCTGCTCGACGTGCTGAAGGATCACGGCGTGCAGCTCGTGCTCTCCGGCCACGAGCACCTCTACGAGCGCAACCGGCTTCGCTACCGGCAGGGCGAGGGCGAGCGGCTGCTGCATCAGGTCATCAGCAGCGGGGGCGGCGCCGTGGTGCGGCCCGAGACGCCGGCTGACGTGCGCGACGCGCGGCTGGCGCGCTACCACGAACAGGGCATCCCCATCGAACCCGTCATGCAGCAGTCCGTGTACCACTACTCGCGCGTCGCGGCCACTGCCGATTCGCTCCAGGTGGCAACCTTCGAAGTCGATGTCGACGCGCCGCAGGCGCCCGCACTGCTGGACGAACTCGTCATCGGGCGCGACGGGCAGGCCCGCCCGTCTGGAGCTCGCCGCCGCGCGGATCCAACGGGACTGTAACGGTATCTCTGTTGAGCAGACTCGTGCAGTGCCTGCGCGAAGAAGGTTCCTCCTGCACAAAAAACATTCATCCCCCGCACTGCGCCTCGCATGCTTCACCGATACGTCCTCCGAAACAGCAACCCGTGGCGATTTTTCACGGCGTCCCTCGTCGTGCTGGTGTGGGCCGCGTTGAGCGTGGCACCCGCCCACGGGCAGTCCACGTCTGACGACGCGCCCTCGCGCCGCGCCGCGCTGCAAGCCGCCCGCGAAGCCAAGACCGAAGCAGACCTCCCTCCCACGCCGCGCACTCGCCTCGAATCGGCTCTTTTGTGGACTGAGAAAAACAATGTGCCACAACTGATCACGGGCGCGCTGCAAACGCCGGTTCGCGTCCTGCCTGGCGGCATCGGGCCGGAGACAGGCGTCGGGGGACGGCTGGCCTACGTGCCGTTCTTCCGGCGGGATGACGTGGACGTGTTCCTGGCCGCCGGCGGGAGCCACCGCGGGTACTGGGCCCTGGAGGCCACGGCCGGCTACCGGCAACCCCGATGGTTTGGATACAGTTACGTACGCTGGCGCGACCGCCGCGATCGGTTTACCGTCACCGCGCAAAACACGCAATTGCTGGAGGACGGCTTTTCCATCGGGAATGAGATCCGCTACGACGTGGGCGACCTCACCACGGGAGGCGTGTTTGGCCTCCGGCCCACGTCGGCCCTCACACTGGCCATGGGCGGCGCCTACGCGCAGTACGACCCCGACCCCGATCCGAACAACCAGTACGACGAGCCCGGCGGGCCATCGATTCCCTTTTCCGAACGAACGCGCTACACAGGTATTACGGCCCATCTGATCTGGGACACGCGCGACGCGCGCTACGAGGGCGGCTTCGGGGAGCGGTACACGCCCAACACCGACGCGCTCACCGACCGGCCGCTGAGCCCCCACACCGGCACACTGCTCACGATTGGGGCCGAGCGCTACTTCGAGTCGACGAACACCGACGGCGACTATGCACAGCTTACCGTCGAGGCGCAACAGTACCTTTCGTTCTGGAGCAAGTACCACACGCTCGCGCTGCGGCATCGCACCGTACTCACCGACCCAGATAACCGGGCCCGCGTTCCGTTCTACCAGCTGCCATACCTCGGGGGCGCCCACACGCTCCGCGGATACGACACGTTTCGATTCCGCGACCTGCATGCGCTCGTGTACAACGCCGAGTACCGCTGGCAGATCTGGCACATGGCGGATCTCGTCCTCTTCGCCGATGCAGGCAAGACGTTCGACCACGCGACCGCCTGGGGGCTCACCGACCTCAACACGTCGGTGGGCGGCGGTCTGCGCATCGTGACCGACCGGTCGACGCTCGTGCGGCTGGAGGTAGCGCGCAGCCCCGAGGACGTTCGCTTCATCGTTCGCTTCAGCAGCAGCTTTTAACGTTCAAGCTTCCGACGCTCATGCGTTCTTCGCTTTTCTACATGGTACTGTTCGCCCTCGGGGCATGCCTCACAGCCAGCCCGGCTGCCGCCCAGGTGTTTGTGCCGGACGACCCGGTCGCCGTGGATCCCGACCGGGCTGACGTTCCGCCTCCGGCAGAGCGGGCGCTCTCGGACTACTACGACTACGTCGAGCAAGCCGTCCGGGAGGCCGGACGGACAAGCGGGAAGGCTATGAATATCAATACGCTGGACGAGGTGCCGCGCTCCAGCTGGTACCAACCCCGGCATTATTACGACCGGATGACCGAGGCCGAGCTCCGCCGCGGCCCCCTGCGCGACGACGGCCCCGACTCGACAGGCTCGTGGCGCGTGGTCGGCGGGAAGAGCGAGGGCAAGTCCTCCGGTCTGACAATCGTGGACGAGAGCGGCGACCGGTACCTGCTCAAGTTTGACGCGCCCGGCTTCATGGAACTGTCGACCGGCGCCGAGGCCATTGCGACGCGCATCTTTTACGCGCTGGGCTACCATGTTCCTGAAAACTACCTCGTCCGCTTCGACCGGAGCCAGCTCGCCGAGGATCCTGAGGCCACCTACACGGGACCCACGGGCAATGAGGAGCGACTCGACGCCGCAGCCATCGACGGCATCCTCAGCGAGGTCGCCCAATATCCCGACGGCTCGTACCGCGCGCTGGCGAGCCGCTTTCTGGAAGGCCGTCCGCTGGGACCGTTTCGCTATCACAGCACGCGGCCGGACGACGGCAACGATATTTTCCCGCATGAGATGCGGCGCGAGCTCCGGGGCTTGCGCGTGGCTGCCGCCTGGCTCAATCACGACGACTCGCGCAGCGTCAACTCGCTCGACATGTACGTCGAGGAAGACGGTCGCTCGTTCGTGCAGCACCACCTGATCGACTTTGGCACCACATTCGGCGGCGGGCCGCTTGGGCCGAAGGCGGCGTGGGTCGGCCGCGAGTACATCGCCGACGTCGACCGTGTCCTGCTGAGCGCCGTGACGCTCGGGTTCGCCGGGCGGCCCTGGACGCGGGAGGACACGCCCGGCCTTCCGGCTGTGGGCCGGTATCGCATCAAATATTTCGATCCGGAAAAGTGGAAGCCGCAGTATCGTAATCCTGCGTTCTCCAACATGGATCGCGACGATGCTTTCTGGATGGCAAAGCAGATTGCACACTTCACCGATGCAGAGCTCCGCGCGCTGGTCGAGACCGGCCGTTACACCGATCCCCGTGCTACTGAGTACGTCACCCGTGCGTTGATCGCTCGTCGGGACAAGATCGCGGCGGCCTACCTGGACCACGGCGGCGGCTTCGACCGGTTCACCGTGGCCGGCGGGCACGTAACGTTTGCGGATCTCACCGCTCCCAAGGAAGCCCTCGACGCGCGATACGCCGTTCGCTGGTTCACGTTCGACAATGTGACGGGGCGCCGCGCCGAGGCGCTTGGCCGAGACACGCTGGCCACGCCGTCCGCGGCGCTGCCGAACCCCGAAGCCGACTACGTTGTGGGTGCGTTTGCCCGCGTTGGGCATCCGGGCGTCACCGAAGTGTATGTGCGCCGCGAGGCAGCTCCTGAGGTGGTAGGCATTCGCCGCCACGCCGAGGGCCTCCCCGACACGGTCCCCGTGTGGACCGTGATCCCAGACCGCTGGCGGTCGGCGGCCCCCACCGCGCTTCCAGAGGCACCCGTGTCTACCAACGGCACCCCGTAGATTGCGCTCGACGCTGCTTGCTTTCCTGCTCCCTGACCTGCCATGGCGTTGCTCCAGACGATCCGTGACCGATTCTTCGACATCCGTTCCGGCGAGGCGCCGAAGGCGTTCGGGCTCTCGTTCTACTTCTTCCTCGTGATTGCCGTCTTCTGGGTGCTCAAGCCGCTCAAGCGCGGGCTACTCATCAGCTACTTCGGCGACGACCCGATCACGATGGTGGGGTGGACGCTCTCCGGCGCCGAGGCCGAGCAGATGGGCAAGGTGCTCAACATGTTCGTCGCCTACGCCGTTGTGGTGGCGTTCACGTGGCTTTCGACTCGCCTTTCGCGGCAGCAGCTCGTGGCGGCTTTCAGCGCGGTATTTGGCGGGCTCTTCGTGTTGTTCGCCCTCACCATCGAAGGGCTCGGGCAAGTGGGCGTGTGGTCGTTTTACGTGCTCGGCGACATCTGGACGACGGTGATGGTGGCCACCTTCTGGGCCATCACGAACGACC
>CAYFRX010000271.1:0-4333 GCA_964345515.1 uncultured Rhodothermales bacterium
ATTGGCGCGCGCTACGCCGCGGCTGCTTGCTGATGGGCCAACGCCTTCTCCGCTGATGCCATGGCCGCGTCCGGGTCGACGTCGAGACCCTGCGCCCGGAGCGCCTGCCCGATGGCTTGCAGGCACGTCTGCACGTTCTCGGCGCGGCAGCTGTACCCCATGAGCCCAATCCGCCAGATATCGCCGGCCATATCGCCCAGCCCGGCGCCGACCTCCAGCTGATATTCGTGGAGCAGCATGTGGCGCACGGCGGCCTCGTCGATGCCGTCCGGCACCGTCACGGCATTCAATTGCGGGATGCGCTCGCCCTCCGGCACGATGTACTCCAGCCCGAGCTGCGCGAGTCCGGTTTTCAGTGCTTCGTGATGCTGACGGTGGCGCGCCCACGCCGCTTCTAAGCCCTCCTCGTGTAGCCGCCGCAGCGCTTCGTGCAGGCTATACAGCGCGTTGATGGGGGCCGTATGATGGTACGAGCGTCCATTCTCGTCGTCCCAATATTTCATTACAAGCGTGAGATCCATGAACCAGCTCTGCACGGGCGTCGCGCGGTTGCGGATGTGCTCGACGGCGCGGTCGCTTAGCGAGATGGGGGACAGGCCCGGCGTGCACGAGAGGCACTTCTGCGAGCCCGTGTAGATGGCGTCGATGTCCCACGCGTCTACCCGCACGGGCACGCCACCGAGGGACGTCACGGCATCGACGATGGCGAGGCAGCCGTGCTGATGGGCGAGGTCGACGAGCGTCTCCGCGTCCGACAGCGCGCCGGTAGAGGTTTCGGCGTGCACGAATGCGACGACCGACGCCTCCGGGTGCTGCTCCAGCGTCTCCGCCAGCACGCTCGGACGGATGGCGCGGCCCCAGGGCTCCTCGACGTACACGACGTTCGCGCCGCACCGCGCGGCCATCGCCTTCATCCGGCGCCCGAACACCCCGTTCTCTACGACGATGACCGTATCGCCGGGCTCAACGAGATTGGCGATGCACGTTTCCATCCCCACCGTTCCCGGCCCCGACACCGGCATGGTGAGTCGATTCTCGGTCTGGAAGGCATAGCGGAGGAGATCCTTGATCGCATCCATGACCTCGATGAAGGCCGGATCGAGGTGGCCCACGGTGGGCTTGGCCATGGCCTCCAGGATGGACGGCGGGACGTCCGAGGGGCCCGGCCCCATCAGGGTGCGAGACGGCGGATCGACAGGTGGAAAGGGCATAACGTAGGGCGTTGTTCAGTTCATGGAGGGCACAGGTGCACACGTACGCAACGAAGGCATCCGCAAGGTAGAAAGGCCCAGGATGACGCACAAATCGGCCGCTCCGCCCGTCTCGTGCCCCCTGTTCTTTACCACAATTTGCTATAGTCCTCGACACACTTCTCTGTAGGCCCGGTAAATGTGATGTATCTTATTCACGAATTTTGCACGGGTGCACATACCTAGGCACCGACGTTCGTTGCTCATTGACAGGGATTTCCCTATGACACGCTTTACCCGCCGTATCGGAATTTTCATGCTCGCTGCCCTCTTTCTGGCCCCGACTGCGCTCGCCCAGGGCGGCCAACAGGGCCAGCCGGCCCCGCCCCCCGACGTGGAGGTCAGCGACGCCGAACTCGACACGATCGCCGAAGTAGTTCTTGATCTGCAGGCGCTGCAGCAGACGTACGCGCCGAAGATGAAGCAGGCGCAGAACCGGGAGCAGCAGATGCAAGTGCGCAACCAGTTTCAGCAGGAAATGACGCAGAAGCTGCAGTCTGCGGACGGCATTACCCCCGAACGGTTCGGCACCGTCATGCGTGCGGCCCGGGCCGATAGCACCTTGAGCGACCGCATCGGTCAAGCCGTGCAGTCCGCACGCCAAGACAGCATGAGCAGCGGATCAGGAGGCAACCGCTGAGGCGTGCACCTGCGCTGAATGGAACGAAAGGCTCCGTCGGACCGGCGGGGCCTTTCGTGTTGGCCTCCGACGTCCGCTTCCTTTCACCGCCCGGACGATTCCCCATGCTCCCTATCGACGAAGACCCTGGCCCCCTACTCGAACGCATCGTGGCGACGCAGTGGGCGACCATCGCGCGGCACGCGTGGGCGCAGTATCGGCAGCGCGGCCGTGGTGCGATCGTCGTGTCGCTCCAACACCCCAGCACGGAGGGCGAGGAGCCGCTGCGCTATCTCACGTTTCGCGGAGATCGCGACGAGATTGCCCAGAGTGCGATGGCTCAGCTCCATCAACTCGTCGAATCGTACGATCCCGAAGCCGAGGCGGTGGTCGCGGTCGTGTTGCCCGACGAGCGCACGGTTTTCGACGTGTTTGCCGAATCCCCACCTCCTGAAGACGCCGCGTCGTAGTCCGCCCGCCCCAATCGAACAGCGGGCGCTGCACCCCCGAAACCCTTAATCTGACGGTGCATCGGTCGATGACAGAGGTGTAGGGCCTCGCTGCTTATCGCCCCTTCCTCATCGACCAAACCGTGCTTCCGATGCGCCGCTTTGTTTCCATTGTGCTGCTGACGGCGGTGAGCCTCGCCGTGCCCGGGCGTCTGGCCCAGGCCCAGATGCCATCGCCCTCGCTCGAAGCCTTCGTCAAACCCCGGCTGGGGCTCACCCAGTACACGGGCGAGAACAGCCCGTCGCTGCTCGTCGGTCCGTGTGGTAGCTCGACGCTGGGCTGCCCTCGGTCCTCGTATGGCATCGGCATGGAGGTCGGCCTCCAGGTGTCTCCTCAGATCGGAGCGAGCATAGCGTACCAGACGGCGAGCTATGCGTCCATCGCGAACCTGGACGCAGCGCCGTCCTACGTCCGTAATTATCGGACGCGCAAGACCGTGCAGCTGCTCACGCACTATCGCTTCCCGGATCTTTCGGCCTACGTCACCCCGTACGTGCAGGCGGGCATGCACGTCACGAGCGGACACACGCCCCTCCGCACCGAGTGGTCCGCGCCACAGGGATCCGTTCAGATCGTCGAGCGGTGGGCCTTCGGGCCGTCCTTCACGGCCGGACTCGACGTGTCGCTCAGTCGCCATCTGGCCGTATTCGCCGAGGTGGCGACCAGCGTCGCCCTCCCCGACGACGCCCTCGATGGACACGGCGGCTTCATCGGGATGGACCGGCTGAGCTGGGCCGGACTGGGGCTGAAGATCCAGAACCTGCCCCTACCCGCCCGATTCGCCCTGCCGCAGGCGTCCCAGCAGACGCCATCGACCCCCAGTTCGACGGCGACCGCCCCTTCGACCTTGGCGGTGAACGAGATGGGCCGCTTTCAGATCATCCCCGACGCCTCGACGGGCGAGTCCCCCCGCCGTTTCCGGTGGATGTTCAGTGACGGGACGGTGCGCGAGGGCCGCACGGTCACCAAGCAGTTCGCCGCGCCGGGCCGCTACCACGCGGACGTGCATGCTGCCGATGACGAGACGCCGCTGCACACGTTTCGGGTGCGTGTCCACCCCGCCCCGGCCCCGCTTCGCATCGAGCGCGTCCGCGTGCTTCCCGACACGCTCCAGCCGGGGGACTCTATCGTCTTCGAACCCGTTCTTCAGAGCGGAACCCCCGTCGAATACCGATGGGACTTCGGCGATGGGACCACCGCCTTCACACGGGCACCGATCTACGCGTTTTCGGAGCCGGGTACGTACGAAGTGACCCTGGAGGTAGTGAGCACAGCAGGTCGCGCCTCACGCACGCGGGCCATCGTCGTGGGCGCGGGCACGGCATCCGAGCCGGTGGGGCCATATCGGGTGCAGTTGGGCGCTTTCTCGAATGCTGTGCGCGCGCACCGATTCGCGCGCCGTCACACGCCGCAGTTGCCGAAAGCACCCCTCGTCCGGCACGACGCCCAGACGGGCTACCATCGCGTCGAGCTCCCATATGGCGACGCAGCGGACGCTCGGGCCGCGCTTCGGTTGTTGCGGCGCACCGCACCGTTCACGGACGCCTTTCTGCGGTCAACAGGCGAGGCGACGTTCGAGGTGGCAAGCCAGGATGGCGTTCGCTGAGATCGGTGCACGTGCCCACTGGTTCAGACGGCAATGACGACGCTACACAGAGGATCGCGTACAGTCGCGGAGCAACTCCACCAGTTCGTGCTGAGAGAGGGCTTTCCGTCGCACGACGAAGCCCTCTTCATTGCCGTTGCGATGGAAGAAACCAGAGAAGACGATGTCGCGGTTTTCGTACGGCGATGTAAAGCGGCAACGCGGCATGCCTTCATTATAAAGGCCCCACACGTCGTACACCAGGCCGGAGAGAGGTTGGTCGCCGTCTTCGCTTTCCCCGATGATCCGTTGGGCGATGGCTTTGGCCGCCATGAGCGCGGCTCTCCGATCGGCCCCGATCTCGTCGAG
>CAYFRX010000272.1:0-4309 GCA_964345515.1 uncultured Rhodothermales bacterium
CGGAGCGGGAGGGGAGCCGGCCCGGTCGGGTGCACGACCGATGCGTGGGACGACCCCAGCAGCAGCACCGTGCAACACGCCCCCGCAAGTGCTCCGAGCCCTAACGGCACGGCATGCCTTGTGGCCCTAGCAAGCCCGGTAAAAAAAGACGATGAAAGCGACTGCACGTATCAGGTACAACCTCTGCTCGTTGAGAATCTTGAGAGGCGAGCCCACGGTGGCATGCGGCACCGCACGGAAAACACACGTCAGGGCTCTAGCTTCGGAGACGAAGTCTGTACCAGTTCGGACCGATACGCAGACGATACGGATTGGATAAGCAAGTGCCACTGAGAAGGTGTTTCCACCTGACCGCACGCCCGTACGCCCAGGCCGCGCGTACCAACCAAGGTAATGATTGCCTATATTCGCCGCAAGGATTCGGGGGGCGCGGGTGTCCTTACGCCTCTTGTGGGGCCATTACCTTGTTGCACCTCATTATCGATGAACCGTGGCGCAAAAGAAATACCATAA
The DNA here is from genome assembly GCA_964345515.1 of uncultured Rhodothermales bacterium. Taxonomy (GTDB): domain Bacteria; phylum Bacteroidota; class Rhodothermia; order Rhodothermales; family Salinibacteraceae; genus JAAAPH01. The sequence goes on from CAYFRX010000272.1 coordinate 514, forward strand.
TCATGAAAATCAATTTGCTCGTTTGGAGCGCGTTGGTCGGCGGCCTCGTGCTGGTGGGGAGCACCGGATGCCAATCGCCCGCACCCGACGGTGGCGGTCCGCGCACCGACGCTTCGGCACGCACTGCAATTCATGAGCTGCTCCGTGAGCAGGTACAAGCCTGGAATCGGGGCGACCTCGAGGCCTTCATGGCGGGATACGCCCGCACCGACTCGCTCCGGTTCGCATCTGGCGGAACCATGTATCGGGGGTGGCAGGCCGCGCTGGAGCGCTACCGCAACGCCTATCCCGACCGCGCCGCCATGGGCACGCTGTCCTTCGACCGACTCGACGTGCAACTGCTGGCCCCGCGCTCGGCGCTCGTTTTCGGAGCGTGGCACCTAGATCGGGTCAACGACGCGCCGCGCGGGTTGTTCACGCTGCTCCTCAGGCAGCGCCCGGAAGGATGGCGCATCGTGCACGACCACACGTCCTCGGCCGCTACCGACTAGGACGGCGCTTCAGACGGCTGCATCGGCTCCAGGTCGGTGACGTCCACGTACCCGTCGTACCACTTCTTGGACACGTTAAGCCCTTGCTCAACGAGCGCCTCGTAGTATTGGTCGCGCGGCACCACGTGCTCTGGGACCGACGCGCCGCCGCCCGGCATCTGATTCTGTGCAATGAGGCGGACGATCTCGACGGTGGGCACGCTGGTACACTGCCTGATCGCCGTGAGGTCGCTCTTCTTGTCGTACTGCTCCACCATCTCGAAGACGAGCGTTTTGGGATCTCCGTCTTTCTCGCCACGGATCAGCACGCGCATCAGCACGGCATCGGCGTGGGGCCCGCCGAGGCGATCGCGCATGCGGCGCACGAGCACGTCACGGTAGGTGAGGTGGGTGCGCACGTCGATCTTGCGATTCGCGCCGAAGCCGAGCCCGATGACGAAGCGCATCTGGTGGGCATGGCCTGGCCAGCGGATCGTCTTGTGATCAAGCATCTGGACACGACCGGATAGCGTATCGGTCAGTGTAGAGAGGCCGCCCTGCGTGCAGAACGCCTCCATCGACCCGAAGGGCGCATCAAACTGAATCTCCTCGTCGCGCGCGAGGGCATCCACCTTCTTGATCTCGCCGTTCTCGATCAGGAGTGCCGGGTTCGTGTAGTCGTCGATAACGCGCTCGGCCGACCACGAGACGCGAAAGTGGAACGGGGGCTCGGGGTTCAGCGGCACATCGCCCACGCGGAGCCGAGCGGCGCTGACGGTGTCGAACTCGTCGACCCCGTAGAGGCACAGGATGTTGACGAGGCCGGGGGCGAGCCCGCAATTGGGAATAATCCAGACCGATTTCTCGCGGGCCTGCTCGTCCAGGTCAAGCTCCTGCTGCACGATGGAGTCGTTCCCGCCGAGATCGCAGAAGTGGATGCTCCGGTCGAGGCACAAGGCGGCCAGCTCGGGGTTGAGCTCAGGCGGAACGCAACTGACCACGCAGTCGCTGCCTCGGATGATGGGTCCGAGGACGCTGTGGTCGCGCGCGTCGATCTGGAAGGAGCGTAGCAGGGAGCTATCCACGCGTTCGTGGAGCGCCTGCAACGAACGCGACCGCGTGTCGCACACCTGCACCTGCGTGACTGTATCGGTGCGTCTGCACAGCTCTTGGACGATGGCTGTTCCAATGGTGCCCGCACCGATAACCGAAATTTTCATGCTAGTTGCGCAAAGTTGTGCCCCCGCGGAACGGTTTGCGCGCGCCCAACGGAGGGGTGAAAAAGCAAACGGGAAGACGAGTCGGCAGACCGTAGGCTATGTACGATGCAGACGTCGAGTTTTCAACCCGCAGCGTGGGATCCACGCAATGATAATGTGCCCCCCTTAGCGATTGGCAGGCCCGTTGGGCGGTGTGCCGTGGCAAAAGGCTTGCCCGCACGTCGGGACTCACGCGTCGCCCCGCCCTTCGAGCGCCCGCGCCAGCGTCGCTTCGTCGGCGTACTCGAGGTCGCCACCAATGGGCAGGCCGCGGGCGATGCGGCTCACGCGCACGTCAAAGGACTCCAGAAGTTGAGAGATGTAGTATGCCGTCGTATCCCCTTCCACGTTGGGGTTGACCGCGAGGATGACCTCGTTGACGGACTCCGCCTCGTCGGCGTCGGTGGCGCCGTTGGTCGAGGCCGTCCCGGGCTCGGCGACGTGTTCGTCCCCACTAGCCGAGGAGTGCTCGAACGAGGGGTCCACGCGCTGCGCCAGCTCGCGAATGCGCAGGTCATCTGGCCCGATGCCATCCAGGGGGGAGATGACGCCGCCGAGTACGTGATACAGGCCGTTGTACTCACCCGTGCGCTCCAGGGCGAGCACGTCGTTAGACTCTTCGACGACGCAGATGGTAGAGCGGTCGCGTTTCGACGAGCTGCAGATCGGACACGGATTCTGGTCCGTTGCGACGTGGCATTGGGTACAGCGCTGGACCTGGTCTTTGACGGCCAGGAGCGCGCTGGCAATCTCCTCGATCTCCTCGCGCGGCATCTTGAGCACGTACGACGCGAGGCGCCGGGCCGTCTTGCGTCCGATGGTGGGGAGCTTGGAAAACTGCTCGACCAGCGCCTCTACCGATTCCGAGGTAAACTGCATGGGAGAAATTTCGAGTTTCGGATGCGGAATGTCGAATAGAGGTGTCGAGTAAGCAGGCCGCTCTCAAGCCATTCGACGCTCGACATTCTCTCTATTCGTCATTCCTTACATGCCAAGCTGGCTGAGGTCCATGCCGGGGGGTAGCATGCCGGACATCGACTTGCGCATCTCGTCCTGGGCCATTTCGTTGGCCGCGTCCAGCGCCTTGTTGACGCCCGCAATGATGAGGTCTTCGAGCAGCTCCAGGTCGTCCGGATCGATGGCGTCCGGATCGATCTCGATCGCCGTAATCTTCTGCGCGCCGTTGGCGGTCACTTTCACCATGCCGCCGCCGGCTTCGGCCGTCGTCGTCTTGTCGGCCAGTTCGTCCTGAGCCGCTGAGATTTTGTTCTGCATGTCCATCATTTTGCTGAACATGTTCGCCATGTTCTGTCCGCCGTTAGCCATAAGAGTCACTGCGTGTCGATTCAGGGGGAGTCGTAAGGGAAAAGGGGCGCAGGGAGCCGGCTACCACACCAACTCGCCGCCGAAGTCATCGAAGAGCATCTCGATGACCGGGTGCTTCTTGCGAAGTGTACGCATGCGTTCGTACGGATCGCTTTCTTGGGTAGTTTCCCCGGCCTCGTCCGGAGACGTGTTTTCTTCCACCACAAACCGAAACTGATGCACTGAGCGATCCAGCATGCTGGAAAGATGCTCGGTCAGCAGGCGCTCGTGATCGGTCAGCTGGCGGCGGTGGAAGGCGTCGGGGACGGCGACGCGGGCCGTGCCGTTCTGCACCTCGACGGGGGCGGCGTGTTGCAGGCACGATCCCACCCGAATGCGCTCCTGCGTCACGGTTCGAACGAACTCCTCCCACACCGATGTCAGTCGCTGAAAATCCTCGTCGGTAGAGTCACCCGTCGTCGTGGGCGGGGGCGCCGTCGCTACCCCGCCATCGCCTGTGGCGAGCGAAGCGTCCGAAGCGGCGTCTTCCGGGGCCCCCTCGTCGGGCGCGGGGCTAGTGCTGGACGCGTCGTCTTGTTTCTTCTGGAGCGCCGGTTTGCCGAAGAGGTCGCGATAACCGGTTTGGGGCGAAGGGGCATCGGGGGCCGGCTCCTCGGACGCCGGCTTCGAAGGCCCTGAGGGCGACGCAGGGGAAGTATCGGCGTCCAACTGGGGCGGTGTATCCTCCTCGGCATCCTCCTC
>CAYFRX010000273.1:0-4296 GCA_964345515.1 uncultured Rhodothermales bacterium
TCGCGGCCGCGCATCGTCGTGGCGGCCGCCAAGGCGTTGTAGACGGCCTCCTCGACGGCCTCCACGGTCGCCAAAAACAGCGGACTCATCGCGCGGTTGGCGAGCTGGTCGACGGTCTGCACGTCGCCCTCGCCTGTGCGGTTCTGCGTGGAGAAGGCGATCACGAAGTCGCCCGTGCCGTTGCTCATGAAACTGCCCGTCCGCGCGAGGCCCATAATGGCGCGCCTGGCGATGCGCTCCAGGTTGCGCGGCGAGAGCGGCGCGTCGGTGGCTAGCACGATCATGCACGAGCCTTCGTCTTCGGAATCGGGGCTTCCCGCCCCGTTTTGCTCCATTCCTTCCACCACGGAGCGGTAGCTGTACTGGCCGAGCGCCTCGCCCACCGGCACGCCGTCGATGCGCAAGAGGCCGCCATAGTTCGTCTGGACGAGCGCGCCGAGCGTGTAGCCGCCCAGGGCGTTGGGCAACACGCGGGAGGCCGTGCCGATGCCCCCCTTCCAGCCGAAGTTTGTCGTCCCCGTTCCGGCGCCCACACTCCCTTCTTCCACCGGCCCACCGGTCGCGGAATCGATGGCGGCCCACACGTCGTCGGGCGTCACGTGCTGGCCGCGGATGTCGTTCAGGTACCCATCGTTCGTCTCGCCGACCACGGCGTTCACCGAGCGGACGTCCTCGTTTCCGGGCTGGCGGAGCGTCCACGCTACGGTCGCCTCGACGGCCGTGCCCACGCTCAGCGTGTTCGTGAGCACGATGGGCGTCTCGATGGTGCCCAGCTCCTGCACCTGCAGAAAGCCAGCCGCCTTCCCAAATCCGTTACCCACGTAGACGGCGGCCGGCACCTTCTCCTGATACAGGGCGCCCTCGTGCGGGCGGATCGCCGTGACGCCAGTGCGCACGTCGTCGCCCTCGATCAGCGTCTGGTGCCCCACCTGCACGCCGGCAACGTCAGTGATGGCGTTCAGCGGTCCCGGATTGAAGATGCCCGGGTCGAGGCCGAGGTCACGGATGCGCGTCGGTTGGGCCATGGCGGATACGGAAAGAAGACCGACCAGCCCTACGGCCAGCCAGCGTTGAAGGACAGGCGTCATGCCGATTACGGTGAGGATGGTGAAACGATCAGGACGGGCGTACGGTGCCTTCGGTCGAGGCCCCCTCTAGGGCCATGGGCCTACAGCTCCGGCAGCATGAGGCCGCCGTCCACACGGACGACTTGCCCCGTCGAGTAGGCGAGGTCGCCGCGCGCGAGCATGGCGACGGCTCGTCCAATGTCCTCCGGCTGCCCCCACCGGCGCTGCGGCACGCCGCCCTCGGCGATGAAGGCGTCGTACTGCTCCTTCACCGGCTCCGTCATGGACGTCGCGATGATGCCGGGCCGGATCTCGTACACGGGAATGCCGAACTCGGCGAGGCGGAGCGCCCACAGCCGCGTGGCCATGCTGACGCCCGCCTTCGAGATGCAGTACTCGCCGCGGTTCATCGAGGCCAGCTCGGCGTTGCTGGAGGCGATGTTGATGATGCACCGGAGCGGACCGTCCGCGTCAGCCGACTGATCGTCGATCATCCGCTGCGCCACGGCCTGCGTGAGAAAGTATGGCCCCTGCAGGTTGACCTTCATGACCCGCTCGAAGCTGGCCTCGGTCGCCTCTAGAATGTCCCGGCGCTCATCCGGCGCAATCCCGGCGTTGTTGACGAGCACGTGGACAGGCCCCATCTCGTCGGCAATTGCATCGAGCATGCGGCGCCGGTCGTCCGGGTCGGACACGTCGGCGCGGACGTACTGCACGCGGCCGCCGCGGGCGTCGAGCCCGTCCACCGCCGCGCGCACGTCCTCCGCCGGCGCGATGTCGTTGATGACGAGGTCGAAGCCCTCCGCGCCGAGCGCCTGAGCGATGCCGTACCCGATCCCGCGGGCGGCGCCGGTGATGAGTGCCGTCGAAGCCATGGCGGATTACTTGTTGTGGAACGAGGGCGTGCGCTTTTCGAGAAAAGCGTCGATGGCTTCCGACTGGTCTTCCGTGGAGATGCAGTAGGCCAGCGACAGGCTCTCCTCATTGATCATCGTCTGCCGATCCACGGCGTACCGGTCGAGCAACCGCTTCGCCTCGCGGTTGGCGATGGGCGCGTTGGACGCGATGGTTTTCGCCTGCTCCAGCACCTGCTCCTCGAACGTCTCCGCGTCGAACACCTGGTTGACGAGCCCCAGCGTGCGCGCCTCCTCGGCCGCGACGAGCCGCCCGGTAAAGACGAGCTCCTTCGCCGCAGCGATGCCGACGATGCGCGGGAGCCGGAACGTGCCGCCCCAGCCCGGAATCATGCCGACCTTGGACTCGGGCTGCCCGAGCCGGGCCGACGCCGCGGCATAGCGTAGATCGCACGCGCAGGCCAGTTCGCAGCCGCCCCCTAGCGCGTGCCCGTTGATGGCGGCCAGCACCGGATACGGCAGCTGCTCGATCTGCTCGAAGAGCACGTGCCCCGCCCGGGAAAAGGCCTGGCCCTCGTGCGGCGTCAGCGTACGGACCTCGCGCAGATCGGCACCGGCCGAGAACGCCCTGCCGGTGCCCGTGATGATGAGCGCCCGGACGTCCTCGTCGGCCAGCGCGTCGAGGTGGTCGTGGAAGACCTGGAGGACGGCGCGGTTCATCGCGTTGCGCACGTCGGGCCGGTTGATGCGCAGCCGCGCGACAAACTCCGCCGGCTGGTCCCGTTCGACGAGATCACTCATGAGAAACGATCATTCAGTGGGCGCTTCGATACGATCGGGCTCGAAGATGCGGGCGTCCATCGTGTTCAGGGACGGACTCACGGCCGGCGCAAACGCCATCCGGTCGAGCACGTCCGTCTCCAGATCGATGCCCGGCGCGATCTCGATGAGCTCCGGGCCGTCGTCGGTCAGCCGGAAAACCGCACGCTCGGTCACGTAGAGAACGCGCTGGTTGTGGGCTCGCGCATGCGAGCCGCTGAACGTGATGTGTTCGACGTCCTCGACGAACTTACTGATTTTGCCCTCCTGCCGAATGGCGAGCTGGCCGTCCTCCACCTCGGCTTCCAATCCGCCCGCGGTGAACGTCCCGCAGAAGATCGCCTCGGGCGTGTTCTGCGAGATGTCGATGAACCCGCCGCACCCGGGCAGCTGACGCCCGAACTTGCTCACGTTGACGTTCCCGTGCCGGTCGATCTGGGCCATGCCCAGGAATGTGAGATCCAGCCCGCCTCCGTGGTAGAAGTCGAACTGATGGGTCGCGTCCACGATCGCCTCTGGATTGTACCCGGCCCCAAAAATATCCCCTTTCGCGGGCATCCCGCCGACAATGCCCTGCTCGACGGAAAAGGTCACGGCGTCGATCTGCCCGGTCTCGGCGGCGACGTTGGCGACGCCATCGGCAATGCCGAACCCCAGGTTGACGATGGCCCCAGGGCGGAGCGCCTGCGCCGCACGGCGGGCGATGATCTTGCGCAGGCCGAACGGCAGCGGGTCGATGGCCGTCAGCGGCGTGCGCAGCTCGCCCGAGAAGGACGGGTTGTAGCGCCCCTCGACGGTCTGCCACTGCTCCGGATGCACGACGACGGCGTCGACGAGGGGCGCGGGCACCTGCACGGCGCGGGGATGCAGCGTCTGCTTCTGCGCGATCCGCTGGACCTGCGCGATGACGATCCCCCCGCTGTTGTACGCAGCCTGCGCCGCCGGGAGGACGTCCAGCGTGGCGGCCTCGCGCTCGACGGAGATGTTTCCCTTCTCATCGGCCGTCGTCCCGCGGAGGATCGTCACGTCGACCGGGAGGCTCCGGTAGAAGAGCTGCTCCTCGCCGCCGATCGTGACGCGCTCGACGAGGTCGTCGGTCGTGCGCGCGTTCAGCTTGCCCCCGGACTGCCGCGGGTCGACGAAGGTCTGCAGCCCGACGCGCGTGAGCAGCCCGGATCGCCCGGCGGCCACCTCGCGGGTGAGGAGCGACAGCACGCCCTGCGGCAGGTTGTAGGCTTCGATTTTGTCGTCGAGCGCCAGCTCGATCATCTCGGGCGACCAGGCCCAGTGCCCGCCGATGACGCGGCGGACGAGCCCCTCGTGCGCGAAGCGGCTGAGGCCGGTGTGCTCGCGCGTGCCGATCCCCGTAGCGTGAATCAGCGTGAGATCGCGCGGATGGCCGTCCGCGAGGAAACGCTCCTCGATGCCCGCGAACACGTGGTCTGCGTCCATGAGCCCGCCCCCGGAGCCCGTGATCAGCACCGTATCGCCATCTTCGATCCGGCGCGCAGCGGCGGCCGCGTCGATCTGTTTGTCCATGGAGGGCGAGGGTCGTC
>CAYFRX010000274.1:0-4291 GCA_964345515.1 uncultured Rhodothermales bacterium
CTCCGCGCCAACCTCGACGATCTCAGTTAATTGCGCCCTCCGACCTTCTCACCGAGCTCCAGCTTCATGCCCCGAATCCTCAGCATCCTCGTCCTTCTCGCGTGCGCTATTGCGTTTGCGGCGTGTAACGATTCCTCGGAAGCCGGCAGTGCGGCCTCTAGCGATCAGGCCGTGCAGGTTGCCGACTTCCGGCTCGTCGAGACGCCCGGCGGGCAGCGTCAGGTGATGGGGACGCTGCAAAACCGGGGATCGAAGAAGATTTCCGGTGCCCAGATCAAGGTATCGCTGTTCGACGCGAACAACGTGCGCGTCGAGACGATGAGCGTGACGGTGAACGACGACATCCCGGCCTCCGGCGAGGTCCAGTTCAAGAAGCCGCTCACGACGAGTGTCGAGGTCCAGGGCGCGCGCGTGCACAGCGTGCTCGTGATGTGAGCGGGTTCGGGGTTTCGCGTTGTGGGTTTCGCGTTGTGGGTTCACGCGCAGTCTGCAACGCAGTCTGGCGCCACGCTGTCGTCGACCGTCCCGCTCCAGCTTGCGTGCTACTCGTCACTCATATCGCAGCGCATCGGCGGGGTCGGTGCGGGCGGCGCGGATCGCCTGGTAGCTGATCGTGGCGAGCGCGATGAGCACGGCCGCAACGCTGCTCGCTGCGAAGAGCCACGGGCTCACCTCAATGCGGTAGGCGAAGTCCTGGAGCCACCGCTCCATGGCCCAGTAGGCCACCGGCGCCCCAATGGCGCAGGCGGCGGCCACGAGCAGCACAAACTCCTTCGAGAGCAGCGCGACGATGTTCGCCATCGTAGCGCCGAGGGCTTTGCGGATGCCGATCTCCTTCGTCCGCCGCTCGGCGGCGTAGGCGGCCAGCCCGAAGAGGCCGAGGCACGCGATGAAGACGGCAAGCCCGGCGAACACCTGAAACGCGCTCGCCATGCGCCGTTCGGCGCGGTACACCTGATCGAAGCGCCGGTCGAGGAAGGTGTATTCGAACGGCGCCTCGGAGATGCCCGCCCAGGCCGACTGTATCGCATCTAGCGCGCTCGACACGTCGGCGCCGGGCGCGAGCCGCGCCATGACGTACTGCGGGCTATAGGTGCTTTCTGTAATCACGAGCGGCTGGATGCGGCGGCGTAGCGTCTGGAAGTGAAAGTCCTCCACGACGCCCACCACGCGCGGCGTCGGACTGAAACAGCACTGAAAGATTTTACCGACAGGCCGGTCCCACCCGATCGCCCGGGCGGCCGTCTCGTTGATGAGCACCGGCATGGATTCGTCACCCGGAATCGCCTCGGTGAGGTTACGCCCGGCGACGAGCGGTACCTGCATCACCCGTAGGAAGTCTTCGTCGACCGACAAGTGCTGGAATGAGACGTCCGATTCGTCTAGCCAGGTGTCGCGGTCTACCCCCTCGGGGATGAACGACCAGGCGAAATTCTGCGTGGTCGGGAGTAAGGCGTTGGACGCCGTGACGCCCGTCACCTGAGCCTGCTGCAGAAGCTCCTGCTTGAACGCGTCATACTGCCGGTGCATGGCATCGCGGGCGTGGATAGCGACGACGCGCTCCTCGTTGAGGCCGAGTCGCTTCGTCTGCATGTGGCGAAGCTGCTGGTGAATCAGGGCGGTGCTGGCGATGAGCGCCACCGCCACGGCAAACTGAAACACGACCAGGCTCTTCCGAAAGCGGCTGCCTGCCGGCCCCGCCTGCACGCTCCCCTTGATGACCTGCACCGGCTGGTAGGCCGACAGGTAGAAGGCCGGGTAGCTTCCAGCTATCACCGCAACGGCGACCCCGATGCCCAGGAAAAGGAGCAGGGCCGGACCGTCGAAAAACGCGCCGCCGAGCTCCAGCCCAGTCAGATCATTGAACAGGGGCAGCGCGAGACCGGCCAAGGCGAGGGCGCCGACGAGTGCCACGGCGCACAAGAGGGCCGACTCGCCCAGGAACTGCCGGATGAGCTGGAAGCGCCGGGCGCCGATCGTCTTGCGCACGCCGACCTCGCGGGCCCGCCCGGTGGCCTGTGCCGTGGCCAGGTTCATATAATTGATGCAGGCGACGACCAGAATCAGAAGGGCCAGCGTGCCGAAGATGTAGACGTAGCGGATGTCACTGCCGGCCGAGAGCTCGCGCTCGTAGTCTGAGTGCAGGTGGATGCGCGTGATCGGCTGGAGCTGGTAAGCGACTTCGTAGTCGAGCTCCCGGTTTTGCCGCTTCACGTAAAAGGCTGGAAGCGCGCGTTCGAGTGTGGCGGGGTCCACGCCGGGCTCGAGCAACAGGTACGTGTGGTGCCCACTGTGCCGCCAAGAATCCAAGTCTTCCGGCGAGGGCATGGTCGCGCGGAGCGTGTTGAATGAGATGAGAAAGCCAAACTGGAAGTGCGACGTGGAGGGCGGATTAGCAGCGACGCCGGTCACCTCCAACTCATGTAACTCCTGGTACGCCTCAACCTGAATGGTCTGCCCGATGGGGTTTTCACCTGGGAAATACTTGTCGGCCATCCGCTCGGTGAGAACTACGGAGAAGGGGCGGGTGAGTGCGGTCTGCGGATCGCCCTGCAAAAGCGGAAAGCTAAAGACGTCAAGCAGCGACGAGTCGGCGAAGTAAAGGTCGTCTTCGTAGAAGGCGTGCTCGCCGCGCCGTACGAGGATCGTTTGTCCCCCGCGGCGGCTGATCCGCACCGCGTCGGCGACCTCGGGGAACGCACGCTCAAGCGCAGGGGCCAGCGGGGCCGCGTGGATCAGCTGGCTCAGCGAGCGCTCGCCGCGCTCGGCGTGCTGCACGATGCGGTAGATGCGGTCGGCCTTCGCGTGGAAGTCGTCGTACGACAGCTCGTGGCGGACGTAGAGGGCGATCAGGAAGCAGGCTGCGATGCCGATGGCCAGGCCGCCCGCATTGATCGCCGTGTAGCCGAGGTTCCGGCGGAGGTTGCGAAATGCGATGCGGAGGTAGTTGCGGAGCATAGCGAAGTGGGCGTCGGATGGCTGTGTCGAGATGTTCGTGCTTGAGGTGCCCCCCCAGCGAGTCGTGGGGTACGGGTTGGCACCGGATAGCTTATCGGGCGCGCTCCGGCGGGTCAGAGTCTTCGTCCGAGGCAGGCGGTGCCGGCTCGTCCCGAAAGGCGGCGCGCAGCAGCCCGACGAGCGTCAGCGCAACAATCGGAACGACGAGGATCCCGATCGGTCTGTTGGCCGGCCCATCGGCGGAAACTGACAGCGCGAGCTGGCCTGTTGCCCAAACGCACATGAGCGTAACGACGATGCGCGCCGCGGTCCGCCCCTTCGACCGGGCGCGGCGGATCAGCACCCAGCTTACGCCGATCGTCAGAAGGCCCCCAATCAGCACGAGGAGGCGTGTGCCGAGGGCGGTGAAAAGGATACCGCCGAGCGGTATGCTTACCAAGGCCAGCGTGGCCACCGCGAGACCCGCGAGGACCCCCCGGAGGCCGCCCTCGTCGAGCGCGTCAAGAACAAGGCGTCCTAGCCGGACCAGTCCGATCAACGGAGCGAGGCGATTGTCTTCCTTCGAGAGGTTCATCGTTGCTGCGCTGGATTATGGCCATCGATCGATAGAGACCTGAATCGCACGCGGTAGGACGGTGCGCAGCCGTTCTGCCCTGCAAAACCAAAGAGCATTGACGACCACCCGTACTCCACGGTCCGCTGGAGCACAAAATATGACGCAGAAAGCTCCGCTGCAAAAGTGCGTTTTTAAGCGCGGATGGAAGGCTACACGGCATCATCGCGGCAGCGATCGCAGCGCCAAGGGAATCGGTGCGAGTGGAGCGTTGCGGCTCGCACCACCGTCCGCTAAATTACGCGGCGAGATCAGATACACGCAACCGTATGCCCATGCGAACCGCTGGCTGGCTGTTCCTTGGCCTGTGTTGGATGATCGGGGGCGCTTCCGCCCTTGCCCAGACGACACTCACCGGTCGGGTTACCGACGCGGCCACCGGCGAGCCACTCGTCGGCGCCAACGTGTTTCTGGACGGCACGATGCGCGGGGCCGCCACCGGCGCCGACGGCGCCTTTCGGATCGAAGGCGTCCCGCCGGGCGCCTACCGGCTCGTCGCGTCGATGGTGGGCTACCGGGCCGCACGCGAGGAAATGACGCTCGCCGCCGGCGGAGGGGCCCGGTCGTTCCAGTTCCAACTCCAACCCGCGCCTGTCGAACTCGGCGGCGTGACCGTCGAGGGCAGCCGCGCCGAATGGCTCGACCGGCTCGATCAATTTAAGCGTCACTTCTTCGGCGCGATGCGCCATGCCGACGCGTGCGAAATTCTCAATCCCGAGG
>CAYFRX010000275.1:0-4289 GCA_964345515.1 uncultured Rhodothermales bacterium
ATGATACCCTGCACCCGCTCCGGATCCGCGCCGAAGGTGGGGGGGATCTCGGAGGCGTCCACGACGCCGAGGCGCCCGCTCGTGCCGGCGCCCACATAGAAGAGGCGGGCGTCGTTTTTGAACGCCGTGACGACGTGCTCCACGGCCTCGGCCACGTACGGAAGCTGCTCCCGCACGGCGATGGGCACGCGGTGATCCTCGGTGTTAATGATCTCCAGAATCTCTGGGACGGAGGCCGTGTCGATGTGCTCAGAGCGCGGGTTGCGCTGCTCGGTGGCGAGAGACTGAAGCTGGTCGAAGAGCGCAGAGGCGGACTGGGCCATGAATTTGGAATTAGTGGTGGCGATAGCGGGAGTAGCCGAAACCAAGGGCGATAAGTAACAGAATGAGGCTGCCAGCTGCAACGGGAAGGAGCGGAACGGGCGCGGCCGGCTCCAGCGAGAGGGACTCCGGCGTGCCATAAAGCACCGCGCTGGCCCAGAAGAACGGGCTTGCCCGGTTGGGGAAGCGCTCGATCAGGTCGAGCTGAGCCTGTTGCAGCGCCACGTCTTTCGGGGCGCCGTCGATGAGGTGATCGTAGAAGGAGCGGGTGAGCGCCACGGTCGCCTGGTCCTCGGCGTCCCACAGGGTGGACAGCGTGCTCTTCGCCCCGGTCGAGCGGAAGGCGTACTGGAGACCCTGCGGCCCTTCGCCAGTGCGCAGAAGACCCTGCGCGGTTCCGCAGCCACTAAGCACGACCAGCGGCACCGGGGTGTGCTGTGCGCCTAACTCGTGAACGAACAGCAGGCCGTCGTCTTGTGCTGCGGTAGATGCATCGGGGGAGAGGACGAAGAGATTGGCGAGCGGGTCGGACGGGTGGATCAGGGCATGGGAGGCCAGGTGGAGAATCTGGGTGCGCGATTGAAGGGTGCGGACGCGGCGCTCGGTCGCCTCGTCGTCGACCAGGATCTGGCGCCGGGCGAACTGGTCGCCGAGCGCATCCAGCTCGCGCTGGACGCCGGGCAGAGCCGGGAGCGATCCGGTGGAGTCAAGCCGCGCTCGGAGCGCCGGAGGAAGCGGGGAGACGGCCTCGAACCGGGTGCGGCCGAGGGCGGCGATGTCGAGGGGTAAATCAGACGCCGACCGCATCGTGTCGCTGAGCAGCGCGGCCGAGAGCTCCATGGCGATCGGCCGGTCAAGGAGGAGGTACGGCGCGCGGTCGTACGTCCAGCCTTGCACGGGCTCGGTCACGAGCATGCTGAAGGGCAGCCGGAAGAGGGGACCGTCCGGAATAATGGTGAGCGGGAGGCCGTCCGGCAGCGCATCGGCCACGGGAGCGAACAGATCCTCGTGCAGCCGGTGAAGGGCGGCCAGGTCGAAGTTCACCGCGTTGATACTGACGCGCTCGGTGTCGTTCCTGAGCAGCGGAGAGACCGCGGCGAGGCGAGCGCGGAGCGTGTCGGCATTCAGCGCCAGCGGCACGGCGCGAAACGTGTTCGGGGTGACGACGAAGGCGTGAGACGTTGGGGCTCGGTAATCGCGGTCGGCGCCGTCGATGTGGTAGGTAACGAGCGCGCGCTGCTGCGCCTCCAGTTGCGCTTGGAGGGTGGCCACCGACGAAAGCGCGGCCGTCTCATCGAGGTCGAGAAGGGCGCGGCGCGACACCATTAATTGCACCTCATCCTGTTTCAACATGCTGCGCCGATCAGGGGAAAGGTTGTCGGTCGCGAGTGCGTTGCGGATGTCGGCGAGCTCGGCCGTGAGGCTGTCGAAGCGGACGCGTTGGCGGAGCGGAAGCGTACTTGTCAGGCGAGTCTGCAACTGCCGGTCTTGCAGGTGGCGGGCGCGCGATCGGTCCAGCACGAGGAAGGCCTCTCGGGGGCGGTCTTGCGCCAGCAGCACCCGCATGAGCCCCCGGCGCGGCGCCGACCAGTCACTCGACGTGAAGGAGGCCCACTCGGTGGCGCGGAGCGCGGCGCGCACCTCGTTCGATACGGCAATGGCCCGGCGGTAATACGTCTCTGCGCGCGCTGGGTCGCCCCGGTGTTCATGCACTTCGCCGAGGTCTTCCAGGAGGCTGTAGCGGCGCGACTGATCACGGCCCGACTCGGCAAACCGAAGCCCCTTCGTGAACGATGCCACCGCGGCATCTAGGCGGCCGGCCGTGAATTCGATCCGGCCACGAACTCGTTCGGCAAGGGTCAGGACATCGGCCTGGGATCGCTGTGAGGAATCGAATGACGCAGCAATCGACCGGCCGCGCTCCACATGGCGACGGGCCGACTCCAAATTTCCAAGCATTCGATAGGCGTCGGCAAGAATAATGTGCATGCGTGCGAGCCGGTCATTCCCCGGATCCGGGGAGAGGTTGATGGCCTGTTGCAGGAGGTCGACGGCCCGGCGGGCGCGCGCCGTCTGTTTGGCCTCGGTGTCTCCGGGCCGGTTGTGCTTGAGAATATCCCCTTGATTGAAGAGCGCACGCCCCAGGGTTTCGCGCTGGTCCTCCGAGGCAGAGGCACCGCGGGCCAGGTGTTCGGCCCGGGCATAGTACGACTGGGCTGTACTCAGGTCGTTTATCTTTTGCAGGATCGTGCCGAGGTCCATCATCAGGTCGGCGCGGTCCAGTGTATCGGCGGCCGGAGTGTAAGCGATGGTGCGCGCGTAGTCGTCGATAGACTCAGTCAGGTTGCCCAGCGTGTAGTGCAGGTACCCGCGTGAGTTGTACATGAAGGCAATCCGGGATGAGTCGGCCGCGGCGCCGAAGCGCCCGAAGAACCGGTCGAACTCTTGAAAGGCGGTATCATACGCCTGCAACTCGCGGTAGGCCAGCGTCGTCCATTCGTATGTTTTCTGAAGGCGTTGGAGCGCGCGCGACGTGGGCGTCGGCAGTGCGGTTTCCTCTGGGGGGTCCGCGGGGGCAGAGTCGGCGGCATCAACGGGGGGAAGCAGCGCATCGTAGCAGGCCCGCGCGCGCTCCGATGTTTGTGCGAGTCGCTGTGTCGTTCGGCGCCACTGGCGCTTCTCCGCGTCCGAGAGTCGCGGTTTACCCAGGCCGTCACGTACGTCCGCGCGAGCTTCATGGGCCGCGGCGTACAGGCTGTCGCACCGGTCCGCCGTCTGGGCCGCGGTGGGCGTTGGAAGCAGCAAAAGGGTGAGCAGCAGCGCGACCATAGAATACATTTGCAGCACACGGGTGGCGAAGCTACTTTGTCGGGCGCAGCCCTCGTTGAACACGTCCATCAATCTTCCCAGTAAACCCATGTCGATTCTTGATCCCTGGCGCGGTGCGCGCATCCATGCCAATGATAACGGTACCGATACCAACGGCGATGATCCTGGCGATCCCAACGAAGAGGACGAGGAGGCGGAGGTCGATGGAGGCACCACCCCGGAGTAAGCAGTCCGTGTGATGGCCGGTCCACCGGCCTCGTCGAACCGCTTGGCCGTGGCTCGTTAACCGCTCCTTCAAAGTAAGAAAACGGAGGGAGAATATGGAGCCGAGGTGCGACGGGATAGCAATTCGACCATGAGCGCTCCGCCGTCGATTTATGAGTACGCTGCTCGGAGGAAAGACGAGCCGCGCGGTGACGCATTTTTCCCCTGTGCGGACTCGAACGAAACAGGATCCGCAACGTACGGATGCATGGTCGAAACGAACGTCGAAACCCGTGATCCGCCTTCGTCTCCGATGATCCTTCGCTCGCTCCGTTTGCAGTCGTTCCGTGCCCACACCGAGACGGAGCTGCAGTTTGCATCCAAGGTCAACCTGGTGTATGGGCCAAACGGAGTAGGCAAGACGAACGTGCTGGAGGCCATCCACTACCTGTGCCTCACCAAGAGCTTCACGGCCTCGCGAGACACGTACGCGCTTCGCAAAGGGAGTCCCTACTTTCAGCTGGAAGGCACGTTCGACAGTGCACGGCGTGATGCGCTGAAGGCGCGGCTCGTGTACGTGCCCGGTGAAGGGAAAAAGATCTTCGTCAACGGCGCTCCGCTCGATCGCCTGGCCGACATCGTGGGGCGGCTGCCCGTCGTGGTGTTCTCGCCGGAAGATCACGCCCTCACCGCGGAGGGGCCCAGCGAGCGACGTCGCTTTCTGAACAACATCCTGAGTCAGGCGCACCCGGTGTACCTCGACGATCTGATGAAGTACCGGCGGGCGCGCCGCCAGCGCAACGAACTGCTGAAGCAGTACAAGACGCGAAACGCCCCGCCGCCCGACGACGTCCTCGCGCCATGGACGGAGGAGCTCGTCACGCTCGGGAGCCGCATCATCGCGCGGCGGCTGCGCTTTCTGGACACCTTCGCCG
>CAYFRX010000276.1:0-4203 GCA_964345515.1 uncultured Rhodothermales bacterium
CTCGGTCGTCTGGAACCAGTCGTCATCTACAAGAACGGCATCCGGATCTTCGCGAACCATCCGCTCGATCTCTTCATCGGTGAGTGCCCCGACGCGGTCCCAATCCGTCCTGTCCTTTCCGCTGATCAGATCCTGCTTAATTTCCTCCAGTGATTTCCTGACGATACGCTGCTCGCTCATCGGTTCGTGCTCGTCGTGCTGAAATAATGCGATACGTGTCACCCCGTCGCATGTACACCCCCGTGCAGAATAGGCCCGACCACCGTGACGGGACGTGCGATGGAGGCAGGGGGCCTACAGCGATCCAACGCGTCTCCTCTTCAGATCGCTCAACGGGGGCCACGTAGTGGGGTTCGAGAAAGAGCTGCGTAGCTACGAGGAAGCCGATACCATGTTTTTTGAGGTTCGCTGTTCGCTTCGGCGGGTCCCATGCAAAGTCCATGCATGCAGCGTGCAGACGGCCCTCTTTTTGGTATGTGCCACTGTATGCATAAAGAGAGGTTCTGTTGGCAGCCTCACTTTGGGTGAAAGGCAGTACCGGCCGCGGCGTGTTCGCGGAGGAGCGCAGAGGGGGTGTAGCGCGGCCCGAGCGCCTCAGTCAGTCGCTCGAGCTCCATGACCACGCCGGCCGCGCCTTCTTGATCCACGTAGCGAAACGGCCCGCCGCGGAATGGGGGGAAGCCGAGGCCAAATACGGCACCGAGGTCGCCGTCAGGGGCGCTGCGCAGGACGCCGTCTTCGAGGCAACGCACGGCGGCGTTCACCATCATCAGCCCGAGCCGCTGCGGGATGGTGGCCGGCTCGATCGACGTCCGATCGCCGCCGTCGAAGAAGCGGTACACGTCTTCGTTCAGATTGCCCTGCTTCGTCTCGCCGTCCTCATCCTCGTAGGTGTAAAAGCCGAGGTGGGTCTTCTGGCCGAGCAGGTTCGCCTCAGCCAGGTCGGCCGCGCGGTCGCTGATGTGGTAGTCGCCGTCGCCCAGCCGGTTGCCCATAATCTCGGTGATCTTGGCGGCCACGTCGATGCCCACGAGGTCGAACAGCTCGAACGGCCCCATCGGAAAGCCCCACTGCTCCATGGCGGCATCGATCGCCTCCACGTCGCCGCCTTCTTCGAGTAGCAGCAGCGCCTCGTTCATGTAGAGCGCCAGGATGCGCGTCGTGTAGAAGCCGGGCCCGTCGTTCACCACGATCACCGTCTTGCCCTGTGCGAGGCCTGCGTCGAAGGCCGTCGCCAGCGCGGCGTCGGACGTCTGCTCTGTCACGACGAGTTCGAGGAGCGGAATCTGCGGAACGGGGGAGAAGTAGTGCATCCCCAGCACGCGCTCCGGATGCTCGGCCTCGGCGGCGATTTCCGCGATGGGGATGGACGACGTGTTGGACGCAAAGACGGCCTCGTCGCGGATGACCGCCTCGGTGTCGGCGAGCACCTGCCGTTTCAGGTCGAGATTTTCCGGCACAGCCTCAATCACGACGTCGGCAGCCTTCAGTGGTGTGTAATCGCCCACGGGCACGACGCGCTCGACGATGACGTCCTCCTCGAAGTCCGACAGAATACCTTTCTCCGTTTTCTTGTGGACGCCGTCCCAGACGTGTTTCTGGCCCTTGGCGGCCAGTTCGAGGTTTTGATCCTTGATGACGACGTCCACGCCGTTTTCGGCGGAGACCTGCGCGATGCCGGCGCCCATGAGTCCCGCGCCGAGCACGCCGATCTCGCGGACGGGTCGCGCGTGCTCCTTGAGCGGATTCTTCTCGGCGTCTTGCTTGGCAAAGAAGAGGCTGACGAGAGCTTTCGATTCGGGCGTAAAGGCGAGCTCGCCGAAGTAGCGCGCCTCCAGGTCGAGCCCGGCTTCCAGGCCGTCTTCCATGCCCACCTTCACGCACTCGATGATCTTAGGTGGGGCCGGATAGTTGCCATGCGTCCGCTTCTTGGTCCGCTCGCCGGCCTGCTGGTAAATCACGCGGCGGCTGACCGTGTTGCTCTCCAGCAGCCGGTCGGTGAACGACTGCTCGGCGCGCTGCGGCGTGCGCGTGCCGTCGGCCAGTTGGCGGGCAGCTTCCGTCGCGGCGCGGTGCAGGCCGGGCGGGTGGATGAGCGCGTCCACGAGGCCGATGCGCCTGGCCTTCTTCGGGTAGATGTTCTTGCCGGTCAGCATCATGGTGAGTGCCTGCTGGATGCCGACGAGGCGCGGTAGATGCTGCGTGCCTCCGCCGCCGGGTAGCAGGCCGAGCTGCACCTCCGGCAAGGCGAGCTTCGTCTTGTCGTGCGTCGTGGCGATCCGGTACGTGCAGCCGAGCGCCATTTCCAGTCCGCCGCCCATCGCCGGCCCGTTGATGGCGGCCACCGTCGGTTTGCCGAGCGCCTGCACCCGGCGGATGAGCGCGTGCGCCCGTCGGCTGAGTGCCCGCACGTCGGCCGGCGACTCGAACGTCTTGATCATGTCGAGATCAGCGCCCACGATGAAGGACGCGTCTTTCCCGCTGATGAAGATACCGGCGCGGATGGCGGCGTCGCGCTCCATCACGTCGATGGCCTCCTCGATCGCCGTCAGCGTGGCCTCGGAGATTGTGTTCACCCGCTTGTCCGGCTGGTCGAGCCACAGTGTGGCGATGCCGTCCGCATCGACGTCGAGCGTGATCAAGTCGGTGGAAAGGGCAGCATCGGTCGGCATAGGAGCAGTGCGTTTATGGTCGAAGCAGTGATGAGGGGCGACATGTGATGCGTGATCGGTGTTGATTGGGAGGCATGACTGGTCACGCACCACGCTGCACGGTTCACGACGCCACCCGCTCTAACAGGAGGGCGTGCCCTTGTCCGCCCGCCGCACAGGCCGCCACGAGGGCGAGGGTGCCGTCTTCTTCGTGCAGGCGGTTCGCCGCGGTCGTCACGATGCGCGCGCCCGTCGCTCCGAAGGGATGGCCGAGCGAGATGGAGCCGCCGCGCGTGTTGAGCTTATCCATCGGGATTTCACCCACGGCCGACGTGCGGTTGAGCGCGTCCTCCGCAAACGCGTCCGCGTCGAGGGCGGCAAGCACAGCAAGCACCTGGCCGGCGAAGGCCTCGTGCAGCTCGAACACGTCGATGTCGCCGAGCGTCAGATCGGCCGCGTCGAGGACCTGCGGAATAGCATACGCCGGCCCCAGCAGCAACTCGGCGCCCGGGTCTTGCGCGACGTACGTGTAATGGCGGAGCCGCGCCGTAGGCGCGAAGCCCATCGCCTCCGCGCGCTCCTCGCTCATCAGCAGCGTGGCCGACGCGCCGTCGGTCAGCGGCGATGAGTTGCCCGCCGTCACCGTGCCAAACGGCTTGACGAACACCGGCCCGAGCTGGCTGAGCTTGTCCATGGTCGAGTCATCGCGGATCGTGTTGTCGGTGGTGATCGGATCGAATGTGGGCGGCACGGTCGCGGGCACCAGTTCGTTGTCGATGCGGCCGTCGTCGCGGCCTGCGGCGGCGCGCTCGTGCGACTGCAGCGCATACGCGTCCTGTTCCTCGCGCGAGACGCCGAACATGGCGGCCAGCTTGTCCGCGCTCTCGCCCATCACCTCGCCCGTCGAGTATTCGGCGATGGAGGGCGCCTCGGGAAGCAGGTCGCCCGGTCCGAGGCCCTTGACGAGTTGCAGGTAGTCCTGCGGCGACTTCGCCTTGCGCGCCTCGAACAGCCGCTTGCGCACGCTGCGCTTGACGCGGATCGGCGGGTCGGAGAGCGTCTCGGTGCCGCCCGCGATCACGATGTCGGCCTGGCCGCTCTGGATGAGCTCCGCGCCCGAGGTGATGGCCTGGTTGCTGGAGATGCAGGCCATCGTGACGGTGAAGGCCGGCACGTGCTTCGGGATGGAGGCGCCGAGGGCGGCCTCGCGGGCGACGTTGCTCGTCTCCACGTCCTGAATGACGCAGCCCATCACCACGCGGTCGACGTCGTCGGGGTCGAGGGCGGTACGGGTAAGGAGGCCCTTCAGCACCATCCGGCCCATGTCGTAGGCCATGAGGTCCACGTACCGGGTGCCGGAGCGCTGGAAGGGAATCCGGCAGCCGTCGACGAGCACGACGGGGCGGCCGGCGGCGCGGCCATTGGTGTGCGGAGTAGCCATGGTAGATGGGCGTCGGGTGCGTCCGAAAGGCTATGTCAGAATCCATACGCACGGACGACGCAAAAGTTAGCGGGCGATGTGGGAACGTTGAAGGTTTGCAGGTTGAAGGTT
>CAYFRX010000277.1:0-4201 GCA_964345515.1 uncultured Rhodothermales bacterium
GTCGATGCGCTGGCTCCCTTTCTACGCCACGATGACGCCGACGTGCGCAAGTTTGCCATCGACCTGCTGGCGCAACTGCCCGCCGACGCGCTGGCCGACGACATCGCCACGGCCCTCGACGACCCCGACGCCAACGTGCGACTGGCCGCCGTCGATGCCCTCGGTGCCCTCCGAGCGACCGCGTACGCGGATGCCCTTTGCGACCTGTACGACCGCGAGCCGCTGGCCCGGCCCGACGTCATCCAAGCCATGGGCGCCTTTGGCGACGACGCCGACCTGGACCTGCTGGAGCGTGGCCTGAAAGACGAGCGTCCCGTCGTCCAGCTCGCCTCGGCCGAGGCCCTGGCCTCGCAGGACGCTCCTGAAGTCATCGATCTGCTCCTCGATCAGCTCGACCAGGTCGACTCGATGGCGCGTCCTATCGTCCTGCACAGCATCGTTGCGCTGTGCAGTAACTACCCGCAGTACCGCGACGCTCTCCCGAGCGCCATGAAAGGGTACTTGCTGGACATGCTAGCGGATGACGATCGCACGTTCCGCTGCGCCGCGGCCCGCGGGCTGCGGTGGTTTCATGACGACGCCCTCTACGAAGCCATGCTGGCACACACCGGGCAGGATGAGGAACTCGACATGGCGCTCTTCACCACGCTCCTCACACATCCGACGCCGTTTGAGCCCTTGCACCGCGCGGCCACATCGGGCCGTATGCCCACCGCCACGGCAGCCACGTTTTCCGTGGGCCTGATGGCCCGAGACGCTCTCTCGGACCGCGATTACGACCAGATCGGAACGTTCCTGGCGCGTCACTTCGACGGGCTGAGCGTGGATGACAAAATCACCACAGTGGGCCTCTGCAAACAGATGAGGCGGCCCGAACTGGATGCCGTCATCAAGGCGGCGCAGGGCGATCCGGACCCGCAAGTGCAGGCCCTCGCGGCCGATGTGCCCGTTTCCACGAGCGCCCCGGCCTCTTCCCAAGACGAAAAAACGCCATGAGTATCCTAGACAATGTGGTCTCGTCATCCGCTGCGGAGGCATCGGGGCTGTCGCAACAGGCTTTTGATAAGCTTCGCGCTCTGATCTACGACCACACCGGCATCTACTTCCGCGACAACAAGCAGTACTTGCTGGAGAGCCAGGTGGGCCGCCGCCTGAAGGCGCTCGACCTGACGAGTTACGAGTCCTACATCGAGCTGCTTCAGAACGGCCGGCGCAGCAGCGAGCTTCCAGCCCTTGTGAATGCCATCACGATCAACGAGACGTCTTTCTTTCGCCACCCCCAGCAATATGAAGCCATCGTCGACGATTTACTCCCGGCGCTGATCGCCGACCACGACCGGCAGCGGGTGCGGATCTGGAGTGCCGCCTGCTCCACCGGCGACGAGCCCTACACGCTCGCCTTGCTCATTAACGAGGCGAAGCCCCGCCGCTTTTCCGATGTCCAGTTCGACATTCTGGGCACGGACATCAACACCTCGGTGCTGGAGAAGGCCCGTGCCGGCACGTACGGCTCGTATGCGGTGCGCAACATGCCAGACCGCTTTCTGAAGAAGTACTTTCGCGCCAAGGGCGACCGCTACACGCTGAGCCGCGATGTCACGGAGATGGTGCGCTTTGAGCACCTTAACCTGACCGACGCCAACGCCGTGCGCCGGATGCGCACCTTCGACGTCATTCTGTGCGCCAACGTGCTCATTTATTTTGACCGCGACACCAAGAAGGCCGTGATTACCGATCTGTACGATCGCCTCCGCCACGGCGGGTACCTGTTCGTGGGCACGTCGGAAACGCTCCACGGCGTATCGCGCGCCCTGCAGCCGGTCCGCTTCAACAACACCATTGCATATCAAAAGGAGGATCGTCATGGCTCGAAATGACGGCGTACCCCCAACCGACTCGAAACAAAAGATCATGGTGGTCGACGACTCGGAGACCATTCGGCGCTTCCTCATGTACGCCTTGCGCGCTCGCGGCCTGCAGGTCGTCACCGCCGAAGACGGACAGGAGGCGCTCGAAACGCTGGCCGACACGCCTGTCGACCTCGTGATCACTGACCTCAACATGCCGAAGCTCGACGGATTCGGCCTGGTGCGGGCGCTGCGCCGCGATGGCGACTACCGCTCACTGCCGGTCATCATCCTGTCGTCGCTCTCCAGCCGCGAAGACATCGACCGCGGCATGGACCTCGGCGCCACCGCCTACCTCACCAAACCCTTCGACGAGACGCGCATCCAGTACGAAGTCGCCAAACACTTGCCTTAGCCTGCAGCGCACGCCCGGCCCCGCACGATTCACTCCATCACCACAACCATCCACAGAAGACCATGAAATTCCTCGTTGTCGATGACTCCCCCACCATGCGCCGCATTGTCTGCAATGCCCTCCAGGAGATCGGATATTCCGAGATGACGGAGGCCGAGGACGGCGAAGACGCCCTCACGAAGCTCGACGACGCTGTCGACTTTGTGATCACCGACTGGAATATGCCCAACATGAACGGCCTCGAACTGGCTCAGTCCATCCGCAGCAATGGGCAGCTGGCCGGGCTTCCCATCCTGATGGTGACCACGCGCGGCATGAAGGAAGACGTCGTCCAGGCCATGGAAGCCGACATCAACAACTACGTCGTGAAGCCCTTCACGCCGAGCGTGCTGCAGGAAAAGATCGATAGCATTCTCCAAGACGCATAACGCACCCTATGTTTTCGCTCAACATCGACGAAGTGCTGACCAAGATTGATGAGCTCCGCGGGCTGTTTGAGCTCGGGCAGCGGACGATGCCGTTCCTCGAAGAGCTGTTCCACTTCCTGGAGGAGATCGAGCCGCTGCTGGGCGAGATTGACGCGTCCCTTCGCGAGAGCGCGAGCAAGATGCCCGCCGCGAAATCGAAGCTCGAAACCATCTCCGAGGCGACCGAGATGGCCACCTCTGAGATCCTCGACCTCGTGGACAGCGTCGCCTTCGAGCTCAAGATGATGCAGAAGGCCCTGACTCGCAAAACCGAAGGGCTTGACGCCGTCCGCGAAGCCGACGAGCGCCTGCTCCAGTTGCTGGGCAGCGAGTTGGACGACGAGCGCTCCGAGTTGCTGGAGGAGGTGCGCCGCATCCACCGCCGCAAGCAGCCGCTCCTCGACGAAGCCATCGACCACGCCGACGACGAGCTGGAGGCCGTCGAGGACGTACGCAAGAAGATGAGCCAGATCACGATGTCGCTGCAGGTGCAGGACATCACGTCGCAGCAGATCGCGGCGGTCAATCACATCATCGAATCCCTGCGCGACCGGATGAGCCGGCTGGTCGACCACACAAACCTGCGCATGGATCAGCCTGCGCCCCCGGACGCTGCCTCGCTTCCCACGGGCTCTGCACCGGATGGCACCTTCGACGAGAACGCTCACTACGACCCGGACGGCGACCACCAGTCGACGGCCGACGCCCTCATCGACTCGATCCGGCAACCACCCGACGACGAAGCATCCCCTCCTCCCCCGGCCCCCGACGCTGATGCCTCACCAACTGGCTCCGATGCATCCGATGCGGCGGACGCTTCATCTTCTCTGGGCGGCGATGGCGAAATCGCGCAAGAAGACATTGACGAGCTTTTCAGCTGACACCTCTCCCTTCAATTCACCGCTCTGATTCACCACGTCCGATCAGCCATGGATGACCATCCCATCTTTGCCGACGACATGCAGGAGATCGTCGAGAGCTTCATCGTCGAGTCGCGCGAGATCTTCGAGGAACTGGACCACGCCCTCCTCCAGCTGGAGCGCACCCCCGACGACCGCGAGCTCATCGACCGCATCTTCCGAGCCGTGCATACGGTGAAAGGCACCTCGGGCTTCTTGAGCCTGACGCAGATGAGCACGCTGGCCCATCGGTTCGAAGACGTGCTCAACAAGCTGCGCCAGGGCGAACTCGCGTTCCAGCCTGAAATGATGGACGTGATGTTCGACGCCTTCGACCAGATGAACTTCCTGCTCGACAAGGTGGTTGAGGGCGACATGACGCCCGTGGACCAAGATGCCATTCTTGAAGCGCTCGATGCCATCCTGGATGGCGAATACGAGCCGAATAGTGCGGCCGGGACGGAGGACGCAAAGGGTCCGGCCGACCCTGAACCGGCTGACGCGCAGGCCCTCCCTGCACCCAAGGATGCTGTTTCCGCCGACGCCGCTCCAACCGACGTTCCGGCGGCCGAG
>CAYFRX010000278.1:0-4190 GCA_964345515.1 uncultured Rhodothermales bacterium
TGGTTCGAGCAGGGGCGATGCAGCCATCCGGCTTATGTAACGGGCGTTCGGGAAACCGGACTCCTGTTTGTAGATTAGTGAGCCTCCGCCCTTCCCTTCCCAGACGCGCTGCTGCTGCCATGTATGAGTGTTGCCCGGCCCACACCATCGAGCTCGAATCGCCCGACGAGCTACTGCACCACGTCGAGACGGTGGGCCACCTCAACGACGCCGTGGTACAAGGGCTCGACCTCCGCACCGATGGCCTGGGCGACGCCGTGCGGTCCGTCTCTGCCGAGAACGCCTGCTTCCTGGGGTGCAAGCTGCCCCCCGAGGTTGAAACGCACATCCAGCAAACGGGCGGCGTCATCTTTCCGGCCTTCGTCGGCATCCCGTTCAATGCCTACCGCGCGGCGCTCTACACGCCCGACGAGCTGATGGATGGCTACGAACGCGGGGATCGTGACAGCTTCTCGGAGACGACGGACGGCCAGATCTACCGCTACTACAAGCAGCGCAAGCAGTCTGCTCGCACGACGCCCGTGATGGATGCGCTTGCGTTTCGCATCCACGACCACGCCATCGATAACGCGCTGCACGACCTGCTCTTCCCGCCGGGCGCGCCCGACAAGCGCGTCGTGGGCGTCATGGGCGGGCATCAGATGCGGCGTGACGCGGAGGCATTCCTGCAGGTAGCCCGCATCGCCCAGCGCCTGACGCAGGCGGGATATTTCATCGCCACCGGCGGCGGACCGGGCGCCATGGAGGCGGCCAACCTGGGCGCGTATCTGAGCCGCGAGCCCGAGGACGCTCTCATCGACGCCGTCGCGACGCTGGCCGACGCGCCGCACTACACCGATGCCAACTACTTCGACCGCGCCTACGCCGTTCGCGACGCGTACCCCGACGGCGCTGAGGGCTTGGCCGTGCCCACCTGGTTCTACGGGCACGAGCCGTCAAATCTGTTCGCCACTCACATCGCCAAGTACTTTGCCAACAGCATCCGCGAGGATGGCCTGCTCGCCATCGCCCACCACGGCGTGATCTATGCGCCCGGCAGTGCGGGCACCATCCAGGAGGTGTTCATGGACGCCGCGCAAAACCACTACGCCTCGCTCGGTACGATCAGCCCCATGGTGTTCTTCGGTGAGGACTACTGGACCGAGCAGGAGCCCGTGTATCCCCTCCTCCAGAAGCTGGCCGCAGGTCATGATTACGCCGACCTGCTCACGATCAGCGACGGCGTGGACGCCATCGTCGACTTTATTACCACGCACGAGCCCATCTCGGCGGAGGCGATCGCCGACTGACGCTACGGTGCCGGGCGATTGCAGAACCGTTGGATTGGCCGGTTGTAATCGACCGGCCTGGTCGCGTTCATGGGCGATGCGGTTCTCTTCAGAAACCGATCCCGTTCGACATGCTCGACGAGTTCAAGAAATTCGCCATCCGCGGTAACGTGATCGACATGGCCGTGGGAATCATCATCGGCGCCGCATTTGGGAGCATCGTGCAGTCGCTCGTGAGGGACGTGCTGATGCCACCGCTCGGTCTGCTCACCGGCAACGTGGACTTCACGAATCTCTTCGTGGTGCTCAAGGAGGGCACGGCGCCCGCGCCGTACGTCACGCTGCAAGCCGCCCAGGAAGCCGGGGCCGTCACGATCAACTACGGCACCTTCCTCAACACGGTGGTTAGCTTTATCATCGTGGCCTTCGCCGTCTTTCTGCTCGTCCGCTACATTAACAAGCTGCGGGAACCGGACGAAGGGCCGCCCCCGCCGTCGACGGTGAAAAAGTGCCCCCACTGCATTTCGGACGTACCGATCCGGGCGACTCGGTGCCCCCATTGCACGTCAGAGCTGGAAGCGGTCGAGCCGGCATAGTCTTCCGCTGCCCCCTGCGAGGATCGGAGATGGGACGGTTCGCATGCAGGGCCGGACGCACCCTCTCGCTTCAAGCCCACAGGGGCACAACCTTTGCGCGTGAATGATTCCGTCAGACCCACAGACTTTCCGCCCTTTTGCTTCCATGTTCAAAACGGAACGCATCGCGTACGGCCCGGTCGACGGCCTCAAAACGGGACGATTCGGTGCCAGCGTCAACACCATGAGCAGCTGTTACCGGATTGGCCATACCCTCATCGACACCGGACCCCCCAACCGGTGGCGCGCCGTGCGCGCGTTCGTTGACGAGCAGCACGAAGAGCACGGCATCAAGCGCGTCGTGCTCACCCATCATCACGAGGACCACGCCGGGAACGCCGTCCGCATCAAGAAGCACCTCGGCGTGCCCGTATTCGCGCCTAAGGCCAGCCTCGACCCGCTGGCCGAGGGCTTTCCGATCGAATGGTACCGCCGCCTCGTGTGGGGCCTTCCCGAGCCCGTGGCGGCCCAGCCCGTGCCCGACCTGTTCCCGACGGGCGACGACGGGCGCCTTCAGAAAATCCAGGCCCCCGGCCATACCGCGGACATGGTCTGCTACCTCGTCCCGGACCACGGATGGCTGTTCACTGCGGACCTGTTCATCGCCCGGAAGCCCCGCTACCTGCGCGGCGACGAGGACCTGCTCCAGCTCATTGCGTCGCTTCGCAACATCCTCACGTACGACTTCGACACACTCTTCTGCGGCCACCGGGGCGTGGTCGAGAACGGTCGCAGCGCGCTGCGCGACAAGCTCCGGTACCTGGAGGCGCTCTGTGCCGTCGTGCAGCGGCGCCACAAGAGCGGCGAGTCGATTCGCCACATCACCAAGCAGATGCTGGGGCGCGACGGGCTGCTGAGCTGGATCTCCGGCGGGGTCTTCTCGAAAGAGAATATGATTCACTCCTGTCTCAAGATGCGCCAGCACCAGTTTGCCTGATGTCTCCCCGGCTGCAAACCCGTTGCGCAGCCAGCACGAACCGCTCTTCCCGCCCTGGTCGATCAAGAATCGATGAGGGAGCAAATGGATGTCACGCAGACTGTGAGGCGTTCGTCATACCGGTGACTCCCTTCGGGTCATCTTCTTGAACGAACCCTCATGCGTGATGGTTGAACAGACCGCGTCTTCCCCATCGCCGCGCCTCGAACCCATCGAGCAGCCCACGTCGTGGTGGATGCGCCTCGTGTACTGGATGACGACGTGGACGCTCGGCCGCGTCGTCACACCGGTCAAGGTGCTGACAGCCCGCGTGCCAGGCAGCGCGTCCGTCGCTCAAAAATTGAATGCGACCGAGGATGCGCTATCCCTCGATCCCGAGCTTCGCTTCCTGATCAAAAGCTACGTGGCCACGCTCAATGGATGCTCCTTCTGCACAGATATCGCACGGGCGAAGGCGCAGGACCGGGACGTGCCGACCGGCAAGTACGACGCGCTACTGCAGTATGCGACCAGCGACGTGTTCTCCCCGCCCGAACGCGCTGCGCTGGCGTACGTGGACGAAGCCACGCGCAGCAAAGCCGTGTCTGACGCGACGTTCGAGACGTTGCAGACGCACTTTGACGACCGCGCGATCGCCGAGATCACGTGGCTCAATGCGATGGAGAACTACTACAACCTGCTGAACCGGCCGCTGAACATCGAGTCGGATGAACTCTGTGCGGTGGTGACGTGAAGCTCACTACGTTCAGTCAGAGATCGTCAAGGGGCTCGCCTGTATGCGCCGTCATGAGTTCGCTTGCGCTCAGGTCACCCGCTAACTGAACCACGCCCGACCATCCGTGACGCACCGCGGGCACACATGACGCGACTCCGAACAGCTGGGCGCCTTGCTGGCCGCCGAAGACGTCGTGTCGTATTCTGACGGCGGCGGCGAGGTGACGGCCGCCCTCCGCCCGATCGAGGGCCGCGACCGCATCACGCGGTTCCTGCTCGGCATCGCGCAAAAGCCGCCGGCCGGCCTCACCGTCGAGCCGACCGCAATGAACGGGGGACCAGGCTTCATCGCCCGCGTCGACGGGGGCGTGCAGAGCGTATGGGCCTTCCACGTCGTGGACGGACGGATCCAGCACCTCTACGCCGTCCTCAACCCAGAGAAACTCCGGCACGTCAGATCCAGACGTAGCCTGCCGGCTCTCATATTGCGCCTTGAGCGATCGCCTCCAGATCGTGGCCGATGGCGCCTGAAAACGGGTACCGATCCCCACCGGTCTACCAAACCGGCGCGCACCGGATTTTCGGCGATGTAGCGCACTTGACGCCGCCAGTCTTCATGCGAGCGCACGATGTGAT
>CAYFRX010000279.1:0-4147 GCA_964345515.1 uncultured Rhodothermales bacterium
AATCGACAATCGTCAATCCCCGACCGGAAGCCCGGTCATCTCGGCGCTGAGGGTCCAGAGGCGCTGGGCCGTCTCTTCGTCGTATGCTTTGGGTTGGGGTGTGACCTGCTCGGTGCCGTCGAAGTAGGCGCCCGTCACGCCTTCCACCTCGGGCGAGGTGGCCAGGTAGAGCGGCCCGCGGGCACCGGCCTCCGGATTCTTGTACGCCCACTTGAACAGCCAGCCCGCCCACGAGAGCCAGTCGCTGTTGCGGTCCCAGAAGCGAGTGGCCACCACGCCGGGGTGCACGCAGGTGGCCGACACGCCGGTGCCCTTCCACCGCCGCGCCAGTTCGTAGGTAAAAAGCAGGTTCGCCAGCTTCGAGCGCGCGTACGCCTGCATGCCGCTGTAGCTCCCGCGCTCGAAGCCCGGGTCGTCGAGGTCGATGGTCCCCCCGGTGTACGCCTCGGAGCCGACGTTTACGACGCGGGCTTCCCCGTGCGCCTCCGCGGTGTCCACCAGCAGGTCGCGCAGGAGATTCGTCAGCAGAAAGTAGGCGAGGTGGTTCACCGCCCACGTCATCTCGATGCCGTCAGGCGTCACTTCGCGCTCGGCCTGGTAGAGGCCGGCGTTGTTGACGAGCACATCAAGCCGGTCGGTGCGGCGGGTCACCTCGTCGGCCAGCGCGCGGATGGCGTCCTGCACGGCGAGGTCGGCCAGCAGCAGGTCGAGGGCCTCGTGGCCGGGGGCGTCGATGATCTCGCGCCGCGCGGCCTCCCCGCGCTCCTCGCTGCGACACACCATAATCACGCGCGCCCCGCGTTCGGCAAGGCCCTGCGCCGTGGCTTTCCCAATGCCGGAGTTGGCGCCGGTGACGAGGCAAGTTTTGTCGGTCATGATGCTTACTTCGTTTGCGTGAAGTCGCTCGCCTACGGCTCGCTGTCATGGGGGACAAGTGCTCGCTGCGCTCACGTCATGGGTCATCCCTGGAAGCTGAGCAACCAATGACAAACGACCAAATGACGTGAGCGCAGCGAACAACTGACCGGCGAGCGAAGCGAGCCCATTCCTACACTTCCAACGTCATCGCGTTGCGGAGGGCCGTCACGTTCTCCGCCACCGTGCCGTCCCCCTTGAAAATGGCACTGCCGGCCACGAGCACGTCGGCGCCGGCCTGGCGAATCTGGAGCGCATTCTCGGGTTTCACGCCGCCATCGACCTCCAGGTAAGCGTCCGAGCCGGCCGCGTTCAACTCGTGGCGCAGGCGGCGGATCTTGCCCAGGCTCGATGGAATGAACGCCTGCCCCCCGAAGCCGGGATTGACCGACATGACAAGGACGAGATCGACGAGGGGGAGCGCCTCCTCCAGCGTCGTGAGTGAGGTGGCCGGATTGAGCGTCACACCGGGCCGCGCGCCCGCGGTGCGGATCTGCTGGATGACGCGGTGCAGATGCGGACACGCCTCCACGTGGACCGTGATGATGTCCGCCCCCGCGTCGGCAAACGCGTCGACGTAGCGCTCGGGCTGCTCGATCATGAGGTGCACGTCGAGCAGCGCGCCCGTTTCCTCGCGCAGCGACCGCAGCGCCTTCACCACGGGCGGACCGATTGTGATGTTCGGGACGAAGTGACCGTCCATCACGTCGATGTGCAGCCAGTCGGCCCCGGCCTCGACGGCCTCGCGGACGTGCGCCTCAAGGCGGCCGAAGTCGGCGGCGAGAATGGATGGCGCAATCAGCGGCATGGCGGGGTCTGACTCGTAGACAGCAGTGGGTGGTGGATCCTGGTTGAGACGTTACAGGCAACGTCTCAACGGCGTCTCAGTGATAACTGACCTCCGACTAGAAGATCGACCGGAAGATGATGACGCCGACGGCGATCAGCAGCGCGTTGGCCAGCGCGATGGGCAGCAGGTACTTCCAGCCGATGTTCATGAGCTGGTTGTACTTGAAGCGCGGGAACGTCCACCGCACCCAGATGAAGAGGAACGCAAAGAACGCGACCTTCAGCATTAAGGAGCCAAACTGGAGGATGCCCAGCAGGATGGAGCCGTCGAGCGCCGGGATGGCGGCCAGCAGGTACGGCTGGAACGGGACGAGGTAGCCGCCGAAGAAGAGCGTCACGATCATGAACGAGGCGATGAACCAATTCACATACTCGGCCAGGAAAAACATCCCGAACTTCATCCCGCTGTACTCGGTGTGATAGCCACCGACGAGCTCCTGCTCGGCCTCGGGCAGGTCGAACGGCGCGCGGTTCGTCTCCGCGAAGGCCGTCGTGATGAAGATGAGTGCGCCGACCGGATTGCGGAAGACGTTCCAGCCGAGGAGGGCCCCGCCGGCCGCCTGATCTTCCACGATGCCCGGCAGGCTGAGCGTGCCCGCGATGAGTACGACGGAGGCGACGGCCAGCCCCATCGACAGCTCGTACGAGATCATCTGCGCCGCCGAGCGCAGGCCGCCGAGCAGCGCGTACTTGCTGTTCGAGCTCCACCCGGCGAGCGTGATGCCGTACACACTGATCGACGTGAGGGCGAGCAGCATCAGCACGCCCACGTTGATGTCGGCGATCACGACGCCCTCCGCAAACGGAATGAGCGCGGCCGTGGACATCGCGATGACCACCATCAAGACGGGCGCCAGCGAGTGGATGAACGTGTCGGCGGCGGCCGGCTGGATATCCTCCTTCAGCACGAACTTGAACACGTCCGCGAACGGCTGCAGCAGGCCGGCCGGCCCTACGCGGTTCGGCCCGGGCCGGTTCTGGATGAATCCTGACACGCGGCGCTCGGCGTACACGAGCACCGACGCCGAGAGCAGCATCGCATTAATGACCAGGAAGGCAATGAGAGCAGTCCAGTACAGCGGGAGATCCATGTCCGCACAGTGGCAATTGAAGAAAGCGTACGCCCGCGTCAGGAGCGGCCCGCGGGCTGGCAGCGGGCAGCATCAAAATCTACGCGACCGCGACGCTATTGTGCAACCCGTACGCCGGATTCGCAACGGTTTCGTACGGCCAGTGTAGCTTTTCGGCGAGAGTTCAAGGGGAACGCTCCCGAATACTCGAATCCGCCCTGCGTCACGCCAACGCGTCACCCCAACTTCGCCGGCCGTTGCGCTTACAACGATCAGCCTGCGCACGCAGGCGCCCGACCACGCACAAGCCTCTGGCACGCATCAGCCCCTGGGTCCTATGATCGCCCCGCTCCGAACCGTCGTCATCGCCTGCATCGTTACCCTGCCTCTTGCTCTTATCGGCGGGGTAACCCAGGCGCCGGCTCAAGACACGACGCACGCCGCAGCCCGGGACACACTCCCGTCCCCCGATGGGTCCCTCATTGAGCCCGCCACGCTCGTGTACGAGACGTCCATCGAGGCGCAGGGGCAGCAGGCGAGCGCAACGGTCCGGCGCACCATCGACGCCGCGACGCACGCCGGCCGGGCCGTGTGGCGCATCATCGACCAGAATATGGCGGGCATGCAGGCAGGGGCCGACACGTTTCTCGTGGATCGGCAGACGCTCGCCCCCGTGCAGCGGAGCATGAGCGGGCAGGGGCGCCTCACCGTCTCGTACTCCGACACCGCCGTCACGGGATCGTTGCAGGCGCGCGGCCGCTCCGTGTCGATCGACGCGTCGCTGGACGGCCCCATCCTCGGCGACGGGCTGGCGCTGGAAATCGCGCTGGCCGCCCTCCCCTTGACGGAGGCGTATTCGACGACGTTCCGCATCTTCGACCCCGTGCAGCAGGCAACGCGCACCATGCAACTCACCGTGACGGGCACGCGCACCGTGCAGGTGCCGGGCGGCACGTTCAAGACGTACGTCGTCGAGCTCGGTCCGGCCGATGCGGACCAGGGCGGCGAGACGCTCTACCTGAAGCAGACGGCCCCGCATCACGTCGTGCAAGGCGAATCGGACCTGCCGCCGCAGATGGGCAGCGGCTCGGCCACGCGCGTGCTTCGGTCGATCGAGCAGCCCTCAGGATCAGATCCAGATGGGTCGTGAAGGGCCGACCCCGGAGGCCGCGCCCGTCAGGCACTGTTTTCTGCGCTGTGCTCCTCTAGCACGGCCCGCACCAGCGTCTGCGCGGCCCAGTTCATCGTGGCCTTGGCCGCGTCGGGGTCCAACTCGCAGATGTCGCGCATCATCGTGAGCGACTCGATGCCCA
>CAYFRX010000280.1:0-4147 GCA_964345515.1 uncultured Rhodothermales bacterium
CCCCCGAGCAGGAGGGGGGCCACCCGCTGCTGACGCCGCACGACGTTCCGCTGGCGATTTTTGTATGGGAGGACGATCGAGTGACGACGGTCGATACGTGGGCCGTTCGCCGCCGGATGCACCGCCTCTACGGCGCACCAGAGCCGGGCACCGACCGTCGGCGTGCCGAGGGGGAAGCGGCCTTCCGCCAGTTTCAGGCACATCTTGCGTCGCTTATCGGACCTGCGGATGTGCCGAGCGCCATCGAACGCGTGGAGGCGCTCAGCCTCTTCTCGTTCCTGCCAGCCGCTGGCGTCGTGCCCATCCGAAACACCCCGAGCGACGCGGAGCGACCGCCGTTTCTTCGTGGGCTCACGTACCGGCCGCCCGTCCTTATCGAAGGAGACCGCGTGGCGTCGCTCCTGCAGGCGTCGTGGCTTTACTCCGACATTACTATTTCGGAGCAGGAGATGCTTTGGGTGTACCGCGTCCGCGAGAACGATCAGGCGCCGGACGGGACGCCCGTTCGGTACGTGCTCTTTACGAGCGCCCACCTACCGTATCAGGGCGATCCGCTTTTTGATGCAGCACGGTGGAATTACAGTCACTACGGACCCGGAATTCGCCGCAGGTCCCCAATAGCAGTGTCCCAATAGGAGGTAACCATCATGCCAGAGTCACAGAATCACGTGCGACCCGGAGATCTCATCACGGCTGAGTTTATGAACGATCTAATTGCCCGCATCGATGCGCTCGCCGCCCGCGTCGATGAGTTGGAGGAAGAACAGGGCAATAACGTCCGCATCGATGGCTTCCAGCCTTCAGCAGAAGACGGCGTGCCGCTGGGACGGATGATGACCATCTTTGGAACGGGCTTTCTCGTCCCGCCTCGTGAGAACGAGGTATTGATCGATGACGTGCCGATCCCCGATGAGGCGTTCAACAACCTTGACAGCAGCAGCGTCGCGATCAGTCTGCTCCTATCCGCCGATCTCTTCCCGGATGCCGATTCGCTTCCCGAGCAGGGGCGTCCCGTGTTGGTTGAAGTAAATAGTGAAAATGGCCATGGCCAGGCGAATTATCGCATTCTTCCCGTGGAAGAGGTGGAAGGGGACCCGCCCACTATTTCTGATGTGATCGGGCCAAATGACAGCTCGGGCTTAATCGTTCCTGGGGAAGATGCTCAGGTTACGGGCGAGCACTTTGGAGAAAACGCTACCGTCACGATTCGCAGTGGCGGGCGCGAACTGGCGGAGGCGACCGTTGACCAAGGCCCCAGTTCCGACATGGAGCTTTTCATTAGCGTCCCGGATCCCATCCCCGACCTCGTCTTCGATGACTTTGGCGAGGCGAGTGCTACGCTGCGGGTGACCACTGAGGTGTCACCGTCTGCAGATCTTGGCATCACGGTGTCGCAGCAAATACCACAGTAGCAGAGCGCTCTGTCCGAAAGATTTCACATTCAGCTACCCAGACTTATGACAGCTTCCGCCGTGCTCCGACTGATGTTGAGCTCCGCCTTCCGCCTTACAGCCATTGCCGTTGCGGTGCTACTCTACGGGTTCGCGCCCGGGGCGGCCGAGGCGCAGGATCCGGGTGGCGTCCAGACGTTCGCGGTGGACGTGCCGGACCAGACGCCGCCGCTTCGTACTGTCAAGCTCACCGTGACGCTTCGGCCCATGACGTCGAGTGTTGAATTCACGCTCACGAGTCCCCATGGAGCAACGAGGACCCTGGACCCGGTGTCCCCGGGGAGTACGCCTCCTCCCTACACGATCGGCTCTGGGAGCACCCAGGATCGGATTCTATTAGAGGCGCCGGCTGCGGGGGCGGACGCGCCGGATGACCGCATCTACGTGATTTCGCTGCGCCTCGACTCCGACTATGATGACGAGGGAGGAAACTGCGACACGAGCACCATGAGCGGCGACGAACAATGGGTTGTCGAAGCTGACGGAGATAAGATCCAGTCCGTACAAGTGGAAAGTATGCCCTCCATTTTTGCAGCTGGCGGAGGATGCGCCGATGGGACGCCGCTTCCCGCGAGCGATCCCGATCGGGCCACCGTCACTGAGCCTGCCGTGGATGCGTGCGTTGAGGGAGATGGACCACGTCCGCCTATTCACGCGGTCCTCGTTCTGGACGTTTCGGGCAGCATGGGGAATACGGTGACCGGCATAGCCGGTGCTGAGGAGAAGATCGTGGCGCTGCAGCAGGCCACGCGCGACTTCGTAGACGTGTGGAGTCAGATCCGCAGTGCAGAAGCCACCTCCTGTCCCTCCGTGCCCGACGATCAGTTGGGCGTCGTCCTCTTCCGGTCCAGTGCCAGCTGGTGGGGCCCGCTGGGAAGCGGCCTGCACGATTTTTCGGTGGCCTCCTCGACGATTAATTCGACCATCGGGAGCCTCTCAGCGAGCGGGAGTACGGCGCTGGGGCAGGGGCTGCAACTCGCCGACGGCGCGCTCCCGGCGCCTTCGTCATCGGCCCCCAACCCGCCACGACGCGTCGTACTCTACCTGAGCAACGGCATTCAGAATGTGCGCCCCTACGCCAAGGAGCAGTCAGGGTCGATTGTATTGGAGGAAAGCAGCGGCGCAACGAGCACGCTAACGAACCTTGGGGCGGACGAGGCGAGCGTGTATGCCGTCACGGTAGGCACCGATGCTGTGACCAATCCGGATGTCAATCAGACCATCGCCCGCGGGGGTGGGGGAGACTACATCAACAGCGAAGTCAATGCAACCATCCTGCGTCCGTTCTTCCTGGAAGTACTGCAGGAAACCCTGGCCTTCGCGACGGCGCAAACGGCTCTGATCGAATCAGGATCGGTCGGGCGGGCGGCATCTTACACGACGCAAGTCGGTCTCAACACGACATCGCGCTTTGCGTCGTTTAACCTGGCGTGGCCGCGCCGCCAAGCCGTGCTACGGATGAGGGTGACTGCGCCGGGCGGGGGCCCAACGTTTGAGGGGCGAGGCGAAGGGACCATCCGCATTCCCGTTTCTTTTCCGCTGGAGGAAGCGCCCGTTACTGATCAGCCCTGGACCGTCGAGGTCGAGATGATCGACCCGATTGGCAACGTGCAATCGGTGCCCGTCGAGTTAAGCGTCTTCGCGGACGATGCGGCCGTCAAGGCGGAATTTGACGTGGACAAAACGCGCTACGCACCGGGTGACGACGTCACGGTCTTCGCACGCGTCACCGAGTACGGGATGCCCATCGAGGCGCTTCGCCTAGAGGGAACAGTGAAAGCGCGGCTCGCACGTCCGGGCACGCCCATCGGCGACCTGCTCGCGCGTCGGGATGCTAGCACAGAGGCCCCCTCGCAAGGCGACGTGCTCAGCGCGACGGAGGCCGAATTGTACAACCTGCTCCAAGAGGAGCCCGATCTGCTGCAGCCCACGGTGGAAACGATTGAGATGCGCGACGACGGAGTGGGAGCTGACCAGACGGCGGATGATGGGACGTATACGGGACAGTTTACCGCTGAGACCTATGGTCACACCAACATCCTCTTCAACGTCCAGGGTCCATCGGACGGGGCGGGGCTCACGCGGCGCCAGCGGCTGGAGTCCGTCTACGTGCGCGCGGTGCCGGACGAGGCCGAGACCGACGTGCAAGCCGCCACGCAGTCCACGCCGAACGGACCGGTGCTGCGCCTGACCCTTACGCCGCGTGTGTCATCCGGTGCACTGGTTGGACCGGGATGGAACTACTACTACGTCCTCCAAACCGATGCGGGGCAGACAATCCACCCGGAGGATAATGGCGATGGGACGTACGTGGCTGACATCTCCTACACCGGGAGCGTGCCCACGGTGGACCTGCACTACTTGAATGTCGCCAGTATCATCGATGCCAGCACGGAGGTTCTTCCAGAGCTGAACGAGGCTACTCAGTTTTTGCCATCCGTGGAAGAGGGGAAACCTCGCGGCAGCGCACCCAATGGCGGTATCATCTGCTCGGAGCTCGGTCTCGGGGCCACCGTGGTGCTTCTGTTCGGAGTAGGGGTAATTGGCCTGGGGATCCGCCGGCGCCGTGACACGCCCTCCAATGCCTGACCAAATTGTCTGATCGGAAGGTTT
This sequence comes from uncultured Rhodothermales bacterium, assembly GCA_964345515.1. Classification (GTDB taxonomy): domain Bacteria; phylum Bacteroidota; class Rhodothermia; order Rhodothermales; family Salinibacteraceae; genus JAAAPH01. The sequence continues at coordinate 4,065 of CAYFRX010000280.1, forward strand.
TGCGATGACGCTTCTTGACCTGTCGGAATGGATCCAGGTCGCGGCCTGCTTGCTCGTGCTCGTAGAGGCATCACGGCGCGCGG
>CAYFRX010000281.1:0-4131 GCA_964345515.1 uncultured Rhodothermales bacterium
CGTCACGCCTCTTCCAGCGTACCGGCCTCGGCCACGATGTCCTCTTGCACGTTGCGCGGCATCTGCTCGTAGTGGCTGAAGCGGGCGTGGTGGATGCCGCGGCCCTGCGTGATGGACCGTAGTGCCGTGGAGTACCGGTACAGCTCTGCCTCCGGGACCTGCGCGACGATGTTCTGGAACAACCCCTCGGCCTCGATGCCCTGGATGCGGGCGCGCCGCGTGTTGAGGTCGCTGATCATATCGCCCGTGTACTCTTCCGGCACGGTCACCGTCACGTCGTGGATGGGCTCCAGGAGCGCAGGGTTCGCGTCACGGAAGGCATTCCGAAAGACGTTGAAGGCTGCGGCTTTGAACGCGGCTTCGTTCGAATCGACCGGATGCATGCCGCCGTCGTAGATGACCACGCGCACGTTGCCCACGGGAAAGCCGGCGACGGGCCCTTCCTGCATGGCACCGAGCACGCCCTTCTGGATGGCGCTAAAGAAGCGGCGCATGTCGATCACACCGCCGACGATCGCATCCACGAAGTGAATCTCAGCGTCCCAATCCGTCGTAACCGTTTCCTCGCCGCGCACCTTGATGTCGTCGGGCGGATTGAAGTCCCCGTCGAGCGGCTCTACGAGAATGGAGATGTCCGCGAACTGCCCGGCGCCGCCGCTCTGCTTCTTATGACGATACGAGCCGCGGGCCGAGGACTGGATGGTTTCCCGATACGCCACTTTGGGCCGGTGAAACGCCACCTCCACGCCGAAGCGATCTTCCAGGCGATACTGAGCAATCTGCAGATGCGTCTCGCCCTGGCCGCTGAGCGTCATCTGCTTCAGGTGCTGCTGGTGCTCGAAGAGGAGCGACGGATCCTCCTCGGTGAGCTGGTGGATGCCCTGCGCGAGCTTGTCTTCCTGCCCCTCCTCGGTGGGCCGGATGGCCGCGCGGTACCGGGGCTCTGGGAACTCGATGGGCGGAATCTCAGCGCTACGGCCTTTCTCGCGCAGCGTGTCATTCGTGTGCGTGTCCTTGAGCTTAACGAGCGCGCCGATGTCGCCCGCGGGCAGGCGCGGCACGTTGTCGCGCTCGCGGCCGTTGATGGCGTACAGCTGGCCGATGCGCTCGGTGCTGCCCGTGCTGACATTTTCGAGGTCCATCCCCGGCTCCAGTGTGCCCGCATACATGCGGCAGAACGAATACTCGCCCACGTGCTTCTCGGCCATGGTGCGATAGATGAAACCTACCGGATCGCTGTCTGGATCGGGTGGAAGCGCTTCCCCGTCGGTCGTCTTCGCGGGGCGCTCGGCGGGCGAGGGGCACACGTTGTCGATGAAGCTCATCAGCCGCGAGGGGCCGATCTCTTCCGTCGCGCTCGTCACGAAGATAGGGAAGAGCTCCCGGTTTAGCATGGCCGTGTGGAGGCCGTCGCGCATCTGATCTTCCGTCAGCTCGCCCTGGTCGAAGTAGCGCTCCATGAGCTCCATGTCGTTCTCGGCGATGTCCTCCACGAGCGTCTGGTGCAGGTCCTCGGCCTCGTCGCGGAAGTCAGTGTCGATCGCCCCGATCTCCGGCTCCGTACTCCCCTCCGGATAGGTGAGCTGCTGCATCCGCAGCACGTCGATGATGGAGCGCGTGCCGCCGCCGCCCGCAATCTGCACGACCGTGGCGCCGCGACCGAATCGCTCTTTAATCTGGTCGACGAGCAAGCGAAAGTCGGACTCGGCGTGGTCGAGGTGGTTGATGACAAACATCGATGGAATCTCCGTCATCTCGCCAAACCGCCAGGCTAGCTCGGTGCCGACCTGCACGCCCGCGCGGGCATCCATCACGTAGATGGCGGTGTCGGCGACTTTCATGGCCGCCACCACCTCGCCCACGAAGTCGGGGTAGCCCGGCGTGTCGAGGATGTTGATCTTGTGCCCTTTCCACTCCGCATGCATCAGCGAGGTGAACACGGACATCTGGCGCTCCGTCTCGCTCGGGTGGTAGTCGCTCACCGTCGTGCCTTCTTGGATAGATCCCATTCGTGGAAGCGCGCCGCTGGCGTGCAGCATCGCTTCGACCAACGTGGTCTTGCCACTGCCCTGGTGACCGACCAGTACAACATTACGAATGTGATTGGCGTCGTAGGCTTTCATGAGAGACCTCCGGTTTGTACCGCTGAGCGCAGGCCGCGCTGCGGAGCGAGCGATGAAAACAGACTGTGGTGCAGCGAAGCCAGGCCGTGATCGGTAGGCTACGCGCTGTCTGAAGGGACTTACAATAATAGAGGTCGTTAAGAAATAATCAAGAACGTCCGGCTGATTTCGCGATCTCGAACGCTTTTCGAGATGCCGCTTTCAGTACGCCCTGTTGCATGAGTGCAATCCCAATCCCTGGACCTGGGTTGGGCAATGAACGGCTGGATGGGTGAAGCGGTGGACGTTTTCCACGCACCCACGTCCATCCTCCCCGACACGAAGTGGATCCAATGTCCATGGCGTCAACCCTTTTGGCCCTTGAAACGGCAACCGATGTGTGCAGCGCGGCGCTGATGCGTGACGGCACGCTCACGGCGCAGGCAAGCCTGCACCGGCCGCGGGTGCATGCCGAGCAGCTCGCCCCGCTCATCCGTGACCTGCTGGCGCGGGCAGCGGTCGACCGCTCCGCCCTCGATGCCGTCGCCGTCTCGATGGGACCCGGCTCGTACACCGGGCTGCGGATCGGGGTGAGCACAGCGAAGGGCCTCGCGCTGGCCGTGGACGCCGTCCTCATCGGCGTGCCCACGCTGGAGGCGCTGGCCGCATCCGTGCAGCCCTGCGCGGAGCTGGGCGACGTGGCCTGTGCGCTCCTCGACGCCCGCCGCGACGAGGTGTACGCGGCCGCCTATCGGTTCGATGACGACGGCCTCGCCCCGTTCGCAGCCACATCGGCCCGGGCGGTGGACACGCTGCCGGACTGGCTTGGCGCCGTCGACGGGCGGCTCTGGATCGTGGGCGACGGCGGCGCAAAATCCACCGCCCCGCTTCGCAGCGCTGGCTACGCACTGCACCGGCTCCCGCCGGATGTGCATCCCCCCGCGGCGGCCTGGGTGGCCCGCCGGGCGTGGCCCCGGCTTACCCGCGGCGCGACGGACGACGTGGCCGCCTTCGAGCCCTACTACCTGAAAGCCTTCGCCGGGTCGCCCCCTGAGACCACACCGTTCGAGCGCCTCGCGTTCTGACCGTGCGCGGTGGACTTTCAGCCGCGCCTTTTACATTTTGCTACTGTTATCTTCGACGCACCGAACACGAGTTTCTCACCCTCGACCCACTCACCATGGCATGGTTTCGACGTAAAAAAGCCGGCATCCAAACCGATCGCAGCGAGCAGAACGAGGTGCCGGAAGGCCAATGGGTCAAGTGCCCCGAGACGGATGAGATCGTGAACCGGCGCGAGCTGGAGGACAACCTGCTCGTCTTCCCCAGCTCGGGCTACCACTTCGGAATGGGCAGCCGCCAATACTTCGACTTCCTTTTCGACGACGGCGCGTACGACCTCCACGACACGGACCTCTATTCGGTCGATGCGCTCCAGTTTGAGGACCGCAAGCCGTACGCGCAGCGCCTGGAGCAGGCGCAAAAGAAGGCCGGGCGCAACGAAGCCGCCAGCGCCGCCACCGGCATGATGGGCACCCACCGCGTGTCGATCACCGGCATGGATTTCTCATTCATCGGCGGCTCGATGGGCTCCGTCGTGGGCGAAATCGTGGCGCGGGCCATCAAGCGCGCGTACACCGAGGAGATCCCGCTCATCATCATCTCGCAGAGCGGCGGCGCCCGCATGATGGAAGGCGCCCTCAGCCTCATGCAAATGGCAAAGACGAGTGCGCACCTCTCGCGGCTCGATGATGCCGGCCTGCCATTCCTTTCGGTGCTGACCCATCCCACCACGGGCGGCGTCACGGCGTCGTTTGCCATGTTGGGCGACATCAACATCGCCGAGCCGGGCGCGCTCATCGGCTTCGCGGGGCCGCGCGTGATCCGCGAGACGATCGGCTCGGACCTGCCCGAGGGCTTTCAGCGCGCCGAGTTCCTCAAGGAGCACGGCTTCGTCGACCTCGTGGTCGACCGCCGCCGCCTGCGCCAGCGCATCATCCACCTGCTCGATCTGATCATGGAGTAGCCC
>CAYFRX010000282.1:0-4129 GCA_964345515.1 uncultured Rhodothermales bacterium
TGCACAGCGACGTGCGCGGCACCAAGAAGGCCATCGACGACAGCATCTACGAGGCCGGGGCGAGCAACCTCCAGTCGAATCACCGCGACTTCCCCGACCTCGGCATCGCCTACGACGTGAGCGCCATCGACCAGCCGCTCGACGACGACCAGATCGACCAATTGATCGAGCGTGCCGTGGAGCTTTCGGGCGATATTGACGCTATCCGGTCCATCCGCCAGTTTGAGGTGAACGGCGGGTGATGGGAACTGGCGAGAGGGGGAATTGGAGAAAGGGCGAGTTGAGGAGAGGGTGAGCTGGAGCGGTGACGAACTCCCTCTCACCCAATCTCCCATTCCCAACCAATCACGGGAAGATGCCCATGTCGGCGTACGATTTGGCGATCTTGTCGATGGCGCTGATAAAGGCCGCCGTCCGCATGTCCACGTCCTTTTCCTTACGGATGACGCGGATCTCGTCGTAGGCGAACGCCATCGTGTCTTCCAGCCCGGAGTTGACGAGGTCTTCCTCGCTCGCCCCAAAGCCAATCCGTTTGATCAGGCTGTCGAGCAACTTGTCGTCGAAGCTTTCGGCTGTGAGCTCGTCGACGGCGCGGAGGATGCGCTCGGCGTTGCGCTCCTCGAAGCGGCGGCTCATCCGCCCGTGGCGCACGTGCGACAGGTTGCGCAGCCACTCGAAGTAGGAGACCGTGACACCGCCCGCGTTCAGGTACACGTCCGGAATCATCAGCGCGCCATTGTCCTGCAAGATTTGGTCGGCCTCGGAGGTGACGGGGCCGTTGGCCGCTTCAGCAATGATTCGAGCCTTAATGCGCGGGGCGTTTTCTTCCGTAATGACGCCTTCGAGCGCGGCGGGCACGAGGATGTCGCACTCCAGCTCCAGCGCCTCCTGTGACGACGCGACGTTCGTGGCGCCGGGGAAGTCCATGATGGAGCCCGTCTCGCGCCGATGCTTCATGACGGCATCGATGTCTATGCCGTCGGGGTCGTGGATGGCGCCTTCGATCTCGGCGAAGCCGACGAGCTTCGCGCCGCCCTCTTGCAGAAACTTGGCGCTGTAATAGCCGACGTTGCCGAGCCCCTGGATGACGACGGTTTTCCCTTCGATGCCTGGTTTCAACCCCAGGTCCTTCATGTCCTCCTCGAACTGGCACGCCTGCCGGATGCCGTAGAAGACGCCGCGACCCGTCGCCTCCGTCCGGCCGCGCACGCCGCCTTGGCCGACGGGCTTGCCCGTCACGCAGGCAAGGCTGTTCAGCTCGTTGTGCTCCAGCTGGTTGTAGGTGTCCAGGATCCAGGCCATCTCGCGCGAGCTCGTGCCGTAGTCGGGCGCCGGCACGTCGATGCCCGGGCCGATGAAGTTCTTGCGCGCCAGCTCGAAGGTGTAGCGCCGCGTAATGCGTTCCAGCTCCGTGTCGGAATAGTCACGCCGGTCGATGTGCACCCCGCCTTTGGCGCCGCCAAACGGCACGTCGACGATGGCGCATTTGTAGCTCATGAGCGCCGCGAGGGCCATCACCTCATCCACACTCACGCTCGTGGCGTAGCGGATGCCGCCTTTCGTAGGCTGCTTGTGGTGACTGTGCTCCGCGCGATAGCTTTTAATGACTTCGATCGTGCCGTCGCGGCGCGTGAGGGGAAATTCGATGCGGCAGATGTTGTCGCAGGCCCGGATCTGATGCAATACCCCTCGGGGATGCTCGGTGTGCGCGGCGGCCGCGTCAAACATTCGGTTGACCTGACCAAAAAAGGACATAGTAGCTGGGATCCGTTCAATGTGAGGTGAAAGGATGGCGTGCTGGAAGCGCTTTTTCTATATGCCGCCGTCATGTTCGGGAGAAAGGCGCCACGAGAGCAAGCGACAGCTGGGAAGGTTAGACGAAATATGCGCGCTGCCCTCGTTTCGACGACGCGGCGCGTACCGTTGTTGTCGGCACATGGATCTGCATTCTAAACGAACGGTAACAGTTTGCCCTTTGCGGCCGGCTTTTGGGTTGCTATACTGTGAAAGAGAACTCTTTCCACCGCGTCGGAGGCGTTACCTCGTGCCTGAACCGATTCTCATCGACGTTACTATTGTCATCGTCCTGGGCATCGGGGCCCAATGGCTGGCGTGGCGATTTCGCCTGCCGTCCATCCTGCTGCTCCTGATCGCGGGCTTCATCGCCGGGCCGGTGACCGGGCTGCTGAGCCACGAGGCCCTCCAGCAGGATTGGCTCTACGCGTTCGTGTCGATGTCCATCGGCATCATCCTCTTCGAAGGCGGGCTGAGCCTGCGCCTGTCCGAACTGCGCGAGGTGGGCACAGCCGTCCGCAACCTCATCTCGGTGGGCGTGCTCATCACGTGGGGCCTCGGCGCCGTGGCCGCCTACTACATCGTGGGCTTCAACGTGAGCCTGTCGATTCTGGTGGGCGCCATCCTGGTGGTGACGGGGCCGACGGTCATCGTGCCGCTCCTGCGCCACATCCGGCCGCGAGGGCGCGTGGGCACGGTCGCTAAGTGGGAGGGCATCACCATCGACCCCGTGGGCGCCATCTTGGCCGTGCTCGTGCTGGAGACGATCATCCTGCTGCACGAGCCGACGGGGGCTGCCGCGAGCATGAGCGCGGCGGCGGCGCACGTGATGGAGGGCCTCTTCCTGGAGATCTTCATCAGCGTGGGCGTGAGCGTGTCGGCCTCGGCGCTGCTGCTGTTCATGCTGCACCGGCGTCTCGTGCCCGATTTCCTGCGCAACCCCGTCACGCTGATGGTGGTAGTGGCAGCGTACGAGACGGCTAACGCGCTCCAGCACGAGGCCGGCCTGCTGACCACCACACTCATGGGCATCGTGATCGCCAACCAGCCGTACGTGGCGGTGCAGCGCATCATCGAGTTCAAAGAGAACCTGCAGGTGCTGCTCGTAGGCTCGCTCTTCATCCTGCTGAGCGCGCGCCTGGAGATGAGCGCCCTGCAATACGTCGGTTGGGACACGCTGATCTTCCTCGGCGTGCTCGTGCTCGTGGTTCGCCCACTGGCGGTGGTCCTGTCGAGCCTCGGCACGCAACTGGACTGGGGCGAGCAGTCGTTCCTCGCCTGGATGGCCCCGCGCGGCATCGTAGCGGCGGCCGTGGCGTCGCTCTTTGCCTTCCAGCTGCGCGACATCTTCCCCGAGCAGTCGGCAGCCATCGTGCCTGTCGTGTTCACCGTGGTAGTGGGCACGGTGGCTATCTACGGCCTCACCGCCGCCCCCCTGGCGCGCTGGCTCGGCTTGGCGGATCCCAACCCGCAGGGTGTGCTCTTCGTGGGCGCTACGCACTGGGTTCGGGAGGTGGCGCGTGCGGTGCAAGACCTCGGCTTCCCCGCGCGCCTCATCGACGATAACCCTGACCACGTGAGGCACGCACGGCGAGAGGGACTGGCCGCCGATCGCGTGAACGCCCTGGCCGAGTCCGCCATTGACGAGGTCGACTGGGGCGGCATCGGGCGCCTGCTCATCATGATCCCAAATGACGAGGTGGGTTCGCTGGCCGCGCTGCACTTCTCCGAGGCGTTCGAGACGACAAAGATTTATCAACTCGCGGCCCACCCGGACAGCCGCGCGGGTGGCGACGCCAAGCTTCCGAAGCACCTCCGCGGCCGACCGCTCTTCGGTAAGGAGACCAGCTACGATTCCCTGAAGGACTGCTTCGAAGCCGGCCACGAAATCTGGGTGCTCCCGATCACGGACGAGGTGACGGAAGAGGATCTCGATGCGCACTTCAAGGACGACATCGTCCCGATGTTTGTGATGCGCCAGCCGGACACGCTGTGGGTAGTTTCGGAGGCCAACCAGTTCACGCTGCAGCCGGGCGACGAGCTGGTGGCCCTGCTGGATCCGCACCGGCTGGAGGACCTCCCGCTGGAGGCGATGCGCCCGGCGGAGGCCGGCACCGAGCCGCCGGAGATCGACGAAAAGGACGGCGCGGCGTCTGCGCTGGAACCGTCGCTCGACGCCGAGGACGCGCCCGAAAAGGAAGAGGTGCCGGTGGGCGAGGAGTCGCCCGTCGAGGCCGAAGAGGACACGGGCTCCGGCGCCTCCGTGTCCAGCACGCCCTGATGCCCCTGGCGGCGCCAACCCGCCCTCGCCTTGCACCTCGTATAGCCCCGTAGT
>CAYFRX010000283.1:0-4096 GCA_964345515.1 uncultured Rhodothermales bacterium
CAAGACGTCAATCTACTTCGACGCGTCCTTCTGATGCGCCTTCGGTGCTAACTTTAACATAACATAACCTTGATGATCTGATTATAAGAAAGCTCTGGGGCAAGGCTACACTACGGGCCGATAATTGCCGTACAACAAACCCGACCTTCGGGGCGATGCATATGCCTTCTTGTTTCCAGATCCTGCTTCGCCGACTTCCATCTATGTCCTGCTTCCGCGTCATCGCCGCATTGGCGTTTGCCGGAGTGGTTGTCCTCACGGCTGGGTCTGAGTATGCCCACGGGCAGGTGACGGGTGCCATCGCCGGGCAGGTCGTCGACGGGCGGGGCGAGCCGCTGCCGGGCGCCAACGTACTGGTCCTTGGCATCAATCGCGGCGTCGCGACGCGAACGGACGGCTCGTTCCGCATCACGAACGTTCCGGCCGAAACCCATGAGGTGCGCGTCTCCTTTCTGGGCTACGAGTCGCAAACGCAAACTGTGACGGTGCCTGCGGATGAACGTCTCCGCTTTGTGCTCGAGCCGTCTCCCATCCGAGGGGAAGCCGTAACGGTCTACGGGACCTTGACGCGCGGCCAAGCCAAGGCGCTGAACGATCAGCGCAGCGCGGTGAACGTGCGTACTGTCGTGTCGACCGATAAGTTCAACCAGTACCCCGATCAAACCGCAGCCGAAACGGTCAACCGCCTTGCGGGCGTATCTATCACGCGCGATCAGGGCGAAGGCGAGTTCGTTCAGATCCGGAGCATGAGTGAGCAGTACAACGCGCAGACCATCAACGGGCAGCGTATGCCGGCAATGGGAAGTGGCGCCGGCCGCTCCGTCGGGCTTGACCTGATCCAGTCGAATCTGATCGAGCGCATCACCGTGACGAAGGTCCTCACGCCTGACATGGATGGTGATGCGCTGGGCGGTGCCGTCGATTTTGCACTGCGGCAGGCCGGCCCGGAGCCGGAAGTCATCCTCCAAGTTGGCGGGGGCTACAACAACCAGGAGTCCGAACTGCCCCGTGATATTCAGGGACGTGGTATTCAAAACGGATTTGGACTCGCCAGCCAGCGTTTTCTCGATGGGCGACTCGGCGTGCTGGCAGGCGGCAGCTACTCGAACACCGATCGGGGATCGCTCTTCAATTCACGACGCTACGCCGCAGAGCGTGGTAACGAGCGCCGTCGCCGCCGCACGACCGACTACGATCTGAACCGAGAGCGGTACGGGCTCATCGGCAATTTAGACTATCGGTTCGACGCCGCGAATGAACTCGACCTGACCTTCAATTTCAACCGCTACCGCGACAACGAAATCCGGCGGCAGGTGCGCTACGATCTCGAAGAAGGCGAGGAGCAGCGGCGCACGCGTAACCGCGTAGAAGACCAGCAGATGAGCTTTGCCAAGCTGCGCGGCACACACCAAATCGGCGGCGGCGAGCTGGCGTACAGCGGCGCCTGGGCGCGTGCCGAAGAAGACTTGCCGGATCGGACATATTTCCGTTTCGTGCGGGAGAATCCACAGCTGATCGGGCTGACCCCTGCCGAACAGCAAAACCTCAATACCCAAAGCACTTTCGGGGGGCTCGCTCCGCTGAACCTCGCCAGAGCAAGATACGCGCCGCGTTTCACTGCTGAGCGCTCGCTCACCGGGACCGTCGATTTGGACATCCCGCTGGGCGTGGAACGGTCCTCAACGATTAAAGTCGGCGGCAAGGTCGAGCGGCGCGACCGGGATTTCGAGGAGTGGAGCGTGATAGCACGCCCCACTGATGCCACGCCGAGTGCTACCATCAATGGCGGCGACTTCCCATTCCCCAACGTTCGCCTCGGCGATGAGCAGATCGCCGAACTTAATCTCTCCCGGCCCCTCGACAGCGGAGATCCTACCGCGTCGGCGGCCACGTATGAGGCGCAGGAAACCATCGCCGCCGGCTATGCGATGAATACGACGTCGTGGAACGACCAATTGGAGACGCTCATCGGGCTTCGCGTCGAGGCGACGCAGCACGATTACCTACACGTCGCATCGAACCGGGAGGGTGAGGGGAGCTACGTGACGCTCCTTCCGTCTGCGCATCTCACGTACCGGTTTACGCCGAACACCCTGCTCCGCGCGGCCGTGTCCCGAGGGTTAAGCCGCCCCAACTATGGCAACCTCGTACCCTTCCGCTCCGTCGATGCTGGCGATCAGGAGATCCAGCAAGGCAATCCGGACCTCGAACCGGCGATCGCGCAGAACCTCGACCTCATGTTTGAGCACTACACCTCGGGGTTGGGCTTTTTCAGCGCCGGGCTCTTCGCTAAGTTTTTCCGTGATCCTGTTGTGACGCAGGGGACGACCGAGCTGATCGACGGGGAGGAGTTTCTCGTCTTCCAGCCGGTAAACGGTGGCGGCGCGGATCTGTATGGCCTTGAACTGGCCACCACCCAGTCCCTCGCCCCGCTCGGGGTGCGCGCCCTGCGGTGGTTTGGCGTCGACGCCAACTACACGTACACGTACAGCCGGGCCGACTTTGACGACGATCGGGACGACTTTCCTCTCGCGAAAAGCCCGGAGCACGTAGCCAACGTGGCCCTTACCTACGACAACAGCGACCTCGGACTCTCTGCGGTCATCGCAGGATCCTACCGCTCGTATCTGTTCGAGAAATTTGAAGGCGGGCTTCCCATCTGGGAGGCCTCGCAGTTTCACCTCGATGCCTCTATATCTTATGCATTCACTGAGCGGGTGACGACATTTGTGCAGCTCAACAACCTAACGAATCAGCCAAACGAGGAGATTGAGTTCGAGCCGTCGAAGTCTATCTCGCGTCTGCACGAGGATGAGTACTACAGCTGGTGGGGTACGATTGGCGTGCAGCTCGGACTGTAGTCGAGTGCGCGACTCGTACGCTGTTGGCCCCACCGCTCATCGGCTTCCCATGGATCTGGCGCCTTTCTACAAACAATGACGAATCTGATCTTCAGCATCTCGTCGCTGTTGCTCGTCGTGCTGCTCGCGATGAGCTTTTCGCAGGCCTCACTGGCCCAGAATGGCGGCCTTACGCTGATCCGGCAGATGACGGCGCCCGAGGCGCACCAAGCTGTGGCGGTAGATGCCGACCACGTGTACGCTATCACGAACCGGGCTATCGGGAAGTACGACAAGGCAACCGGCGAGCAGGTAGATCGCTGGGCCGGCGCGGAGGACGGCCCCATCATCCACCTCAACAGCGGCATCGTGCGGGGCGATACGCTCTTCAGCGCGCACTCGAACTACCCTGGTGTGCCCATGGCGAGCTCCATCGAGATGTGGGACGTGCAGGCCATGGAGCACGTCGGCAGCCACTCGTTCGGCATCTACCAGGGATCGGCCACCTGGGTCGACCGCCACGAGGGCGACTGGTGGGTGGCCTTCGCGCACTATGGCCCGAAGACGAACGGCGAAGGGCCATCGGGCGGCGTGCCCGGGAAGGGCACGACATGGACGTCCCTCATCCGGTTCAGCCCTGACTGGCAGCGCCGCGCCGCGTGGACGTTTCCGGCCGAGGTGATCGATCGCATGCGCCCGTACAGCACCTCCGGCGGCGCGTGGGGGCCGGACGGTCGCCTGTACGTGACCGGGCATGACCGCGCCGAGGTCTACGTGCTCACCCTCCCCGAGGCCGGGTCGACGCTGCAGCTGGAGGCTATGCTGCCGTTTCCGGGAGAGGGGCAGGGCATCGCCTGGGACCCGTCCGATCCCGACGTGCTGTACGGCATCCGCCGAGATGCTAATGAGATCGTCATCACAAGCCAAACGGGGAAGCCCTGATCAGAGGCTGGACACGAAGCCTCGCCTGTCATCACTGCGCAGGACCCGGGATCCCACGGCCGCTTGACCGCACCCTCGACGCCGCAGATGGGTCCATCACAACGGCTACTTCTTCACTGCAGGGTCCTTGCCATGCGCTTCGCTCCGTTTGCTCTAGTGCCCCCACTAGCTTGCCTCGTGGGGCATCTGACACTTCTGGCCCCAGCAGTTGCACAGGAACCAGCTGTTGCACAAGAAACGGCCCGCGGCGTCGTCTACGTAGACGCCAACCGCAACCAGCAGCGCGACGACGGCGAGGCCGGGCTCGAAGGCGT
>CAYFRX010000284.1:0-4094 GCA_964345515.1 uncultured Rhodothermales bacterium
GCTTGCACGTGAGCAGAATCTGGCTCGGATTGACGGGCTTCGTCAGGTAGTCGCTAATCTGCCCGCCGAGCGCCTCTTCCATGAGCCGCTCTTCCTCGCTCTTGGTCACCATCACGACGGGCACCTCGGGCCGCATGCCTTTGATCTTCGACAGCGTTTCCAGCCCGTCCATGCCCGGCATCTGCTCGTCGAGCAGCACGACCTCGAAGGGGTGCGCCCTGACCTGCTCCACGGCGTCGGCCCCGTTCGTCACGCTGACGACATCGTAGCCTTTGTCTTCCAGAAAGATGAGGTGGGGGCGCAACAGATCGATCTCATCGTCGGCCCAGAGGATGCGCGGCGCGTCAGGCATGGTGGAATGTCGATCTTGGAATGACGATTGTCGACTTTGTAGGCATCAGGCGGAGCGTACCCGTCAACCACTCACGATTCGCTGTTCGAAAATCGACGTTCGTCATTTGGACGGGGTCCATACGTACGTCCCGCTGGGGTCGATATAGCCGAGCCCGTCCTCGGTCCGGACGAGCGCGAGGCCGCCGGAGAAATCCCACGCCTGGCCGAACTGCGGCTCGATCACGACGGTGCCCGCCCGGTCGATGTAGCCCCATGCGCCGTCGATGTTCACACGGGCGCGGCCTTCCGAGAAGTACCCGGCCTGGTCGTAGCGCGGCTCAATGACGATCTCACCGTCTGCGTTGCGATAGCCGTATTGGCCATCCACCCTCACGCGCCCGAACGCTGGCTCCCGGTCGTACTCCTCCAGCATGCGGGGGTCGAGGTCGAAGCGCGGATCGATGACGACCTCGCCCAACGGATCGACGAAGCCCCACTGCGTGTCGATCTGCACGGGCGCCAACCCGTCGGAGAAGTGCCACGCGTCGGCAAACTGTGGCTCGACGACGACGGCCCCGGAGCGGTCGATGTAGCCAAACTGCCCGTCTTGCCGCACCAGCGCGCGGTCGTTGTCGGCAAACGGCCAGGCCGCATCGAACGCCGGCTCGATGACGAGCGCCCCGCCCTGGTCGATGTACCCCCACTGATCGCTTCGCACCACCGGAAAGAGGCGAGCGGCGGCATCGTCCGACGCAGAGCGGCCGCCGCATGCGGCCAGCAGCACCGCGAGTCCAAACGTGACGGCTGCGTGGCGTCGAAGCCGGCGGCCCAAGAAACGGATCATGCAGGTTGGCACGCTGAATGGACGCAGGACGTGTGGATTGTTTGGTATACCTACCGTCGGTCGGAAAGTTTGTTGATGGAACCAGATAACGCATCGGATCAGCCATCCATTCGTGGGGCTATTCGCCGCAGGTGGAGACGCCGCGGAACGGATTGCCTTTGCACGCCGCACGTCGTTCGTTAGGTTATGGGTGGCTCTTCCGTTTCTACCATCCACTCGATGGCCCGCATGCTGATTATGGACTCCGAGCGCTCTTTCCTGCCCCACGCCGAGGCCGCCCTGCTCGTGGCCCTCGCTCGCTCGGAGGGCGTGCCCATCGGCCGCGTCGAGGCGCTCCTCCAGCGCGACATCGACTGGGGCCGGCTGATTCGCCTCGCGGGAGAGCACGATGTCGTTCCCTTCCTCTATCACCACCTGAAGGGGCATTCTGATGTCGTGCCGGCCGACGTGCTGCAAGATCTCCGGACGATCTACCTGCACCAGTTTCGACGCAGCATCCAGATCCGCGGCGAGCTGCCGCGCCTGCTCGCGCAGCTCGCCGATCATGGCATCGAGGCTCTTCCCTTCAAGGGACCGGTGCTGGCCGCCCTCGCCTACCGGGACGAAAACCTCCGCACGTTCACCGACCTTGACCTGCTCATCCGCAAGGACGATGTGAAGCGCACGATCGAGGCGCTGGCCGAAGCCGGGTTCAAGGCAAAGAATCCGCTCCAGCCGAATTACGACACGACGTGGGAGACGTACGCGCCCTGGCATCGCCCGCACGGCAACGCGAACGGGTACGTCCGCGACGAGGGCACGCCCGGCGCCCTGCACGTGGACATCCACTGGGGCTTGGCCTCGCGGTACTTCCTCTTCCCAATGGAGCCGGACGCGCTCTGGACGCGGCGCACGTCGGTCACGCTCGACAACGGCACCACGGTCTCAACCTTCTCGCCGGCGGATACGCTGCTCTTCCAGTGCATGCACGCGGCGAAAGATGCCTACTACCGGCTGGGTCACATCTGCGACATCGCCGAACTGCTGCACACGCACCCCGACCTCGACGGGGCGACGGTGCTGAAGCGCGCCCGCGATCTCCACAGTGAACGGATGGTGCTCCTCGGCCTGCGGCTCAGCCATGAGTTGCTGGACGCCCCGCTACCCGGCGACGTACAACGCCGCGTGCTTGAGCATGCGGCCACCGCGCAGTTGGCCCATCGCGTGCGGACGGCGCTGTTCCGCTCCCGCCACGGCGTGTCGCGCCTCCACCACCTGTTCCAGTTCCGCCTGCGCGTGCGCGACCGGATGCGCGATGGGCTCGGAGCCGCGTACCATTCCTTACGTACGAGCCTGCAATCCGTGCTGTGAGGTCGAGTGCTGGGCCCACCCGCGCTGCCAAAACGCGCGCAAGCTCGCGGCTGAATCACTCGTCCGCCTCGTCCACCGGTTCAACGAGCCCCTCCTCGCTCAACTCTTCCAGAAACGATTGCACGTACTGCAGGGCTTCCTCGTGGGTCGTGTCCCACTCCTCGGTGATGGCCGCGGCGATGGCATCGGCATCCTGACCCTCAGTGAGCAGCTCCCATACGCGGCTGCCCGTCTCGTTGAGCGAATAGTACTGCTGGGTCTCCAGGCTGAGCAGGACCGATTCTTCCTCATCGAGTTGCGTAGAAACGACGTCGGAGCTGGGGCGGTAACTGGGCATACCGTTGAGCCGGTTGATGTGCGATGCGTTGATCAGAGACTAGAATTTGCACGGACTAAAGTCAACCTGTCGCTGGAACGCCCTACTAGGCCGGTCGTGCCATGAACGTCTGCTCGGACCCTTCTGCTGCCCCGTTTCCGCGACCATGCCTCTGCACTATCACCTCCACGGCATCCACATCCGCGGTGCAAGCGACCACCCGGCGGTCGATCAGATGTTGCGCCGCACGCTTCAGTACAAAGGAGCCGAGACGGTCTCTGACCCTGGCCCAGCCGATCTCACGCTCGATTTCAGCGTGGACCGGACGGCGGCGCCATTGCCCGACGCCGCCCGCTATCTGGGCGAGAGCGAGCATGGTGGGATTGGCGTGTGGACGACCGACGACCGCATGTTTCTGCGCCGTGGCGACTCGACGGTTGGCCTCCACCCCGAGTCGGGCCGGGCCGAAGCGGCCCTCGCGCCGGACCTCCTCACGGCCCACGCCACCCAGCGGCGCGATCCGCTGTTCTACCTGATCACCTTCAGCCTCGTCATCCTGCTGCGCTACCGCGGATGGTTTGCGCTTCACACGGCGGCGTTGGCTCGTGACGGCCGGGGTCTGCTCCTCGTCGCGCAGAGTGATAGCGGAAAATCCACGGCTACGCTCAACCTCGTGCGCCAGGGCTGGCATTACCTGTCGGACGACACCGTGCTGCTGCGCGCCGTGGGCGATCGGGTGCAGGCCCACTCCTTTCGCCGCAACTTTTGCGTGGACCCCGACGCGACGACGTACTTCCCTGAACTGGCGGAGCCGGAATGGCCTGCTTCACTGAGCGACACGACCAAGTGGCAAGTGGACATCGAGCAGATCTACCCGGGGCAGTTCACGCCCACCTGCACGCCGCGCCTCCTTGTGCTGCCCGAGATCGCCGACGCGCCGGAGAGCCACGTGGAGCCCGTGGATGCGAAGGTCGCCCTCGCGCAGCTCATCGACCAGGGCGCCCTCTTCCTGACGCCCGATCCCGCCATCGCCAATCAGCACCTCGACCTGCTTGGCCAGCTTATCGACCAGACGCGCACGTATCGCCTCCATGCGGGCCAGGATCTGCTCGACGACGCCCGTTTGATCCACACGCTGCTGGCACCGCTGCTCGACCTGGGGACTGCTCCGGCTTAAGTGGTTTCAGGTTGAAAGGTTGGAAGGTGGCAGGTTGAAATCGGTCCATACGACGCGTGAAGACCCATTGGGTA
>CAYFRX010000285.1:0-4074 GCA_964345515.1 uncultured Rhodothermales bacterium
TAGCCGAAGAAGTAGTAGACGAACAGCGTGAGCGCGAAGCTGATGGGCACCGACAGGAAGACGACAAGGCCGCCGCGCCAGCCCATCGCCAGCGACACGATGAGCGTCACTGCGCCGATGGCCACGAGCAGGTGGAGCAGCAGCTCGCTCACCTTGTCGGAGGCCGACTTACCGTAGTTGCGCGTAGTGGCGACCGTTACCTCGTTCGGCACGAGCGTTGACTCCATGACGTCCAGCTTGTCGAGCGCGCGCTCGGCGATGGTCATGGCATCCTGCCCGCTCCGCTTGGCGAGGGCGATGGTGACGGCCGGCTGCAGCCCCCCGCCGGTCGGCTCCGCCTGGGCATGTGCCGTGCCGGGGGCGCCCTCACTCTCCGCATGTGCTCCGTGGCCGGCGCCATAGCCAAACGCCACGTACCGGCTGGGCTCGCCGGGGCCGTCATGCACGTCGGCCACCTGCTTCAGGTAGACGGGGCTGCCCTGGTGCACGCCCACCACGAGGTCGCGCGCCTCCTCGGCCGAGGTCAGGAACGCGCCCGTCTCCACGAGAAACGACGTATCGCCGCGCTCAAAGGCGCCGGCATCGAGCTGCTGGTTGGCGGCCTGGATCTGCTGCGCGATGGACGGCGGATCGAGCCGGTAGGCCGCTAGGCGGTTCGGGTCGAGCTCGACGTTCAGCGTGCGTTCGCGGCCGCCGTGCACGCCCACGTCCGCCACCCCGTCGATGGCCTTGAGGTCCATCGCCATTTCGTTGCCGATGCGGCGCAGCTGGTAGTCGTCGTAGTCCGGGTGGTCGCTGTGTAGGGTGAGCGTGAGCACGGGAATGTCATCCACGGCGCGCGACTGGATGAGCGGCATGCTGGCGCCGGGCGGCATCTGGTCCATGTGCTTGAGCATCTCCTCGTAGAGCTTCACCATGCTCTGCTCGGAGGGCTCGCCCACGTAGAAGCGGACCGACACGAGCGCCTGCCCGGGCATCGACGTGGAGTAGACATACTCGACGCCGGCGATGTTGGCGACGAGGCGTTCGAGCGGCTCGGCCACGCGCCGCTCGACCTCCTGCGGCGTGGCTCCGGGATAGCGGACGGCAATGTCGGCCATCGGAACCTCGATTTGCGGGTCCTCTTCCTTCGGCGTCAGCCACGCGCTGTACAGGCCGATGCCCAGGAAGGCCGCCATCAGCAGCGGCGTCAGCTTGGAGTTGATGAAGCCGCGCGCAATGGTGCCGGCAAGTCCATTTGTCTGTGCCATAGGGAAAACGGTCTAGGTGCTAAAGAAAAGCAGGGAGCGCGGTCGGGTGCCTACTGCGGACGAACAGGCTGGCCGTCGAGGATGCGGCGGCTGGCGTCGGCGATGTACCGATCGCCCGGGCGCAGGCCCGACAGCACCTCGACGCGGTCGCCGTGCCGCCGGCCCGTGCGGATCCAGCGGAGCAGGGCCGTGCTGTCTTCGATGGCGAAGAGGCCCGTGAGCTGGCCGCGCGCAACGAGCGCCTGCGCGGGCACGGTGAGCGTCCGCTCGGCGTCGGCCGGGTAGAGCACCTGGGCGTACATGCCTGACTTCAACGCGCCGGTGTCTTCGCGTGCGAGGCGCACCTGCACCTCGAACTGGCGGCTCGCGTAGTTCCCGGCCTGGTTGATCTGAGTGACGACGCCGCGGCGCTGCACGTCGCCCGCTGCACCGACTTCTACAGTGACCGAGTCGCCTGTGACGAACCGGTTGATGTCGGCCTCGGGCACTTCCACGATGGCTTTCAGGTCGTCCAGCGTTTCCACGACGAGTAGCGGCTGCCCCGGTGCGGCCAGCGCCCCTTCTTCGCTCCGCTTTTCCACGACGAACCCATCGATGGGCGATTCGAGGGTTGCGTATGCGAGCATGTCGTCGATCTCGGCGAGCCGGCCCTCCAGCGCCTCGACCTGCGCCTGGGCGCGCTCATAGGCCGTCTGCGCATCGTCGAATTCTTTCTCCGTCGCGCTCTCGCGCTCACGCAGCGCCCGGATGCGCTCGAAATTGGTCTCGGCATTGCGGAGCGCGGCCCGGGCCTCCTGCAGCCGGGCCTCCACCTGCCGCTTCTGCGCCTCCACGTTCTCGCTGCGTACGCGGACGAGCGTCTGCCCCTCGCGCACGCGGTCGCCCGCCTCGACGTCGAGCTGCGTGACGGTGCCCATCATCTTGGTCGCTAGCGGCACGCGCCGGGCGCCCTGGATGGTGCCCGTGTAGCGGAGCATCTGCGGCAGGGCCGTCGCCTCCGCGGTCGCGGCCTCGACGGCGATCGCCTCCATGGTCGACGGAGCGGGCGCCTCGGGGTCGCTGCCGCAGGCCATCAGGCCCAGCACGGGAATGAGGAGTAGAGCAGCCAGCAAGAAGCGAGGAGGACGTAAAGCCATAGCCATAAATCGGAGCGGTTGATGCAAGTCGGTCGGTGTGGGGCGGGTCGCTTGAGAGCGGGGTCAGTCGGTCAGGGACTGCTCGGTCAGCAGTTCGAGCCGGTAGACGGCCAGATTGTGTTGGTAGAGCGCCTGCAGGAAGGCGAGGCGCCGCTCGGCCAGCGTGGCTTCGGCCTGGAGGACGTCGGCCGTGCGCGCCAGCCCCTCGCCGAAGCGGTCGGATCGAATGCGGAGGCTCTCCTCGGCCTGCTCAACGGCCGTGCGTGCCTGGCCAATGCGCTGGCGGGCGGCTTCCAAGTCCCGCCGGGCCGCGGCAATCTCGACGTCATTCTGCAGCGCCTGCTGCTGCACGGCGATCTCAGCGCGCTGCAGCTCGGCCTCGGCCTGCTGGGCGCGACCGATCTGCTGGAAGCCTTCGAACAGGCTCCACGAGAGCGAGGCGCCCACCGTGTAGCCGCTGCCGCGCGTGCCGAAGGCGGTGTCGTCGTTCCAGGCGTAGGTGCCGCGGGCGTTCAGCGTGGGCACGAATGCCAGCCAGCGGGCGCGCACCTGCTCGCGCGCCGCATCGGCCCGGAAGCGCAGCGCCTGCATGTCAGAACGCTGCTGGTTGACCGTGCGCACGTTGAAGGAAGGAAGGTCGGCGCGGGCTTGGACGAGCGGGTCCGTCGCCTCGATCGGCACGGCGTCGTCGATACCGAGCAGAAAGCGCAACCGGTCTCCGGCATTGCGTCGCTGGGCGGTGGCTTCGGTGCGCTGGCTCTCTAGCTCCGAGACGCGGACGCGCGCAGCCAGCAGGTCGGCCCGGTTGATGATCCCCTCGTCGAAGAGCGCCTGCGCCTGATCGGCGTTGGCACGGGCGGCGGTGAGCGCCGAGTCGATGACGGCCTGCCGCCGCTCAGCGAGGACGAGCCTGTAGTAGCTCTGCTTCACGCGGAAGGCCACGACAGCGCGGGTGCGCTCCGTTTGCGGGGGGGCCGCCCGCGCGCCCGCTTCCGCCGCCCGCCGCTCGAAGAGGCCGTCGACGTTCAGGAGGGGCTGTTCGACCTCCAGCGTCGTGGCGAAGTTGTCCACCCGGTCCGGATCGTTGAGCGCGCCAGGCTGGAAGTCCTGCTCCGTAAAGCGCTCTTGCTTCAGCTTGAATCCAAACGCATTGACGGGGTCGGTCGTCGAGCCGAATGCCTCAGCGGCTGTGAGGCGTGGGAAGAAAACAGCGAGCGACTGCCGCTTCTGCGCGCGGGCGGACTGCTCCTGGGCCCGTGCGGAGCGTATCGCAAAGCTTTGCGACTGGGCTCGCGACAGGGCGTCACTCAGCGACAGGGACAGCGGCTCGGAGGCGTCCGGCATCGAGGCAGAGGTCTGCGCCGTGGCCGGTGGCGCCCCGGCCGCCATCAGTAACCATGCGATCAGTAGCCCCCCGCTGAAGCGTAGCAGGAAGGATGTCCGTGAGCAGAAGCGGTAGCGTTTCATCATCTCACTGGGCAATCCCGCCATGTTATGTCATGTTCTGACTAGTATATTGCTATGATATAATACAACGAGGAGCTGTAATATGGGTTCCAATGCAGAGAGTAGGGATCGTTATGGAATCATAATGCGGCTCACAGCGCGTCATGTTCATTTTACCATGGCGCCAGTAAAGCCTTTTGACGGCTCGTGAAATGCCCAATAAGTTTACTAAATAAGAATAT
>CAYFRX010000286.1:0-4070 GCA_964345515.1 uncultured Rhodothermales bacterium
CGAACCGCGATCGAGGTCCGATTTTCGCCGCCTCGTTGCTCGCTCTCGCCGTCCGGTCCAAAATCAAAACAGGTTCCTAGCGTCAGCGCGCACGGCGTTGCGGTTTTCCTCCTTCCGGTCAGTGCGCGATCTTCAGTGCGCTCCCCCGCGCGTTTCTCCTGACATCCCTCTCGCTCCACGATGCACAGTCACGGCGTCCCCATCGTCGGGCTGCTTCTGGTCATCATAGGCTGTGGTGCCTGCACCGCGCCACACCAGGCGCCCGACCCGGAGGCATTGCCCTACCGCCTTGAGCCGCAGCAGGAAGGCACCCCATTTTACGCTGCCGATCTGCAGGGCGATGGCCGGGATGAACGCGTGCTGCTGCGGAAACGGAGCGGGGACGATACCGCACCGAACGCCGTCGTACTGACCACCTTAGGCCGTCGGACTATCCAGCAAGTCAACTACGCGGCAACGATGGTGGACCGCATCCAGTTCTTGGACCTCGATAGCAATGGCGTGCTGGAGGTGTTGGTTCCCATCGTGCGCAACGACTCCTTGTACGTCAGCATCGTATCAGCCGACGGACGCAAAATGGACCGACTCTTTGTGACGACGGGGCGCCCGCGGGTGGAACCGGAAGGAACCATGCCCTGGGACCCCGCCGTCACCGGCGCTTTCATGGCGGATGCGACGAACGATGGCAATCCGGAACTGATCCTGACGGTCAAGACGCGGTACGCGCAGCTGCCGCGTGGCGTGTGGGTTTTTACCTGGCCCGAGCAGCAACGGCTCGGACAGCAGGTGGTAGGGGCCATGATCAACCAGGAGCACCTCGGCAACTTCGACGATGACGCGCACCCGGAGTTGTTCTTTACCTCGTCCGCCTCCGACAACGGCGCCGAGGCCGGCGGGCTTGATGACCGGCACGCGTACGTGGGCGCCTTCGAACTCGGCGCCTCACCGCGCTTGCAGTGGCACCGAGCCGTCGGCGGCATCTGGTCGTCCATGCGTCTGACAACCGGCAACCTCGATGGTGATGGTCGCCCCGACGTGGTCACCCATCAGTGGGCCTCACGCGGTCGCACGACGGCTTCGCCGCTGCAGCACATCGATCCGGCTAGCGGTCGGGTGTATCAGGAGCGGTTGTTCGACCAGCAGATCCGCGACGTGGCGATGGTGAGCGTGGACAGCGACACCCGCGACGAGATTCTGGTCCTCGATACCGAAGGCACCTTACACGTGCTCGACGAGCGGCTGGAGACGCGCGGTCGCCGAGCCTTCGGCCCACAAGCGCGGGCCCTCGCAGCGGTGCCCGATGTCGACGGCGACGCATACGACGAAATTTTGATCGGTACTACCGAAGGCACCGCACTCCTCGGTCCCGATCTGAAGATCAAAGCCTTTACACCGCAGCAGAGCGGCCGGTGGAAAGTGGTACAACGAGGCGACCAGCAGCCTCCGTGGCTGTACGCCGAAGCCGATGGGCGAGCTTTCCTCTACACCGTGGAGTCGAACCCGCTGTACCTCTGGCATCGCTACGGCCCGTGGGCGCTCGCCCTGGCCGCACTCGGGGGCCTTGCCGGCCTGGGATGGATGGGGTATGCGACGTATCGTACGACGTGCCAAGCCCAGGCAACGCGGGATCGCATCCTGGAGACCAGCAGCGAGGGGCTGCTGCTCATCGACAGAGACGGGCGGCTCGAATACGCCAATGCCTCCGCCCGCAGCGCGCTCGACCTCCGCAACGACCCGGATGAGCCCGCTCGGTTGCAGGAACGCGTGCCGGCGCTCATGCACCTCGTCGAGCAGGCCGACGACGAACAGGCTCCGGTGAGCGACGTGGTTGAGGACGCGGCCGGTGCCCCTCCGCTGCGGGCGGCCGCCATTCCGCTCGATGGCGCCGCCGATGGGGAATGGCTCGTTCGCCTCCACGCCATGGGGGCCGCAGCGAACGGCGACTATCGCACGTGGGGCCTCATGGCCCGGCGCGTGGCGCACGACCTGAAGAATCCGCTGACGAGCATCCTACTCACGCTGCAGCGCCTGCAGATGGAGTACCGCGAGCGCGCGCCAGATGCCGCCGACGACCTGGACGCCTACACGACGCGCATCGAGGAGCGGATCGAACACCTGCGGCGCATGACCAAGAACTTTATGAAGTTCATCGATGCCGAGACGCCGACCCTCGTTCGCACCGACCTGAACGCGTTCATCGCCGAGCAGGCCGATCGGCTGCGTACTGGGCTGCCGCCCGACATCGAACTGATCCTCAAGCTCGGCGACACCGTGCCTCCCGTGCCCCTCGATGCCGAGCAGATGCAATCTGTGCTCGAGAACCTGATCGCCAACGCCGTCAATGCCTTGCCGCAGGGCGGGCGCATCACGATCCGCACACAGCTGGAACGCGGCTTGCAGCTGCATCCTGCCGCATCGCCCCGCGACTACGCCGAGATCGAGGTGCAGGACACCGGAGTGGGCATGACGGCGGCCACGCGCGAGCGCCTCTTCGAGCCCGGCTTCACCACATCGGACGACGGCACCGGGCTCGGGTTGGCCATCGTGCAGAAAGTGGTGCGCGATCATGACGGCCACATCGAGGTCGAAAGTGAATCCGGCGTGGGCTCGGCCTTTTGCCTCTACCTGCCCGCGGGCGAGCGCTCTGGCTCTTTATCGCAGCGCTGACACGACCATGGAACGCCCATCACACGACGCCACGCCCGACGCGCATATCCTGGTTGTGGACGACGATCAACACGTGCGCGCTAGCATGAGCGACATCCTGGAGCACACCGGCTACACGGTCCTGGAGGCCGGCGACGGCAAGACGGCCCTGGACCAGATCGACGCCGAGCCCGTCGACCTCGTGCTGCTCGACCTGCAACTGCCGCGCGTGAGCGGGATGGAGGTGCTTCACCAAACCGCGGCGGAGCGTCCCGCCCTGCCTGTCGTCATCATCAGCGGGAAGGGCACCATTCAGACGGCCGTAGAGGCCACGAAGGTTGGGGCGTACGACTTCCTGGAGAAGCCCGTCGACGCCCAGCGTGCGCTGCTGACGGTGCGCAACGCGCTCGAAAAGGCCCAGCTGCAACGCCAGCGCGATCGGCTGCTGGAGGAGGCCAAGGAGCAGTACCGCATGGTAGGCTCCAGCGCCCCCATGCAGCGTGTCTACACGCTCATCGACAAGGCCGCCGCCACGAACAGCAAGGTGCTCATCACCGGCGAGAACGGCACGGGCAAAGAGCTCGTCGCCCGCGCCATCCACCACAACAGCGCCCGCGCGGGCGAGCCGTTCGTGACGGTCAACTGCGCGGCGATCCCCGAGTCGCTCATCGAGAGCGAGCTCTTTGGCCACGAGAAAGGCGCCTTCACGGGCGCGAAAGGCCCGCGTAAGGGCAAGTTCGAGCAGGCCGATGGGGGCACGCTCTTCTTGGACGAGGTCGCCGACATGAGCCTGATGACGCAGGCGAAGACGCTCCGCGCCCTGCAGGAACAGCAGATTCAGCGCATCGGTGGCGAAAAGCCGCGCCGCGTCGACGTGCGCGTCATCGCCGCCACGAACAAAGACCTGAAGGCCGAGATCGACGCTGAGCATTTTCGGCAGGATCTCTTCTACCGGCTCAACATCATTGCCATCGAGGTACCCCCGCTCCGGGCGCGGCGCGAGGACATCCCCGACCTCGTGAATCACTTTCTGGCGCACTTCAGCGATGAGATGGGCATGCCCGTGCAGTCGATCGC
This sequence comes from uncultured Rhodothermales bacterium, assembly GCA_964345515.1. GTDB lineage: Bacteria > Bacteroidota > Rhodothermia > Rhodothermales > Salinibacteraceae > JAAAPH01. The sequence continues at coordinate 3,724 of CAYFRX010000286.1, forward strand.
GTCCGGCGCCATGGTGGAGCTCATGAGCCGCGACTGGCCAGGCAACATTCGCGAGCTGCGCAATGTAATCGAGCGGCTCGTAGCGCTGAGCGAAACGACCGAGATCAGCACGTGCGCCGTGCAGGAGGCGCTCGACGGCCATCCGATGCCCGATGACGCGCCCGACGATCCGGCGGACCTGCGCGGCGCCCGCGAACGGTTCGAGCGCGCCTACATCCGTCAGGTGCTCACCGAGCACGACGGCGGGATCCAGGCCACCGCCGAGGCGCTCGGCATCGACCGCAGCCACCTCTGGAAGAAGATGAAGCAGTACGGCCTCCGCTCCGGCCAGGCCTCGGATTCGTAAG
>CAYFRX010000287.1:0-4062 GCA_964345515.1 uncultured Rhodothermales bacterium
GCGCCTTCGCGGACCGGCCGGTCGAGCCGGAAAAGCTGCGCCAGCTCTTCGAGGCTGCGCGGTGGGCCGCCTCCTCGTACAACGAGCAACCGTGGCGCTACCTCGTGGCCACGAAGGACAGCCCGGACGCGTACGAGCGCCTGCTAAATTGCCTGGGGGAGTTCAACCAGCAGTGGGCAAAGACGGCCCCGGTGCTGATGCTCGGGTTCTACAAGACGACGTTCTCGCGCAACGACAAGCCCAATCGCTGCGCGCCGCACGATCTGGGCGCTGCCTCGGCGCAGCTTACCGCCCAGGCGACTGCGCTCGGTCTGTACGTCCACCAGATGGCCGGCATTCGCAAGGACGTGATTCACGAGACGTACGACGTGCCGGACGGCTTCGAGCCGATGGCTGCGCTCGCCGTCGGGTATCTCGGTGATCCGGACGTGCTACCCGAGCAGCTCGCCAAGCGCGAGCGCAACGAACGCACCCGGCGCTCGCTGACTGAAACCGTGTTCGGAGACGACTGGGGCGAGGCGGCGGAGGTGGTCGAGAAATAGGCGCACTGCGTTCGCGTCGAGGCTGAAGGCCGGATGCGGTACGACGGGTGGACTCGCTGGCGCTCGTCCGTCCACTTGTTCACTCTGCTCACGTCATTGGAGGTCAAAGATGACCACACGTGAGGGCGACCGAAAGGAGCCGAACCGCCGGTGAGCACGTGACTATTCAGACGTTTCGCGCGGCGCACTTGACGCGAGCGTCAGCGAACGTACGCATCGATCGGAATAAACGCGGCGCCTTCGGTTTCAACCGTACCGTCCTCATTCAGCGCGCCGAAGCGGACGGATTCGATGACGCCCTCGCGCTGCGGGTCGGCGTCGCGCCGGACGCGGATGTAGCTATTCGCGAAGCGCGTCCCGTCCTCGGCGGGGAAGTCCACGATCACGTCACAGCCGATCCCAGCGTCTGGCAGGCGTTCGCGGATGGCGGCCACCCGGTCGGCATACACGTCCCGCTGATACCCGCGCCGCATCGCGCCGAGCACGTCGTTGTCGCCACTCTGGAGCGGAAGGTGGAAGTGCGGCTGGAAGGTCTCGGATTCTGCTACGAAGTTGATGATCTCGTCCGTCAGCAGGTTGGGTTCGATGGAGGAGATGCGGATGCGCTCCAACCCGTCCACGCCGTCGAGCGCCCGAATCAGATCGAGCAGCGTCGCATCGGCATCGAGGTCCTGTCCGAAGAGTCCGATGTTGATGCCAGTGAGCACGATCTCGGTGTAGCCCTCTGCGACGAGTTGGCGGGCCTGCTTGAGCGTGGCTGCGATGGGCTGGGAGCGACTCGGGTCGCGGACCTTCGCCTCGGCGGTGTTCGTCACCGTGCAGGGGTTGATGTCGGTGACGTCGGCAAGCATGCCGAAGCGGGATTACCTCGAAGTCGTGTCGCTCGAAGTCGCGTTGAATGGACCGGGTTTCGGCGTGATTTAACGTGCAGCCCAGCGTGTAGAATGAAACTCGTGTCGTGGCCGTAGCTATACATTGTCACAGCATCCTATGGTTGAGGCGTAGACTCTCCCGACCGCGCCTGCAGCATCAAGGTACGTCAACCAAGCCGCGAAATCACGTGTTCGCCCGCGAAGGCTATCCTCTCATTGCCGGTGCTGCTGTGCTCAGCGGGATTCTGGCCGTGATTGGCCTGCAACTCGGTCCATTCTGGCGTGCGGCGGCGTGGGTACTCGCTGTCGCGGCGCTCGGGTTCACGCTCTACTTCTTTCGCGATCCCGAGCGTACGCTTCCGCCCGGTGCCGACCCCGACCGGGTGCTTCTCGCCCCAGCTGATGGGAAGGTGGTCGAGGTCGTGGAGGAAGAAGAGCCCCACTACCTGCAGGGGCCGTCCACGCGCATCTCCATCTTTCTGTCGCCGCTCGACGTGCACGTCAACCGCATCCCAGCCAGCGGGGTGATCGAGTTCGAACGCTACGTGCCGGGCGATTACTTGGTGGCCTGGCACCCCAAGGCAAGCGCGAAGAACGAGCGCTCCGAGCTGGGCTTGCGGCACCCGGACGGCCATAAGGTGTTCTTCAAGCAGATTGCAGGCGCCGTCGCCCGGCGGATCGTTTACCACATCGAAGAGGGTGACACGGTGCAGGTGGGCGAGCGCTTCGGCATCGTCAAGTTTGGGTCGCGGATGGATGTGCACGTGGCGCCTGACATCCCGCTTCAGGTGGAGGTCGGCGATCGCGTGCGGGCAGGCGAATCGATCCTCGGACGCTTCCCGGCGGACGAGCCGGTCGATATAACGTCCTCGGCGTCTCGCGAGTCAATCTCTTCATGACGGCGCAGATTCTTCTCATGGCCAACGGTAATTCTGAAGGATTGGGGCCGCTCCGCGGCCGCCAGCAGCGCCGGATCCGGGAGCGGTTCAGCGCCTACCGGGAGGAGCGCCGCCGCAACCGGCTCGGGCACCGCCCCCCGCCGCGGGTGGTCTTCCCGTCGTTCTTCACGCTGATGAACCTCTTCAGCGGCTTCTTGGCGCTGACGCAGATCCAGGAGGGTGCCTTCGCGATGGCGTGCTGGCTCATCGTGCTGGCCGGCTTCTTCGACCTGCTGGATGGCATGATGGCCCGCCTCACCGATGCCGTGAGTCCGTTCGGCGTCGAGCTTGATTCGCTGAGTGACGTCGTCTCCTTTGGCGTGGCGCCGGCGTATCTCGTGTACGTCTTCGGCCTCAAAGAATTTGGTCCGTTAGGGATGATCGTGGCCTCGCTGCCGGCGTTGTGCGGCGCCGTCCGCCTGGCGCGCTACAACCTGAGCTTCGACGGGGAGAAGAAAGACTACTTCGAAGGCCTCCCCATCCCGGTGCAGGCTATGGCCATCGTCGCGCTCATCCTGAATGTGAACGACGCCGCGTGGTTCAGCCGGTACAGCGTCAACAACCTGTCGATGCTCATCCCGATCGTTTTCTTGCTGTCCGGGCTCATGGTATCGACGATCCGGTTTGACGCCATCCCCAAACCCACCGTTAGTTACATCCGCCGCCGGCCCAAGAAGGTGGCCGCGTACGGCGTGGCGCTTGCCGCCATCGTGGTGTTGCAGCAAATCGGACTGCTTGCCGTGCTCGCCGCGTACCTCACGCACGGCATTGGCATGGCTATTTACCGCCTCATCGAGGCCCTTACCACGCCGGTCCCTCAAGAGAACGCGGATGAGATCACCGGATCTGATCCGTAATTCCGTTCCGCCTTTCACCCATTCGTTTCCCAACGACATGTACAAAGCAACCATTTCGATCCGCCTCCGCCCATCCATTCTGGATCCGGAGGGAAAAACGGTGCATCACGCACTCACCAACCTCGGGTACGACGCTGTCGAACGCGTTCGCATGGGTACGCTGGCCGAACTGTGGATCGATGAGGATCAGGAGGAGATGGCGCGCGCAACGGCCGAGGCGGCGTGCGACAAGCTGTTGGCCAACCCCGTGACAGAGAACTACGCCATCACGCTGGAGGCGGTGGACGACGAGGCGATGTCGGAGGCTGCTTAGCGTCCCTTTGCACTGGCAAACTTGTCCGCTTTCATCGAATCAATGGAGCCCCATGGACGATCGATCCTTGGTTGTTCTTTCGCGTGCGGCTGAACGGCCCCGCATGAGCGACGTGGCCGAGCCCGCCGTGCCAGACACCGACGTCGAGGTGGAGGAAGAGGAGGAAACGGAGGAACACCTCGATGAGCCGTGGAGCGTCATCCTGTACAACGACGACGTGCACACCTTCGACGAGGTGATCACGCAGCTCATCAAGGCCACAGGCTGCAGCTCGGCCGAGGCCGAAAAGCTGGCCTGGACGGTGCACACCGAGGGCAAGGCGACGGTCTATGAAGGCCCGTTCGAGGAGTGCTTCGAGGTTCAAAGCGTCCTCCGTGAGATCGAGCTCGTCACCGAGATCAAAGGGTAGAGAATAGGAAATGGGGGAGTTGGGGAAACGATGAATCGAGGAGACGAAGAACAAGATCGATTCCCCGACTCCCCGTTTCCCCGCCTCCGGGATCACGCCTCCGGGATCACGCCTCTGAGGGGCGGATGTCG
>CAYFRX010000288.1:0-4052 GCA_964345515.1 uncultured Rhodothermales bacterium
AACGCTGTTTCTTTACCTACAGGAGTACTTATCCACCGCGGGATGCTGACCACTCCAGACTGTTGCTTGGCCTTTCGAGGCGTCTCGGCCTCCCAATGCTCTTTTCACGTACCGACTGGCCTTTGTTTTCCATGCGCGTGCTTCGTCACTCTGTTCGCATCGGCTGGCTTGTTGCCGTCATAGCAGGAGCGGTCTGGATGCCGACCCGAACCGTCGCCCAGCCCGCCGAGGCCACCCTGCGCGTTATCGTCACCTCCGCCGACGACGGGCGCATCCTCGAAGGCGCGAACGTGGTGCTCACGGCGATGGACCGCGACGCGCAGTATGCGGGGGCGACCAACCCAAATGGATTCCTCGAACTATCAGACGTGCCCCCTGCCCGGTACCGGCTCACCGTCAGCTTTGTTGGCTTTGAGGCGTACGACGAGGTGCTGACGCTGCAGGCCGACCAACGGCGCTCGGTGGAGGTAGCTCTGGCGGTGCAGGAGCAAACGCTCGACGAGGTGCGCGTGGAAGCGGAGCGTGGCGCCGCGCGCCGCGAGGCCGGTTTGCAGACCGTGCGGGCAGCCGATCTCACGCGCATCCCCACGCCGGGCCCGAGCGGCGACCTGGCCTCTTACTTGCAGACGCTCCCCGGCGTGGTCTCGGCGGGCGACCGCGGGGGGCAGTTGTACATCCGAGGCGGAACGCCCAGCCAAAACCTCGTGCTGGTGGACAACCTGCCGATCATCAAGCCCTTTCACATCTCCAGCCTGTACTCCGCCTTTCCGGAAGACATCGTCCGCAGCGTCGATTTTTATGCTGGCGGGTTCAGTGCGAAGCACATGGGGGCGCTGTCGTCGGTACTCGACGTGAACCTGCGCCGGGGCAACATGGAGCAGTTCGCGGGCAGCGCGGCGATCAGCCCCTTCATCGCCTCCGCGCGTATCGAGGGCCCGATCGAGCGTGGGCAGCAGTCATTTCTCGTTGTGGGTCGGCAATCCATCATCGAGGAGACGGCCGATCCGCTGCTGGGCCGCGACGTTCCCCTGCGCTTTCACGACCTGACCGCGCGCTACTCGGTGCAGGGGAGCGGGGCGGCGTGCAATATCACGGGCATGCATACGTACGATCGCGGCCGCATCAGCACCACCGAAAGCACGAGTCTCACCTGGTCGAATGCGACAGTCGGCGCCACGTGTCTGCTCTTCGGCGAGGGCTTAAACCGGGCCTTCGAGCTCACCGGCGGACTGACCTATTTCGAGAATGCGGCGGGGACGGCCGGAACGCCCGAGCGCTCGGCCACGCTGCGCCGCATCTATCTGGGCCTGGAGCGTGAGCAAGACCTGCTGGGCAGCACGCTGGACATCGGCATGCGTTGGAACATCACGCAGTACGCGGCAAACCTGGATGAGAAGTTTTCCTCTCTGCAGTTGGTGCAGCAGAACGGCGCGGCCCTTCAGGCCTTTGCGGCGACGGAATGGACCGTGGGCGACGTGCTCACCATCACGCCGAGCCTGGGCACACACATCACGGGCCGACGCATCGAGAAGCCTACGTACGAGCCGCGCCTGCGCCTCTCGATTCGCCCGACCGGCACCGACCGGCAAGAGATCAGCCTGGCCGTGGGCAAGTACAACCAGGTGGATCAGGGCATCACCGACGAGCGCGACGCCGGGACGGTGTTCACGGTCTGGAAGCCCTCCGAGGCCGACGAGGCCCTCCCCCAAGCCCTCCACGGCATTCTCGGCTACCGCCAGCGTCTCGGGTCCAGCCTCGAGGCCAGCGTCGAAGGCTACGTCAAGGACCTGAGCAACATCCCGGTGCCGCAGTGGACCCCCGAGGCCCGCTTCAACACCCGCACGACGCTGGCCGACGGCTTCACCTACGGCGTCGACGCCCGCCTCGAACTGACGACGCGCCCGTTTTACGCCTACGTGGGGTATGGCTGGACCAAGGTGACGTACGAGGCGGCCCGGGACGACCTGGGCGCCTGGATCGAGGGCGAGCTGTTCTCCTACGCACCCCCGCATGATCGTCGCCACCAGGTAAATGCCGTAGCGAGCTACGAGTGGGCCGGCTTCACGGCTAACGCGAGTTGGGAATTTGGCACGGGACGCCCCTACACCAAAGTGTACGGCTTCGACCTCGCGCTCGACCTTCCCTTGCAGCAACCGACCTCCAGCCCCGGCACGGCGTTTACCTTCTACGACCGCCCGTACGGCGCCCGCTTGCCCGTATATCACCGGCTCGACGTGTCTCTCGAACGCGACGTCACGCTCTCTGGCGGCCTCGCCCTGGAAGCCAAGGTCGGCGCCATCAACACGTACGACCGGAGCAACATCTTCTATTACGACGTAGATGCCCTCCAACGGATCAACCAGTCGCCTCTGCTACCGTATCTCTCGCTGCGCGTGCGGGTGAACTGATCTTGCGTAGCCGCCATGCGGCCCGAGGCGTCTCCTGGTGCTCCGCTCCTCCTCGCTCGATGTTCTGTAGTGTGCCCATGTCCTCTCTGCCCCCTTCCCGCCTCGTCGTCCTGACGCTCCTGACCGTGCTGCTCGCTACCAGCGGGTGCGATAATACGATCGAGCCGTTCTCAGGGCGGAGTGCTTTCTCAATCTACGGCTACCTCGATCTCACAAGTCAGCGCCAGTTCATCCGGGTGAAGGACATGAATCAGCCGTTGGTGCAGGATTCCACCCAAACCATCGACGCCACGGTGACGCTCGAGAATCTGGACGACGGCACGTCGTATGCCATGCAAGACTCTGCCATTGCCTTCGACGGCGTGTACACGCACAACTTCTGGGTGGACCTCACGGTAGAGCCGGACACCAAGTATCGCGTGACCGTCACGCGGTCGGACGGGGTCACCTCGCAGTCAATGACCCGAACGCCTCGAGCGATTACGCCTGCGTCCTCGCCGCGGAACGGCAACTGCCTGACGACCTTCACCGTGCGCTTTCCCGGCATCAGCAACGCCGAACGGATTCGCCAGATGGCGGTCGGATTCCTTCCCGAGGGCGACCCGGGGAGCGGGGGCTCTCCGCCGCTGGACGGGGACCGCGATCCGGACGACACCCCACGGCAAGCGTGGATCTGGGTGTCGGCTGACGCCTTCGACGGCATCAGCATCAGCACGTTCGGGGGCGCGCGCGATCTCCAGCTTCGTTTCACGCCGGAATCGGTGCTGGGTACCGAGATCGAATCCGTCAACCGGCCGCCGCCGGGCGTCTATTACCCGCGCTGCCTAAAGCTTGGTGACGACCGCATCCGCGTGGCGTACCTGCAACTCGGACCGGACTGGTTTGACCTCCCTCCGGGAGAGGTGAACTTCGACCCCGCGGAGTCGGGTTTCGTCGAGAACGGGCTCGGGTTTTTGGGAGCCCTCCGCCGCGACACCATGTCGGTTACCGTCGACACGGCGAACGCTATTACCGTCTCCCCGGGCGTCGCGCGCAGCCAGAAGGGGACGCGCTAGGTGCCAAAGACCTCGTTCAGGGCCACCGCAACGTCCGGCAGCAACGGCGTCGTCAGCGTATCACCGGCTTCGGCGCTGAGCTCAGCCGTGCGCTCGTAGTCCCCATCGGTCAATCGGTAGACCTTGATCGTCTCCAGCGCCGGATCGGCAATCCAGTACTCGGGCACACCGAACCGCGCGTACAGCTTACGCTTGCGCACCTCGTCGTGTCGCCGGTTGCCCTCGGAGAGCACCTCAACGATCAGGTCCGGCGCGCCTTCAATGCCCCGCTCGGTGACGATGGACGCGCGCTCGTCGGATACGAACAGCACATCCGGCTGGACGATGTTCGTATCGGAGAAGAGGACATCGAGCGGCGCAGCGAACACCTCGCCGACGTCGTGCTGCGCCACGTAGCTGCGCAGGTAAAAGATGAGGTTTACAACAACACGCTGATGCGGAGTAGAAGGAGATGGAGACACGTATTCCTCGCCGTCGATGATTTCGTGGCGCTGGCCGTCATCCGGGATGAGGGCGTAATCTTCGTACGTGAGCTGCAGGGTCGAGGGACGTTCGGCAGACATGGTCGTTCTCGGCCGTTGGAAAGATC
>CAYFRX010000289.1:0-4052 GCA_964345515.1 uncultured Rhodothermales bacterium
GGGGCGGTGCGCGTGTTTTTCCGGCCGTCGCCCTGGGAAAATCCTGCTCCCTTCCCGACGGTACGACAGGGCGATCGGATTCGCATTCGCGGACGCCTCCAGGCGCTCCCAACCCGGCGCAACCCTGCTGATTTCGACTACGGGGCCTACCTGCGACGGCAGGGCATCCACGCCATCGCGACCACCGATGGGGGAGACGACGTCGCCATTATCCGCAGCAACGAGCGTCCGGTGGTGTCGCACATCGCCTCGCTGCGCGCCCTCATCACGAGCCGAATAGAGGATCACATGCGCGGCCGTGAAGTGCATGCGGTGATGCGTGCCCTGTTGACAGGAGACCGCGGCTCCATCTCGAAGACGACGCGGGACCGGTTCGCGGCGACGGGACTGCTTCATCTCCTGGCGATCTCCGGGTTGCACGTGCTCCTCGTAGGGATGGTGATCTACGTGTTGATGCGGCCCGCGCTGATGCGTCTCCGCCTCCCTTGGCGAGCTGTGGAGTGGACCCGGGCGCTCGCTACGCTCATCCTGCTCACCGGATTTGCCATGCTGACGGGTGGCCGGCCTTCCGTCACGCGGGCGGTTGTCATGGCGGGGCTTTTCATCGGCGGGAATGTGCTTCAGCGCGGCACGCGCTCGCTCAACACCTTGGGAGTGGCTGGCCTCGTGCTCTTGGCCACCCGCCCCCTCGCGCTCTTCGACGTCGGATTCCAACTGTCCTTTGCGGCCGTCGGGGCCATCGTCGCGCTGAATCCACGGATGCAGGCGCTGCTTCCCCCATTGTGGAGCCGCGGTGGATGGCGCGGGCACGTCGGGGCACTGGTGACCGTCTCCGCTGCGGCCACGTTTGGGACCATGCCCGTGCTTCTCGTCCATTTCGGATACGTCTCGTTCGCCGGCATTGCGCTGAATGTGGCCGCCATTCCCGTCACGGCCCTCGCCCTACTGAGCGGAATGATGACGGCCCTACTGGGTGGATGGAGCATGCTGGGGTCTGCGTTCGGCGCGGCGGCAGAAACCCTCACGAGCGGACTTCTCTGGATTGCGGAGGGTGGAGACGCGTGGCTCGGATGGGCGTCGATCGATGGGACGGTGCAGGACCCGTGGGCGATTGGGGCGCTGGTGGCGGCAGTGGTTGCGGCGGCGCAATGGCCTCGCCCTCGGGTTCGGTGGCGGCTGGTGGCGGGAGCACTGCTTCTCGCTGGGATTGGCACTTGGTCCGAGGCCTGGGTCCACTCGGCTGAGCCGCCACTCCGGGTGGTGTTCTTCGACGTGGGGCAGGGGGACGCGGCGCTCGTCTCGTTTCCCAATGGGCAGGACCTCCTCGTGGATGCAGGACCGCGGTCCCCATACTCCGACGCGGGGGCCTCCGTCATCCTTCCCCATCTGGACTGGTGGGGGATTGAGCAGCTCGACGCAGTGGTCATCTCGCACTCCGACAGCGACCACCTCGGAGGACTGCCGTCGGTGCTCCGGCGTGTGCCGGTCGGGCGGGTCGTCCTGAATCGACGCGGCGAGCGCACCCAGCTGGTGGAGGATGTCGAGCGTGTGGCAGATAGCCTTGAGGTGCCGATCCAACAGGCATGGGCAGGAGACACGCTGTCCCTGGATCCGGCTGCGCACGTGCAGGTGCTCAGTCCACCAAGAGGGGCCCCTTTCCTTACCGACGACAACGATGCTTCTCTCGTGGTGCGAGTCGTATACGGAGACACGCGGTTCCTTTTCACTGGTGACATCGAGGGGGAGGCAGAACGGTGGCTGGTTCAACACTACCGCGCGCTCCTGCCGAGCCATGTAGTCAAGGTCGCTCACCACGGATCGTCCACGAGTAGCCAGCCCGACTTCGTGCGCGATGCGGTCACGGATGGGGGGACGGCTGTGATCAGCGTTGGGGCGCGTAACCCGTTTGGACTTCCCGCTGCCGCCGTGCTTCGCCGATGGAGTAGTGCGGGGATGCAGGTTGCTCTGACGGCAGCAGAGGGAGCCATCTGGCTCCAGAGCGATGGAAAGCGCGTTGAACGCGTGGATTGGCAGTAGGCCTCGCTGAGAAGTACGGGCCTTCCACTGGGCTCAGCCATCACATCACTAACAGGGAATATGTTACGCCGAAATATGGTATACCGGTGTATACCACCGGTCAGCGGCTCAGAACGGATAAATATGCCGGTGAGGGCCAAGGTGGTGACTTATCCACATTCCCTACTAGATACTAAAAGAAGAATGATTTTTAAAAAGACTTGTGTTTTGTTGTTGGGCGTGTGGAAATGTGGATAGAAAAGAAATACACATCAGCAGCGTTCAGCTGTGTACAAGTGTGGGGTTCATCCCCAAGTTGTTCACATAGCTGTTCGCGCTGCAGGCTGTCAATCGTCGTCTGAGGTCGATATGGGCAGGTTTTCCACGTTTCCACAGTGATCCACACCCCCGCGCCCCGATTTGGGTTGCAAGTTTTTCACGTCTTTCCACAGTGTTGAGAAGTGAGGAAAAGGTGTGGATGAAGGGAGAGGTTTTAAACACCGGACCGACATGAACCCGCGCCGAGCATGTTATCCAGGTGTTATGCCGTAGTTATCCACGGGTTATCCACAATTGCTGTTGATAGGAAGGAATCGCCGTTTAGCCGCGCTGAGCGGCGATGACTTTCCGCTACGCGGCGCGTGGGGCCGGTTGCTACATCGCGCAACCGTCAAACTGCGTTTGCATGCGCCTGGAAGCGATTCTGGCCTGGGTGGCTGAGCGGACAGCCGGCCGGGTGACGCCTGCGACCGGTCTTGCTGTGGATTGGGTTGCACCCGTCAGGGCGGACGGCGATGTTGTCGGGTGTGCTCCGAGGTTCACCCCCCACGAAAGCTGGTACCGCGCCGTGCAGACATTTATTTCCGTCGAGGAGGCCCGTCGCATCGAGTTGGCTGCCGTTGGCGAGCAGCCCGTCGAGCGCGTTCCACTCGATGCGGCGCTGGGTCGCACGTTGGCCCGCCCCATCGAGAGCCGCGACACCATTCCGCCGTTCGACAACTCGGCCATGGACGGCTACGCTGTGCGAGCGGCCGACGTGCAGGACGTGCCGGTGACGCTCCCCATTGCCGGCGAGGTACCGGCCGGCACGATGCCCGAGCATCCTCTGTCCCCGGGCACGTGCGTGCAAATCATGACGGGGGCACCCGTACCGGAAGGCGCCGACGCCGTGGTGCCCGTCGAGTGGACCGAACCGGCTGAGGATGGCGCGGTGCGCATCGAGCGCGCGCCGGACGCCGGCCAGTACGTGCGCCCGGCCGGGCAGGACGTCCAATCGGGTGAGCGGATGTTTGACACGGGCCAGGTTGTGACGCCGCCGGTCATCGGCATGCTGGCGACGCTCGGGCACGCCGAAGTGGCCGTCCGCGTCTCGCCTCGCGTGGCTGTCGTCTCCACGGGCGACGAGCTGGTCGAAATCGATCAGGCGCTGGGGCCCGGGCAGATCCGCAACTCGAACGGCCACGCCCTCGCCGCTCAGGTGCGGACGGCCGGCGCTGAGCCGATGCCGCCGCTCTTGGCCCGCGACGACGAGACCGACATTCGGCGCGTCATCGAAGAAGCCCTCTCGGCCGATATGCTGCTCTTCTCTGGTGGCGTCTCCGTCGGCGAGTACGACCTCGTGAAGCAGGTGCTCGACGCGATGGGGATGGAGATGCACTTTTGGAAGGTGCGGCAGCGGCCGGGCAAGCCGCTCGCCTTCGGCACGCTGCAGGGCACGCCCGTGTTCGGCCTGCCGGGCAACCCCGTGTCATCCGCCATGTGCTTCGAGCAGCACGTGCGCCCCGCGCTCGCCACCATGCTCGGGCGGCAGCCGGTCCTGCGCTCGCGGCACCCCGCCGTGCTCGACGCGCCATCGCCGAAGGTCGAGGAGCTTCACCACTTCGCGCGCGGCACGGCCACCTTCGGGGACGACGGGCGGCTGCACGTGCGCGACACAGGGCCGCAGGCCTCGAACCTGTACTCGTCGGTCGTCCGGGCGAACTGCATCATCCACCTGCCCGAAGGCTTGGCAGAGGCCCCAGCCGGCACGGAGGTCG
>CAYFRX010000290.1:0-4050 GCA_964345515.1 uncultured Rhodothermales bacterium
GATTTCCACCAAGCGGCCCCTCCCGATAAACGGCTTTTTGCACGGCCCCTCGGCCCTGGCGGTGGCGCAGCGACGACAGGAGATCGGCATCCGCAAGGTGCTGGGGGCTACCGTCAGTTCCATCGTACGGACGCTGTCGTCGGACTTGGCCGTGCTCCTGCTCGTGGCCTGCGTGCTCGCAGCGCCGCTCGCGTACGTGCTGCTCGACGCGTGGCGGCAGCACTACGTCGTCCGCGTCTCGCTGGGAGGGGGGTCGGCGCTCGGCATCGGGGGCGGCGTGCTCGTCTTCGTCCTCGCCACGGTAGCAATGCAGACCGTCCAGACGGCCTCCATCGACCCGACCACCACGCTGCGCAGCGAATAGCCTACGATTCGGCGCTCACTCGTTCCGCCGCCCGGTCGCCATCAGCTCGCGGGCGCTCTCCAGCGCGGCATTCATGCAGCAGGCAGAGACGACGACCCTTACTGCCATACAACCGGCGTGGCTATCCTTCACCGAACGGCAGCACCCGAGCACGTGCCCGAGTGGGATCCACGGAGAGAAGTGCTCCCTCAGACAGTTCCCTCTCGAACTGCCCGACGGCCTGAAGGACCGTCTCCATCAATACCTCTGAAAGCACGTCGTCCGCACGCACCTGGATAACGCTCGGGCTCGTTGCTTGCGTCGCGGCCAGCAACGCGGAGAAATCGAGGTCATGGGTGAGCACAACGTAGTCGTGCTGCCGTGCCCATTGCGTGATGAAGCGATCTGTCGCATCGGGCGGGCCGACCTCGGACCAGTGCCGCGCGTCATGTCCTGCACGCTCAAGAACCGCCTTCCAGCGCGGTGGCAAATTCATGTCGATGAGGATGCGCACGGGCTCGTGCTACGCCGAATCAAGGACAACCTCACGCTCCTCACTTCGCCACGCGGCATACGTGAGGGCTTCGCGCACGTCGTCCGTTTCCAGATACGGATAGGCCTCCAGGATTTCAGCGATACTACGCCCGGCAGCAACAAGACCGACGATTGCACCCACCGTGACGCGGGTGCCACGGATGCAGGGCTTCCCGCCCATCACCTCAGGATCCATAATGATCCGCGTTAGCTGCTGCATAGCACGTTGCCTCCATTGAGCATTGGAAAACAGCTCGATATCTATCCTCTCGATATCTATCCTACAGTCTCTTCGGTGCACCGGTTCGTCCTCACTCGTTCCGCCGCCCGGTCGCCATCAGCTCGCGGGCGCTCTCCAGCGCGGCGTCGGTGATGTCGGTGCCACTGATGAGCGTGGCCACCTGCGCGGCCTGCTCCTCCTCGTCGAGCCGATCGATCTGCGTCTTCGTGCGACCGTCTTCGACGATCTTGGCGACGCGGAAGTGGACGTCGCCCAAGGCCGCGATCTGGGGGAGGTGCGTGATGGCGATGATCTGATGGTAGCTCGCGAGATCGCGCATGCTTTCGCCCACGCGCCGCGCCATGTCGCCCGAGATGCCGCTGTCGATCTCGTCAAAGACAAGGATGGGCAGGCGCTCGCTTTTGGCGAGGATCGTCTTGAGCGCGAGCATGATGCGGCTGATCTCGCCGCCCGAGGCCACCTGCGCGAGCGGCCGCGGCGCTTCGCCCACGTTCGTCGAGATGTAGAACTCGACCTGATCCATGCCCGTCGCGAACGCATGATAGCGCGGCCCGTCTTCCCTCGCCGGGCAGATCCAGCCGTCGTCCTCTTCCTCGCGCGTGAAGCGCACCTCGAACTGGCTGTTGGGCATCCCGAGCTGGTCGAGCTCGCCGAGGATGGCCTGCTCGATCCGCTCAGCCACCTCGCGCCGCTTGGCCGAGAGGCGCTCGGCGGCGTCGGTGAGCGCCCGCTGCGCCTCCACAATCTGATCGTTCAAGCGCTCTAGCGCACCCTCGAAGTCCTCGGCCAGTTCGTGCTGCTCGCCGATCTCCTCGCGATACTCCAGCACGGCCTCCAGCGTGCCACCGTACTTGCGCTTCAGCTTCTCCAGCTCCGTGATCCGGTCGCGGATGGTCGAGAGCCGCTCCGGGTTAAACTCGATGTGCGCGTTATACGTCTGGAGGAAGCTCGCCAGCTCGGAGACAATGATCTGCGCCGTCTCGATCTCGTCGACCTGCTCCTCGAAGTCGTCGTCGATCCGCGCCAGGTCCTGCAGCTCGTTGCGGGCCACGACGAGCTGATCGTGCACGGCGCTTTCCGTCTCGTACAGGATCTCGTACAGCCCGGCCGTCGACTCGTAGAGCTGCTCGGCGTTTTCGAGGACGCGCCGCTCGGCTTGCAACTCGTCCTCCTCGCCCGGTTGCGGGTCGACGGCGTCGATCTCTTCGATCTGAAACGCGTAGAGCTGCTTCTGCTGCTCCAGCTCGCGCTCGCGCTGGGCCAGCTCGTCGCGCTCTTCGATGAGGGCAGTGACCGTGTCGTAGTGCTGCCGATAGGTGTCGACGAGCTTGCCGAGGCCGCCGAAGCTGTCGAGCAGGCGCAGGTGCGTCTCCGTGTGGAGCAGCGACTGGTGCTCGTGCTGGCCGTGCAGGTCGATCAGCTCCGAGGCCACGGCGCGCATCACGTCGAGCGTCGCGGGCGTGTCGTTGATGAAAGCGCGGCTGCCGCGGTCTGTGATGCGGCGGCGGAGGATGATCTGCGGCAGCGGCTCGGTGTCGATGGCGTTCTCGTCCAAGAGCGCGCGCAGGTGCTCCGTGTCGGCGTCATCGAAGACGCCCTCGATCACCGCCTTCTTGGCCCCGGTGCGCAGCGTGTCGGTGTTCGCGCGGTCGCCCAGGATCATGCTGAGCGCGCCGATCAAGATTGACTTGCCGGCGCCTGTCTCGCCGGTGATGATGTTCAGCCCGCTACCGAACTCGACGTCGAGCTCTTCGATCAGCGCGTAGTCTCGAACGTAGAGCGAACGCAACATCGTTGAATGTTCGATTTACGATTTTCGAATGTCGGCGTCTCTCGACGCGGTTCCACCCCTTCCACACTCGAAAATCGTCGTTCGGATTTACTTCTCGACGTCGGTGTCGATGAGCGTCCAGCCCTGCTTGAGCTTCTTCTTGGCGTACTTGTACTTGAGCGTCGTCGTCTCGCCCGTCGAGTTGTTGCGGATCTTGACGTGGTCGTTGCGGCCCGGCTCATCGGCCACCACCACGGGCTCCTTCTTGTCCACCGACGGGTCGCGCTGCTGGGCCTCGTTGCCCTGCCGGCCGTTCGCGTCCACGCCGTAGGTGGGCTCGGCCGAGTCGTGCTGCGTCCGCGCACGGTTCGGGTCGAGGCGTCCGGCGGGCGCCTGCTTCTGCCGCTGCGCCGCCTCGGCGTCTTCGACGACCGGCCCTGACTTAAAGACGAGCGACACGACCTCGTGGCTGATCTCGGCCATCATGTTAGCGAACAGGTCGTAGGCCTCCATCTTGTACTCGACGACCGGGTCTTTCCGCCCGTACGAGCGCAACCCAATGCCTTCCTTGAGCTCGTCGAGCTCGCGCAGGTGATCGGTCCACTTCTCGTCGATGACCTGCAGCATGGCCGTGCGCTCCAGCGCGTCGTTGATCTCCTGCCCGTTCGTTTCGAGCGCCTCGCCCACCTCAGCGAGCGCGCGGATCAGCTTGCGTCCGTCGGTGAAGTCGACGAACACCTGCGTCGGCGTGTTCTCGCCCTGGTCGTCTTTGAGGGCTTTCAAGTTCTGGTAGAAGGGCTGAGCCAGCGCGTTGCGCTTGCGCTCGTAGTAGGCATAGGCCTCGTCGAAGACGCGCTGCGCCACGCCGTCTTCCCCGAGCCGCACGAACTCCTCGCGCTCGATCTCGAAGTCGAAGGCCAGCGTGCGCAGCAGATCTTCGCGCATCGCTTCGATGTTGCCCTCGCCGTAGTGGCGCGCCACGATGTCGTCGATCAGGTCCTGCAGCATCGACACGATCTCGCCGTGGAACCGCTCGCCGGTGAGCGCCTCGCGGCGGCGCGTGTAGATGACCTCGCGCTGCGCGTTGAGCACGTCGTCGTACTCCAGCTGGCGCTTCCGGATGGCGAAGTTGTTCTGCTCCACCTTCGACTGCGCGCGCTT
>CAYFRX010000291.1:0-4045 GCA_964345515.1 uncultured Rhodothermales bacterium
TACCTCGACGCGGCCGACGGTGTACGCCCCGCGGCCGCTTCCGCAGTTCACCCGAACGATGCGCGCCAGAATGACGCTCCTTCGAGCCAGTGATCACAGCGTCCGATCACAGCGCCCGGCTGCTGGGCCCGATGCGCTCCCAAACGACGAGCAACCAACCACTCGCTACCAGATTTAACCACTTTCCATGATTATCGAAGACATCGCTGCTGTTGACGGCTGCACGTTTCCAGCGCGGCGCACGACCAAGAACCTCGTCGAGGGCTCCTCCTCAGTGGACACTGAGCATTTCAACCTGGGCTACGTGGAGCCCGAGCCGCAAGGTGGCCAGGTGTCCTGGCACAACCACGAACAGGTCGAGATCTACTTCATCCTGGCCGGCACGCTCCCCGGGGCCGGCGTCGATGTGCCACCGCTGCCGGATGGCGCCTGGCCCCAGTGCACCGACGCCCCCGATGAAACATCCACCAGTAGCTAACCCAGCAACAGCTAACCCAGCAGCGTCTTACCCGACAGCGCCTCGCTACAGCGCATACCGGCTACATCAAAGCCCGGCTGCCGCGCCGATGCGACGTGACGCGCCTCGAAGGCACGCACTCCGAATACACCCCCAGACTCAACCCCCGTATCCATGCAGAATCGCACGACACGCCCCATAGGTATCATCATGAACGGTGTAACAGGCCGCATGGGGACTAACCAACATCTCATGCGCTCGGTCATGGCCATTCGCGAGCAGGGCGGCATCGAACTGGACGATGGCACCGTCATCATGCCCGAGCCGGTGCTCGTCGGGCGCAACCCCAACAAGCTCAAGGCGCTCTCCGAAGAGACTGGTATCGACGCGTGGACTACCGACGTCGACGACGCCCTGGCCGACCCGCAGAACGAAATCTACTTCGACGCGCTGCTCACCGAGTTGCGCCCGCCGCTGGTGAAGAAGGCCATTGCGGCAGGCAAGCACATCTACAGCGAGAAACCATCGGCCCTCACGACAGCCGACGCGCTGGAGCTCTACAAGCGCGCCGAGGAGGCGGGCGTCAAGCACGGCGTCGTGCAGGACAAGCTGTGGCTGCCCGGGATGCAGAAGCTCAGGATGCTCAACGAGACGGGGTTCTTCGGAGATATCCTCTCGGTCCGGGGCGAGTTCGGCTACTGGGTATTCGAAGGCGACACGATCACGGCGCAGCGCCCCTCCTGGAACTACCGCAAAGAAGACGGTGGGGGCATCATCATGGACATGTTCTGCCACTGGCGCTACGTGCTCGACAACCTGTTTGGCGCGGTGCAGGCACTGACGTGCTTGGGCGCGACCCACATCGACCGGCGATGGGACGAAAACGACGCGCCCTACGAAGCGACTGCCGATGACGCTGCCTATGGCATCTTTGAGCTGGAGGGCGGCGTCGTGGCGCAGTTTAACTCGTCGTGGTGCGTGCGCGTCCGCCGCGATGACCTGCTTACCATCCAGGTCGATGGCACGAACGGATCGGCCGTGGCTGGACTGCGCGAGTGCTGGGTGCAGTCGTACGGCGCCACGCCCAAGCCCGTCTGGAATCCTGACATCCCGCAGCCGATTGATTTCTATGAAGGCTGGACCAAGGTGCCCAACCAGGAGACCTACGACAATGCCTTCAAGGCCGAGTGGGAGCTGTTCCTCCGCCACGTCGTCGCAGACGAGCCCTTCCCATATGACTTGCTCGAGGGGGCGAAGGGCGTCCAACTAGCTGAACTGGGCGAGAAGGCGTGGGCCGAGCGGTCCTGGGTCGACGTGCCCGCGCTTTCGCCTGAAACGGCCGACACAACCCATTAGCACACTCGCTCGACGTTCTGTTTGCGCCATGCGGACTGATGACCAGGCTTTGTGGGTGATCAGGCTACGGGCTGGCCCGGCGCGTCATGCGATCGTATTTCAACGCTTTCAAGAGGACATAACATGACGAAGGTCGCCCTCATTACAGGCGGCACACGAGGGATTGGACTTGGCATCGCGGAGGCGCTGGCCGACGAAGGGTGCCACCTGGCACTCTGCGGGCGGCGTAGCCCGGAGGAGGTGCAGGACGTGCTCGACCAGCTGGAAGAGCGCGGCCCCGACGTGTTCTATGCCGTCTGTGACGTCAGCAACCTAGACGCGCACGCGGAGCTGCTCGACGCCGTGCGCACTCGGTTCGGTCGGCTCGACGTGCTCGTCAACAACGCAGGCGTAGCGCCCAACGAACGGAACGACCTGCTGGAGGCTACCCCCCAAAGCTTTGACCGCGTGCTCGACATCAACTTGCGCGGCCCCTACTTCCTGACGCAGCACGCCGCGAACTGGATGGTTGAGCAGCGCCGCGCAGACGCGCCCTACGAGGGGTGCATCATCAACGTGACGTCGATCTCGTCGACCGTGGCCTCACCCAACCGCGGGGAGTACTGCATCTCGAAGGCCGGACTTACGATGGCCACGCGCCTCTGGGCCGTCCGCCTGGCCGAGTACGGGATCCCTGTCTACGAAATCCGCCCGGGGGTCATCCGGACGGACATGACGCGCGGCGTAGAGGCGAAATATGACCGCCTGATCCGCGACGGGCTGACGCTCCAGCCCCGATGGGGAACGCCGGCCGACGTCGGCAAGGCCGCGGCGCTCCTGGTGCGCGGAGACATGCCCTACTCCACCGGAGAAACCCTCATGGTCGATGGAGGCATGACGATCGATCGCCTCTGACCGCACCTGCTGATGTGGGTAGCCGCCCGTCACGGCGTTCGCGACACACCAGCCCCCTTCCTCCCACGTAGCCACCACCATTAGAAGAACCGGCCCCATGGACACTTCTCCCACCCAGCCCCTACCTGACATCAAAACGACGGTCGTGGGCAGCTACCCCATCATCGACTGGCTCGTCCAATCCCCAACGCAGCAAGCGCTTCGCGACGCGACCGGGGTCGTCCTGAAAACGCAGGAGTTGGCGGGGCTCGATGTCGTTGCCGACGGCGAGTTGTATCGGTTCGACGTTAACCATCCGGAGACGAACGGGATGATCGAGTACTTCGTGAACCCGCTCGAAAACGTGCGCCACACCACCACCCGGGCCGATGCCCGCGCGTTCCGAGAGCAAGAGGGCATGGGCTTCCGCGCTCAGCCTGCCGCTGTGGTTGACGGGCCCATCGGCCCTGGCACGCTGGACTTGGTGGCCGATTACCAGCGCGTGCGTCGTCTCACGACCTCGCCGCTCAAGTTCACTATCACGGGGCCGCACATGCTTAGCAAGACGCTGCTCGACCGGCATTACGAGGACCGGCCCGCCCTGGCACACGCCCTGGCGGAGGCGATGGCTGAGCAGGTACGAGCCATCGATGCGGAGGTCGTGCAGTTCGACGAAGCGAACCTCACCGGCTCGCCGGAGGAAAGCGTGTGGGCCGCTAGCGCACTCAACGTGCTTTTGGATGCTGTGCCGAACACGCCCGCCGTCCATCTCTGCTTTGGCAACTATGGCGGACAATCCATCCAGCAGGGGACGTGGGATGCGCTCATTGATTACATGAACCGGCTCCACGTCGATCACATGGTGCTCGAATTTGCCTTCCGCGGGTACGAGGAGCTGCAACACTTCGAGGCGCTCCGCCCGGAGATTGGCATCGGGCTGGGCGTCATCGACATCAAGACGACGGTCGTCGAGACGCCCGATCAGGTCGCCCAGCGCATCGAAGCTGCGGCCGACATCGTGGGGGCGGATCGCATCAAGTACGTCCACCCAGACTGTGGCTTCTGGATGCTCAAGCGCTCCATCGCGGATGCGAAGATGCGCGCGCTTGTGAAAGGACGCGACCTATTCGAGGGGCGCATCTCGGAATCCCCCCCGGACCGCGCTGTGGGTACGCCCTGAAGTGGGACGGTCAGCGCTCCCCCTCGTGCTTGGGTACACACCAGGGCGGAGGCTAGGCCAGATACCCTTCCCGCGACGCCTTCATCGGCTGACGCCCCGTTTGATCTCCATCCATGGTAGACCCAAAGCCGATACTCGACGCTGATCTGATCTACCCATTCAATGAGACGCACCGCACG
>CAYFRX010000292.1:0-4043 GCA_964345515.1 uncultured Rhodothermales bacterium
TCCAAGAAGGCGATCTACGCAGCCATTGCCGGCAACTTTGCGATTGCTGTGACCAAGTTTATCGGCGCCGCCGTGAGTGGCAGCTCGGCGATGTTCTCCGAAGGCATCCACTCGCTCGTCGACACCGGCAACGGGGGGTTGCTTTTGCTGGGCATCCGGCGCAGCCAGCGCCCGCCCGACGAGGCGCACCCCTACGGCTACGGCAAGTCGCTCTACTTTTACACGCTCATCGTGGCCGTGCTCATCTTCGGGCTCGGCGGCGGCTTCTCGATGTATGAGGGCATCTTGCACACGCTGGATCCGGGGCATGGGGGGCCCGGCAGTACCACCGTGTTCGGCATCACCATCAGCGGGCTCACGCTCAACACGCTTGTGCTGGTGGCGGCCATCGGGTTCGAGGCGCTGGCGTTCCGCACGGCCTGGCAGGAGTTCACCAAGCAGCGCGGCGACGAGGGCTTCTTCCAGGCCATCCGGACGAGCAAGGACCCGACGACGTTCACCGTGCTGTTCGAGGACAGCGCGGCGATGGCCGGGCTCATCGTGGCGCTTATCGGCGTGCATCTGGCGAGCGCGCTGCACCTGCCCATCATCGACGGCATCGCCTCCATCCTCATCGGCCTCATCCTGTTTGGCACGGCGTCGTTTCTGGTGTGGGAGAGCAAGCAGCTGCTCATCGGCGAGGCAGCCGATCCTGAGACCCGCGCGAGCATACGCGAGCTCGCCCGCGATGTGGAGGGGGTCGAGGAGGTGGGGCGCATCATGACCGTGCACATGGGGCCGTACACGCTCGTGCTCAACATGGAGATTGCGTTTCAGCCCGATCTCAGCGCCGAGGGAGTGGAACAGGCCGTCGATCACATGGAACAGGCCATCCGCACCGAGCACGAGCACGTGAAGTACATCTTCGTCGAGGCCGAGTCTTTGGCCCAGCGCAAGACAGGCAGAGCGGGCCCGACCGGAGCCTCCACGTGAGTCCGGAGAGGACGGGGCGGCCTCAGGAGCTACCGGCTGCCGTGCCGATCGTGTCGGCAGCGCGCTTGAACACGATGTCGCCGTAGTACGCCGTGGCCGACTCGCCCGTGTTGTCGGTATCGGTCATAATGGCGACGCCGTTGATCGGCGGCGGGTCCTCGCCAAAGGCCGCGCGGTAGTCGTCCACGATGTTGCGCCGCTCGCGGACCCACTGGCCCACACGCGCCGGACCGCTCTGGACCGGCACCATCATGACCCAGTCGGTGTAGGGGTTGGGCAGGATCCGGCCGCGCTCGACGGTGCTCGCCCAAATGTAGTTTAGTGCCCGCGTTGGGATGTTGTCGTAGCCCAGCAGCTTCAGGGCTTGCAGCCGCAGGCGGCCGCCGAGGCCGAGGCCGTCGTAGTCGAACGTGATATAGAGGCGGGCGGGATAGTCGTCGCCGCTTTTCTTTGTGGCGTCGCCGCGTTCCAAGACGCCATTCACCTTCCACCGCCACTCCACGATGGGATAGTCCATCGGGTCGATGCGCTGGCGCGTGACGAGCCCCGACGCACCACCGTCACTCGTCGCTTTCATCACCACGGTGCTGTCCGCGCGGACGAGGCGGTACTGCGTCCGGTTGTCGATGTCCTGGAAGCTCAGCGGCTGCCAGCTTGGCGGGGTCGTTTCTGCCGGATTGCTGCCGGAGAAGTTGCCAACGCGGAGCACGTCTGGGTGGGAGGTGGCGGCTGTCAGCAGGAGGCCAGCGATCAACATGATAAGGACGGGGAGGCCGTGGTAGGGCATAGAAAGAACACGTCATGGGGCGGAGAAACGGATCCGATGCGATCGGCGGTTCGCGCACAGGGATGTACCGATACCCGACAAGCATACGAGGCAAAGCACGTGCGTATTTGGAGGGTCGACGAGATGGGACGAGATCGTCACACAACCGGCCTCGAAATCGTGAAATCGTACGAGAGGCGGTCAAAAATGCTTGTTGGTGGATATGTTTGAGTTTATATTCATTTCATAATTATGGTGTGTACGCGGGGCCGGTATGGCCCGTCCTTCTTCGCTTTCGCTGATTCTGGCCCGTCCCGTGGACCTCAACGCACCCGCTACCGACCGTGCTGCCGCGCCGTCCACCACCGATCGGGTGGTGCCGTTCACCGCCGGCGACGGCATGCCGCTCAACCTCATTCACGTGCAGGGAGAGCAGTCGCCGCACCGCGAGCCCGTGCTGCTCGTGCACGGCGCCGGCGTGCGCGCCAACATCTTTCGCGCGCCAGTCCGGACGACGATCGTCGACGCGCTGCTGGAGGCGGGCTACGACGTATGGCTCGAAAACTGGCGCGCCAGCATCGACGTGCCGCCCAACCCGTGGAATCTCGACGAGGCCGCCGCCTACGACCATCCGAAGGCCGTCGAGAAGGTCGTGGCCGAGACGGGGCACGACACGATCAAGGCCATCATCCACTGCCAGGGGTCGACGAGCTTCATGATGAGCGCCGTGGCGGGCCTCGTGCCGCAGGTGACGACCATCGTGAGCAACGCGGTGGCGCTCCACCCCATCGTGCCGCGCTTCTCCGAGTTCAAGATGAACGTCTTGCTCCCCCTCGTGCGGCCGCTCACCACCTACATGAATCCGCAGTGGGGGAAAGAGGCGCCCACCCCCTTCGCGAAGGCGATCCGCGGATTGGTGAATCTGACGCATCACGAGTGCGACAACGGCGTGTGCAAG
This sequence comes from uncultured Rhodothermales bacterium, assembly GCA_964345515.1. Taxonomy (GTDB): domain Bacteria; phylum Bacteroidota; class Rhodothermia; order Rhodothermales; family Salinibacteraceae; genus JAAAPH01. Next base: position 2,697 of record CAYFRX010000292.1, read on the forward strand.
CAGGTGAGCTTCACATACGGCAGTGGCTTCCCGGCGCTCTGGAGCCATGCCAACCTGAACGACGCGACGCACGAGTGGCTGAAGGACGAGTTCGCCGAGGTGCCGCTCCGCTTCTACGAGCAGATCGTCGAAGGCATCAAGGCGGGTCACCTCGTGTCGATGCCGGATGCCGACGACACCCTCCCCGCTGACTACATCGCCGAGCCGCCCCGGACCGACGCGCGCTTCACCTTCTTCGCCGGCGAGGACAACCTATGCTTCCTGCCCGAGAGTCAGGTGAAGACGTTCGCGTACTTCGACGCGCTGGAGCCCGACCGGCACCGCCTGCACGTCCTGCCGACGTACGGGCACCTCGACGTGTTCATGGGCGAGCGGGCCGGCGAGGACGTTTTCCCGCTCATGATTGACGCGCTCAACCGCGACTAGCCCCATCGTGTACTGATTACCATGCACCGACTATCATGCTAGGACTCCCAATCGGCCTTCCCAGGCGGCAGAAGCGTCTTGCCGGCCAGCACGCCCTCGTCGACGGTATCCCGTTCGAACTGCCCGTCCACTCGACGCAGTCGCCCGCGCTCATGGCGGCCTTCCCGATGAATGCCGACCGCGCGGCCGAGCTCATGCCGGGCCAGGAGATCCACCCGTTTCGGCTGTGGGGCAACACGGGGCTGTTCGTCGTCACGGTGATCGACTACCGCGTCACGGATATCGGGGCGTACATCGAGTACAGCCTGGCGATGGCGTGTACGCGCGGCCCCAAGCCGGCCCCGCCGCTGCTGGCGGTGCTCCGGCCCAAGCACTACGGCCTCGGCCAGTACGTGGTCGACCTGCCGGTAAGCACGGAGGTCTCGGTGAAGGGCGGGAAAGGTATCTGGGGGATGCCGAAGCACCAGGCCAGCCTCGACTTCAAGGTGGAGGACGACGTCGTCAGCAGCCGATACGAGAAGGACGGGCAGCTCGCCTTCCAGATCGACCTCGACCGGCCGCGGCGCGCGCCCATCCAGCTCCCGTTCCACGTGGCGGCGGTCAACTACTGCCAGTTTCGCGGGATGCTCGTAAGGTCGTACATCTACTTCAAGGCACGGATCAGCATGGCGCTCGGGCGCAAGGCGTCGGCCCGTCTCACGATTGGTGATCACCCGCGCGTGCAGCCGCTCAAGACGCTGGAGATCGCCGACAGCCCGCTCTTCACGGCGTACATGCCGGAGACGGAGGGCGTGCTCGACGACTACTTCGAGTCGTGGTTCGTGACGCACGACACGCCGCCGCAGGACGCGCCCGAAGGCTTGGAGAGCGTCGTCGACCTCGGCCGCAGCGAGGAGTGGCCCCCGCCACCCCAGCGCGATC
>CAYFRX010000293.1:0-4042 GCA_964345515.1 uncultured Rhodothermales bacterium
GTGAACGTGTGGACGGGTGAACGTGATACCGTTTCCGTTTCAAAATGTCGGGGCCTCGCGAGGCCTCGTCCATCGCATACCGCCGTGGATCATGTGCGAAAAGGCAGAGGGAGGGCTGGCCGGTGCTACGATGAGGCAGCGGCCTGATCCGTGTTTTCGAGCACCCATTCGGCGGCGGCGCGCACGCGCGGATCGGGGTCATCCGTGGCAGCCTCAGCTCGCCGGAGCAGGCGCGGCGAGGGGGCGTGCGGCACCATCCCAAGCGCGGCAGCTTGCATTTTCGGATCGGGCGCGTCGATGAGGAGCGCCAGCGCGTCATCGAGGCGTGAGAGGTCGCACCCCAGCAGGCGCCGGCCCGTGTCAGCCAAGGCTTCAAGCGACGGTGGATCGAGGATGGGCCGGAGCAGGCGTCGCAGCTGGGGATCCACGGCATTGTCGAGCCATTCGACGGCGAGTGCCTGCAGCTGCTCGTGGTCGCTCACGATGGCGTCGTAGGCGAGCCGGACGACGCGCTGTGCATGACGGAGGCCGAGCAGCTGGAAGATGCGCTGCGCGCTGCGCTCCATCCGCTCGTCGAGGAGCTTGTCGAGCCGCTTCGCCGGCACGGGCGCGTCCTCTACCGTCTCCAGATTGGCGTGGCGGCTCTCGGGATGGGTCGACGTGCAGAACCGGTGCAGCGCCTGTGCCAGCTCGTAATACACCGTGATCTCGTGGTCCAGCGCCTCCTCGACGGCGTCTTGCGGCACCTCGATAGCGGGTGCCTGCGCGCACAAGCGGAGGAGCGCGGCCGACACGTTGTAGCGCAGCACGGGATCCTTGCATTCCAGCCGAGGCAGCAACAGGTCGACGGCGCGCTGGCGGGGAATGGCACTCACCACGCGGGGAATGCGGCGGCGCACGCGCTCGTCGGTCGCTGAATCTTCGAACGCCTCGATGAGCGCGTCGAGGATGTCGGCCCCGTAGCCGGCGAGTGCGTCCCACACGGCCACGTGCACCTCGTCATCGGCCAGCAGTTCGATGAGCACGGGCACGAACGCCGGGTCCTGGGTGGCGCCCATGCTCTGCACGGCCACCCGCCGCACGCGGGGGACCGCGTCGCGGGCCAGCGTCGTGAGCGCGCGCCATGCCTCTGGGTTGTCGGCTTCGGCCAGCACCTGAGCCAGCCCGGCGCGCAGTTCGGGATCGTCGTGGTCGAGCAGTACGTCGATGAGCGACGGCGTGAGGCAGTGCTGCTGCTCGTCCGTGCCGAAGCGGACGACGCACGACGCGGTGGCACGGCGCAGGGCCGGATCGTCGTGCTCCGTCAGGAACGCTTCCAGCTTCTGCGTGCCCGAGGCGCCGTGCGCAAATTGGTAATGAAAAGCCGCATGCTGGATGTCGACGTCGTCATCGAGCAGCCGCTCCTCGACCTCCTGGAGCGGCGGCGCGTCGGGCTGGGCGTTGAGCGTCTTGATCGCCTCGCGCCGCACGTTAGGGGAGGGGTAGCGCAGCAGCGGCCGTACCGCGTCGATGATGCGCTCGTCCTCCCGCTCGGCCAGCGCTTGCAGCGCGTACAGAATTGTCTTGTCGTCGGCCTCCAGCACGCCGGTGCGGAGCACAGTGAGGGCTTGGTCGATGCTCGTCGTCGCCGTCCAGGTCGTTGTCATCTCCACCTCGCCGCGCCGGAGCGCCCGCTCGAACGCCGCCGTGTAGCGATGCCGCGCCATCCAGGCGGCGGCGGTCCAGACGCCCACCAGGCCTATCATCACGAGGGCGAGCGCCTCTACCCCGAGGCCCAGCCACGCCGTGAGCGCCAAGAGCGCGCCGCCGGCCAGCCCGCGGAAGCCGCGGTCAATGAAAACGTCGATGAACACCTTCACCCGCTGCTTCACCTCCATCGGGACGGGCAGAAAGAGGAGCTCGCGCCCCACCTTGTCGGCCGAGTGCTCGAAGCTCTGGTCGGCTCCGCGCAGCAGGACGGCCGCCCACAGCGCCGGCAGCACGAACAGCGAGAGCGTGCCCACCAGGATGCCGAGCGGCATCAGGAGCAGCGCGCTCCCCACGCCGAAGCGCATGAGCATGCGGGGCAACACGAGGAGCTGGAAGAAGAGGGCAATCAGGCTTACCCGCCCGTAGAACGTGGCCAGAAAGCCGGTCAATTCGCGCTCGGTGGGAAAGGCGCGCGCCGTGATCGTCTTGAACTCGAAATCGACGAACGTCGCCGTCATCATCTCCAGCCCGATGATCACGACGATGATCGTGAGCAGCGGCGACTCGCGGATCGTCTGCCACGCTGCCCAGTGGCTGTCATCTGTGGCCTCGTCGGCGGGTACGTCGTCGCCCGACCCCATCCGGATGGCCGCTCGGATGAAGCCGAGTGTGGCCACGAGAATCACGGCTGTGACGAGCAGCAAGTCCGCCGTGCGCAGGTCGGTATATCGCACGAGCGCGTTAGCAATCTCGCCGCCCACGAAGGCCCCGAGGATCGCCCCCACGTTGAGCACGGCAAAGAGGCGACGTGCCTGCGAGGCGGTGAAGACGTAATTGGCCAGCAGCCAGAACTGCGACACCACGAGCGCCCCGTAGATGCTCACCCCGATGTAGAGCACGTAGAAGAGCCATGGACCGCGCCCGCCGAGCACGGCCCACATCCCGACCAGTGCAACCGCCATACACACCGTCGCACCTATCAGTAGCTGCTGGAGCGTCGTCCGGGCCGCGACGCGGCTGTGCAGGCGCGTGATCGGCGCGACAACGGCGGCAATCAGCATGAAGACGAGCGGCAGCTGCGCCGGACCGATCTCGATGAGGAAGAGGCTGTCACGCGCCGGCTTGAGCAGATAGTACGTGACGAGCAACACGAAGTAGTAGCTCCCCATGAGGAGCACCGGCTTCGCCTCGTCGGCGCGAACGTCCGCGATCGGATGGATGAGCTTGCGCAGCGTCATGCAGGGGTCAGGATCGGCCCGATGGGTCTAGCACGCACGCCACGCACAGGCTACGGCGCAGTTCCCGTGCCGGTGGTCTCATCCGCTCCCTTCTCCGCATCGGCGAGCGCCACGTCGGCCGCCTCCGTAGCCACGCCATCGCCCTCGGCGGCGCGCTGCTCCGCGGCGCGCGTCTCAAACTGCTGCCCGAGGAAGCGGATCACCCCGAGCCATGCGGCGATGATGCCGATGGCCGGAACCGATAGCCACCGCACGCTCCCAAACACGAGCGCCGGCAGGCTCAGGTTGAGCCCGACGGAGAAGACCTTGGCCGCCCGCTGCACGAACATGTCGATGAACGCCTTCGCCTTGTACTTCTCGTCCTGCGAGGTCGGCGTGTAGAGTGCCTCTTTGGCCGATTGGTTGATCGAGTAGTTGAGGGCGTTATCGCCCACCGACATGAAGCCGGCCAGCGCGAGGACGGGCACGGCCAGGAAGCCCACCGAGCCAACCAGCACGACGGCCGGCAGCACGAAGAGCGCCACCCGCACGCCGAAGCGCTTCAGCACGTAGGGCGTGACGATGAGCTGCACGAGGATCGACACGATGCCCGTCGCCTGCCCGATGAAGCCGAAGAACTGGTCGCGCGCCAGGCTCTCGATGCTCGTTTCCACGATGGAGGCGAGCTGGAAGTCGACCACGTTCGAGGTGATTTCGTAGAGGGCGAGCACACCGGCGATGCTGAGCAGGTACTTCGACCGGAACACGAGCTGGGCCCCTTCGAGGGCAGCGTTGGCGCTGTCCGCGTCGGCCGCGTCCTCGGCGCTGTCGGCCACAGCGTCATCCTCAGGGCAACAGGGGTGCCCGTCCTCTGGGCAGGCGCCCCGGCGCACCTCGCAGCGGTTTACATAGTAGACGAGACCCACGATCAGGCCCAGCGGCACGAGCAGGCCCAGCAGCAGCGGTGCGCGCCCCACGCCCGTCACCATCCCCGACACGACGGAGGCGCCCACGAACCCGCCCACGACGCCGCCCAGCCCGATGACGCCGTAGAGCCGCTCGGCCTCGTCGGCCGTGTTCAGGTCGTTCGTGATGGCCCAGAAGGTGGCCACCATCACCGTCGTCCAGATGTCGCC
>CAYFRX010000294.1:0-4036 GCA_964345515.1 uncultured Rhodothermales bacterium
GCGAGCGGCCCTCGTCGTTCTGATGGGCATACTGCTAGTCGGTTGCCGCGGCGACGCGAGCTTCCCGAACCGGCCCATCACCTTGATTTGTCCGTGGTCGGCAGGGGGCGGGTCCGACCGCGTCGCCCGCCAAATCGCCTCGCAGCTGGAGCGCGAGCTCGGCGTGCCGGTCAACGTCATCAACGCGACGGGTGGGGGCGGCGTGACGGGGCACACGCGCGGCGCGCAGGCCCGCCCGGACGGATACACCCTCACGCTGATCACGGCCGAGCTCACGATGCTCCACTGGCGCGGGCTGACCAATATCACATACGAGGACTTCCAGCCGCTGGCGCTCGTCAACCGCGACAACGCTGCGCTCTTTGTGCGCGAGGAGGCCCCGTGGTCGTCGCTCGGCGAGCTGGAGCAGGCCATCCGCGCGCAGCCGGGCGACCTGAAGGCGTCCGGCACGGCCTTCGGTGGCATCTGGCACCTCAGTCTGGCCGGCTGGCTGATCGAGATGGGTCTCAGCCCGGATGCCGTTACGTGGGTGTCGTTGGACGGGTCCGCGCCGTCGTTGCAGGAGCTGATGGCGGGGGGCGTCAGCATCGTGGCGTGCAGCGTGCCCGAGGCGCAGTCTCTCCTGGAGGCTGATCGAATCCGCAGCCTGGGTGTGATGGCGCCCGAACGGCTTCCGGGCTACCCGGAGATTCCGACCTTCGCCGAGCAGGGCGCCGACTGGACGAGCGGGACGTGGCGCGGCCTGGCGCTCCCCGAGGGTGTGCCTGACGAGCGCGCCCAAGCGCTTGCCGACGCCGTCCAGCAGGTCATCAGTAGTGACGAGTACCGATCCTTCCTGCAGTCGGCCGGGTTTGGCCCGCCGGACCTGCCGGCTGACCGCTTCGAGGCGTTCCTCCAGCGGCAGGATGAGCAGAACGGCGCCGTGCTCACGAGCGAGGCCTTCGCGGCGGTGCAGTCGCAACAGTACGGCCCGTGGCTCTTCCCATCGATCGTGATCGGGCTGCTCGCGCTGACGATCGCGCCGCTCGGGTGGGCCGGGCGGCTGACCGTGCCCGCCGAGGCGCAGGAGCTGACCCGGAGCGGCGTAGCGCGCGTGAGCATTGCCGTCGCCGCGGTGGCATTCTACATCGTAGCCGCGGAGATGCTGGGATACATCCTCACGATGGCGCTGCTGCTCGCCGTGCTCTTCTGGCGCTACCGGACGCGGTGGCAGGTAGCCGTTCCGATTATCGCGATCCTCGTGCCGCTGACGTATCAGCTCTTTGCGGTCTACCTGCGCGTGCCGCTCCCATGGGGATGGCTGGGGTGGTGAGATGGGTGACGCAATCCTGCAGGCCATTCAGCAAGTCGTCCTCGCGCCCGAGATCTGGGCCGTCATCATCCTCTCGGCGCTGTACGGCGTGTTTGTCGGCTCCATCCCCGGGCTGACGGCGACGATGGCCGTCGCACTCTTCGTGCCCGTCACGTTTTGGCTCGGCCCGGTCCCCGCGCTGGCCGCGATCGTGACGATGGTCGCCTGCGCCATCTTTGCCGGCGACATCCCGACGGCGCTGCTTCGGATTCCAGGCACGCCGGCGTCAGCGGCCTACGCGGAGGACGCCTATTTCTACACGAAGCGCGGCGAACCGGAGCGCGCCCTCGGCGTGTCGCTTTTGGGCAGCGTGGCCGGCGGCCTCTTCGGCGCCGTCGGGCTCATGCTGTTGGGCCATCAGCTGGCCGAGCTCGCCACCTTCTTCAGCGTGGCCGAGTACTTTTGGCTGTACCTGCTCGGGCTCACCTCGGCGGTCATCGTCTCGCGCGGATCGCTCCTGAAAGGCCTGCTCGGCATGCTGATCGGACTCTTGCTCTCCACGGTGGGACTGAGCCCGGTCCACACCGAAGCGCGCTTCACCTTCGGACAGCCCGAGCTCTTTCAGGGTATCAACTTCATCCCGGCGATGATCGGGCTGTTCGGACTGTCGGAGGTCCTGCGCAACCTCGTCGACCTGAACCAGACGGAGGCGGAATCCGACGCGTCGGCAGCGCCTGCGGAGCGCGCGGCTGAGGTCGTGTCGTTCGTGCAGCGCTACCTCGCCCGGCCGGTGGCGGCGGTCTTCAGCACGGCGTGGGGACTGCTCACAACGCGGCTGACGCACAGCCTGCGCTCGGGCGTCATCGGGGCGGTGGTCGGCATGCTGCCCGGGGCAGGAGCTGACATCGCGGCCTGGGTATCGATGGGCGCCTCGAAGCGGTTCAGCGACACGCCCGACGCGTACGGCACGAGCTCGCTGGAGGGCGTCTCCGACGCGGCGACGGCCAACTCGTCGGCCCTGGCGAGCACGTGGATTCCGGCGCTGGTCTTCGGCATTCCCGGCGACTCGATCACGGCCATCGTGATCGGGGTGCTGCTGATGAAGAACCTCAACCCGGGGCCGGCCATCTTCGAGGAGCAGACCGTGCTCGTCTACAGCATCTACCTCGCGTTCATCGTGGCCAACCTCGTGCTTCTGGTCGTGGGCCTCCTCGCCATCAAGGTGGGGCGCTACGTGGTGCGCGTGCCCCGCCGGATCCTGCTGCCCATCATCGTGCTCTTTTGCATCGTGGGCTCGTACGCGCTGCAGACGAGCTACTTCGACGTCGGCGTCATGCTCGGCACGGGCGTGTTGGCATTTTGGCTGGAGCGACGCGAGGTGCCGATGGGCCCCGTCGTGCTCGGGCTCATCCTGGGCGCCCCCCTGGAGGCGCGGCTCATCCAGACGCTCACGGCCTCGGGCGGGTCGCTCCTCGCGTTCTTTAACCGCCCGATCGCAGGGCTCCTCGGCGCCGTCTGCATCTTGGTGTGGATCTCGACCGTGGCGCTGAAGCTCCGGTCCAAGTCGAGTACCCCGGAAGCCGCTCATCGATCATGAAACGAATGATGTGGATCGGACTCATCGCCCTGATGGTGGGAGGCAGCGCGCCGGGGCGGGCGCCCGCGCAGGCCATCGAGTGGGAGCCGCCCGCGCCCTTCGATCCCCGCGCCTACGTCGCGTACCGGGCGTCGGGGGCGGTTACTATCGATGGGCGGCTGGACGATACCCCGTGGCAGCAGGCCGAATGGACGGCGCCGTTCGTCGACCTCCGTGGCCGCGATCGGCCGGCGCCTCGGCTGGTGACGCGGGCGAAGATGGTGTGGGACGACACGGCCCTCTACGTCGCGGCCGAGTTGGAGGAGCCGGACGTCTGGGCCACGTTCACCGAACGCGAGTCGCCCATCTATCAGGACAACGCCTTCGAGGTGTTCATCGACCCGGACGGCGACACGCACAACTACTACGAGTTTGAGATCAATGCGCTGGGAACCGTGTGGGACCTTCTGATGATCAAGCCCTACCGCGATGGCGGTCCGGCCATCGGCGCGTGGGACATCCGCGGCCTGGAAGCAGCCGTGCACGTGCACGGAACGCTCAACGACCCGTCGGACACGGATGAGGGCTGGACGGTGGAGCTTGCCCTCCCGTGGACGGTCCTGGAAGAGGCTGCTCCCGATGAGCGCCCTCGTGCCGGCGAGCAGTGGAAGATCAACCTGGTGCGGGCGCAGTGGCCGACCACAGTGGTTGACGGGGCGTACCAGAAGACGGCTGATCCAGCCCCCGGAGGGCCCGCGGCCCAGTGGTGGGCGTGGTCGCCCCACGGCGCGGTGAACACGCACCAGCCCGAGCGCTTCGGGACCGTGCAGTTCGCCGACGCGCCGGCCGGAAGCGCCGCCATGCCGCGCAAGGACGATCCGAATGCGCCGATCCGGTGGGCGCTGCGCCGCCTCTACTACCGGCAGCAGCAGTACCACGCGGTCCACGGGCACTACGCATCGTCGCTTGCCGCGCTCGACGCCGACGACATCACGCTCGATGGGCAGGCGTTTGAGCCGACGCTCCGCGCTACGCCGAGCCTGTACGAGATTACGGCGCCGGGGGCCGATGGGAGCACCCTCCACATCCGCCACGACGGGAAAGCGTGGACCACCCGATAGTCTGCGTCTTTGCGGGAGGCTCCGGGGGCGGAACGACCCCAGTGGCCG
>CAYFRX010000295.1:0-3986 GCA_964345515.1 uncultured Rhodothermales bacterium
GAGGTGGATATCCGCCTCAGGAGACGCTTCGTTCGGCGTCGGAGGAGGCGTCCAGCCAAATGGGAGACGTCCACGCGATTTCGCCGTTCTCAAAGAGGAGACGGCAGTACCAGCACTCTCCGGGCGCTTGACGCTCGGCCTGCCACCGGTAACGGGTCTCCCGATCGGAGGCGGCCACGGTGTCAACGACCTCACCATTGCGGAGAATCTGGACCTCATCGATCGGCTCGGCGGCCTCGGCAGTCAGTTGAAAGCGCGCCTGCTCGGTGGGCACGGATTCCCCCATGACGCGTCCGTTGCAGGTCAAGGCCAGGCGGACCGGCTGCCCGGTCGAGCCGTAAGTGCGCCGTGCCTGGAGCGCCTCGTACAGCCCCTCGCGGGTGAGCTCCGTCACCAGCAGGCCGGCCAGCGCGATGCCCATGTGATCGCCACTGGCGATGAACCCAAAACGCCGTCCGTTCTGCAGTTGCGGTCGCATCCAGTGGCCGTCCTCCTTGTGCAGGCGATTGGTGACCCCCGGGGCGAAGGGGGCCTCGCCGGACCCGCGGTAATCCTGGAAGACCTCAATGACCCCGGTGTACTGGTCGCTGAAAAAATCCCAGTTGTAAAAGTGGGCCGCATCGGCCACGTGGTGCGGCAGGGTCATAATGCGCTGCCCGTCGTACGCGTCCCACAAGCCGCTCAGATGACGGCCTGGATCTTCGAAATCGATGAAGCTGTAGTCGTCCGGATCGACCGTCTCCTCGTCGGACGAATCGTCTGCATCCGCCGCCTGGGCCTCCAGGACCGGATGGTTGGGATCGAAGATCGCCAGGTCGCCCTCCTCTTCCATGTACAACGCGACGACGTGGCCCCACGGCCCCCCGTGGTGGTTGCAGGCGTCCGGGTGGCTTCCCGTCCACTCGTAGGCCGGCACAGCCACAAACTCCCCCGGGAAATAGTAGTACTCGGCGAGCTTGCGCATTACCAGCATCTCGGTGTGCCACATGTTGTAGGAGTGATCCGTGAGCGCCCCGAATCGGCTCCCCTGCACGTCTTGCATGAAGCGGTAGTTGAAGTGCGGGTCGCGGTCGAACTCGCGGCGGCAGACCGAGATGTCGGTGTGGCAGTGCGTCTGGCCCCACACCGGGCGATAGTCCTCGCTCGCGTGGCCCGAATCACCTTGCTCGAAGGTCGCCTGCTCCGGGGGTTGCGGACTGCGGAGGGCGGTGCCTTTCAACGGCGAGAGCCGAAACGGATACCAGGCGTAGTCCGGCTCGTTTGCGCCTGACGATGTGCGTTCTGCGCGTTCTTGCAATTCCTCGCCCTCGGCGTCCTCCTTGGGAGGCGACAGCAACTCGACCTCCGCCGTCCCCACCCCGAGCTGGCCCTTGTTGTCATAGTATTCCCCCTTGCGCCAGTGGGTCTTGCGCCCGTCTTGCGTGAAGGCGACGCGCAGCCGGTTTCCGTCCAGGGCAAACGACACGGGGCCTTCCAGGTGGGCCCGGGGGACGAGCGGCTCGGGCCTGGACCATGCGTCGTCTTTGAGCGTCATGACGCCGAGCGTCGGGTGCACGTGGTGGGGCATGTCGACGAGCCCCTCCTCCACGTTTACGCGCAGCGGGTTGGGCTCGTCGTCGAACACGATCTCATACTCGTCCTCCTCATCGGCCTCGGGGTCCACCATCTCCAGCGGCGTCGCGTGCTGGCGCAGGAGCAGCCGGACGCGCCCCTCGGCGTCTTCGACGACGTGCGTGTGCATCGCGCCCTCGCTGCCCGTTACCGTCATGGCGGCGACGAACCCTTGCGGGCGCTCTCTGCGGGGCGCTGCCACGGCGCGCAGCCCATCCTCGTCGAGGTGCCCCACATAAGCGACGCCACGCCGACGAAAGACGCTGCTTTGCCGCTGGTAGCGCAGGTGCCGCACCCAGGGGAAGTACGTCCCATGATTCTGGTCATAGCCAGACCAGGCCGTGAACGAGAACCAGACCCCACCCTCCCGCGCTGGCCACACCGAGGGGTAGCAGCACGGCTCGGTGAGGTCGCTGACGCGCTCGGGCTCGCCCAGGCGCTCGCCATCGGGGCGCATGCGTTGCGCCACGATGCGGTAGCTGTCCTCCCTGAACGCCGTGTAGAGAACGTGGAGGGTATCGTCCGGGGCGAGCGCGCAGACCGGATCGTACGCATTGACGGCCCCGGTGGTCACCGGGCGCGGCGTGCCGATGTGCCCGCTCGCGTCGATAGGCGCCACGCGCACCTGCACGGCCCGTCCCTGGCGCTCCTCCCAGACCAGCCACGCCCGGCCGTCCTCGGCCGTCCACGCTGAAAGCGACGCCGGTCGGCCCATCGTTTCGAACGGCTCAAATACGTCGTGCCGCTGGGGCGATCCGTCACCGGTGCGCACGGCGCGCAGGGTCCACGGAGCCGCCGGTCCGTGTCCACGCCGCTCCGACCAGAACAGGTACGGGCCCGCGAAGCATGGGCTCAGGATGTACGTGCGCGTCGCCAGCACGACCTCCGAGGCCTCTGGACGGGGCCGATACACCAGGTCTTCGCGCGTGCCCCGCACCCGCAAGTACGCGGCGGCATCGGTGCCAGCGGTGGGATCGAGCACGGCGCCGTAGCATTCGGTCTGATGGCGCTTGCCGTGCGCGTAGAAGCGCTTGCTCAGGCGACGCATGAGCGGCTCCGGCCGGTCGTCATCCTCGCCCAAGAGCACCTCGCAGCCGGCGCTGGTGAACAGAGCGCCGAGCGTCGCCGCCCCGGTGGCTTGCAGCAGCTCACGGCGGGACAGCGGGACGCTCCCCGTCGACGCGCGCGGCGACCGCTCATTCTCCGCGCTCCCTGTAGCCGATGGGTCCATGATGTCGGGATTCAGATTGGAAGTCGTCGTCGTTAGGACACGGACGGATCGGTCCGGGGTGGAATCGGTTCTCGACCGGCTGTTTAATCGCCCCTTCCGTTCAAATACGGAGGCGTGGTTTCGCGAGTCGGCTCGATGATGTGCGTCTCCAGCTCCACATGACACGGCACCCGATCCGGATTATCGATCTCCTCCAGCAGGATCTGGACGCCCTGTTTGCCCAATTCCCGAGCGGGCTGGTACACGGACACATGGGGATAGGCAAAGAACCGGTTCAGGCCGTGCTGTCCGAACGAGTAGATTCGGATGTCGTCTTGGAGCGAGGGGTCGGTCTGCTTCATCGCATCGGTGACGCCGAGCGCTACCGGAAACGTCACGGCAAAGATGACTTCGGGGAGCCGCTCGGCGTCGAGCAGGCGCTTGAACCCGTGGTACCCGTGCAGTTCATCGAATCCGCCTTCCACGATCCATTCGTCGCGCACCGGAATGCTGTGGTCGCGCAGGGCGCGCTCGTAGCCGCGCCGGCGCTTCGCCCCGATGCCAACGTGCGGAAACCCGCCCACGTGGGCGATGTCGCGGCACCCCGTGCTGACCGCATGCTCAACGGCCTTGTACGCACCGCCCTCATCGTCCACCGTGACCGTGCTGGCCCCGACACCGTCAAGCGCTCGATCGAAAAAGACGAGCGGCAGGCCCTGATCCTGCAGGGCCGTGAATACGCTGGGATCCTTGGACTCCTCTGTCACCGAGACGAGCAACCCATCGACCCGCATCGAGAGGAGCGTGCGAAGGTGGCGCTGCTCGAAATCGGCCCTCTCCTCCGACACGCAGAGTACAATCTCGTACTCGTTGGCAGTCGCCACTTCGTTGATGCCAGCCAGCGCATCGGCAAAAAAGGTGTGCGCAATCTTGGGGACGACGACCCCCAACGTGCCCGTCTTGTCAGTCGTGAGCGAGCGCGCGAGCCGGTTGGGCGCGTAGCCCATCTCTTTCGCAAGTTGCTTGACCCGCTTCTTGGTTTGCGTCGAGATATCGGGATGATCACGTAAGGCCTTCGACACCGAGACTTTCGTGAGGTCGAGCCGTTCGGCGATGTCGCTTAGCGTGACGCGATCGGAGCGTGCCATGTGGCAGCGGCGGTCAT
>CAYFRX010000296.1:0-3975 GCA_964345515.1 uncultured Rhodothermales bacterium
CGGACGCTGAGGCGCCGGACGCTGCCGGCTCGCGGCGTGCTTCGGCGGAGAGCACCTTATCGAAGGTTCCTCCGGCGGCCGGAGCATCTGATTCTACCTTGGGCTCCTCCTGAGGGGCCGGGGCCGAGGAGGGGGCGAACGGGATGGCTGGCGGTTGCATCGGATCGAAACCCGGATTGTGGTCGGGGGCTACTGGCGGGCGACAATGCGGTCCACGAGACGGGCCGCTTTATCGGGAGGCATGGCTTGCAAGAGGCGGGTTCGGTTGCGGCCGGTGGTCTGCGCGTACAAGGACTCGTACACGTTGAGATCGAGCGGAGCCAGCACGGCGCGCATCTCGCGCATGTCGAGGTCCGTCAGCGTCTCGCTGATGTCGGCCGCTTTGGCTTGAGTGGCCTCCAGGGACGAGACGCGGCGCTGGAGCTCATCCAACTGCGCCTGCAACGTCGACGTACGGGACTGCACCGAAGTGAGGCTGTCGTGGACAACCGTCAGTGAATCCTGCAGGCGGTTGACGGTGTTCTGCTCGGCGAAAAGGGCCTTCGGATCGCCCGAGTTAAGCGAGTCGATGAGCGCCATGAGTTTGGTGCGCTGGTCCAGGCTGTCGCTGGCGAGGCTGTCCGTGGGGGCTTGAGACTGCGCCACGATGTCGGGGGCGATGTAGGGCATTGCGAAATACGTCCCGATCAGGCTGATCGAAAACGCAAGCAGCCCGACACCGGTGACCATCAGGGACTTCTTCATAGGAGGGGCGTGTTCACAGGAGGGACGATTTGTTGTCGTTCCGGCAGTACCGCATCACGGCTTGTTCGTCGAGAAAGGCCATCTCGGCCTCGGCAACTTTCTTGTCGTGTTCCTCTTTCTCGCCGTCGTGAAGCGTTTCGAGACTCTCCTGCGCTTGGCGGCGCTCCACCCAATTCGAGCGGGCCGCGTCCTCGCGCTGCCGGAACTGGTTGAGCTGTTCACGCGCCTTGTCGCGCAACTGCCGCGCGTGTTGGCGAAAGGCATCGTACTGGCGCAGCGTCTGGAGGTCGACGTCGCCGGCAGCGGGCGCGTTTTTGTTCAGCTCACGAAGGCGCTCCTCAGCTCGTCGAACGGTCTCCTCCTGGGCGCGTCGCTCGGACACCGCCTGAGCCAAAAAGTAGCGGGCCTTATCGGTTTCGTAGGCGCGGAGGTCCAGCACACTTTGGAGCGAAAAACGGAACTTGTTTCCCGACATAGTTTCCTTGGAGGTCTCTGGTTCATCGCGCGGCGGCAGTGAAAATCCTTCCACGTGGCGCGAAGTATCGTGATTGGGGCGCGCGGAGAGCGCTGTGGGCTGCCTCAGAACGCGGGGCAACGGGTCCTCGCGCGGCGATGGAGAGAACTGCAAATCCCTCGCCAAACGTGCTGATGCCACCGCCCTAAACTGTATGGGACGCCCAGCGAGAACAAGATTGTGCGCTCCACGCTGGACGAGGAGGACGGGAAGGGGCGTTCACGGAGGGCCTCATGCGCGTTTTTCCCTGTTCATACGTTCGTCCCCCAACACATCCATACACCAACGAAGCATGCGGAGTTGGGATTAGAACGCCTCCAGAAGCTTCTGGAGTTGCTCGGCCGGCGGCTGGTCGGGCACTTCGTTCGTGCCCTGTTGGAGGAAGTTCACGAGGTGGGGGTGCGCTTCGATGGCCCGGTCCGTCTCGGGATCAGAGCCGCGCTCGTAGGCGCCCACATTCACCAGGTCCTCCACCTGGCGGTAGCTGGCCAGGAGTTGGCGCGCCTCTTCTGCCGCGCGTTGGTGTTCGGGGGAAGCCACGCGGCCCATCAGGCGGCTCACGCTCTGGAGCACGTCGATAGCCGGGTAGTGGTTGGCCTGCGCCAGGTCGCGTGAGAGCACGATGTGGCCGTCCACGGTACCACGCACGGCATCGCTTACCGGCTCGTTCATGTCGTCGCCCTCCACGAGCACGGTGAAGATGCCCGTGATGCTGCCCCCCTCAGCCGGGCCGGCGCGTTCGAGCAGGCGTGGCAGCTCGGCAAACACGCTCGGCGTGTAGCCCCGCGTCGTCGGCGGCTCGCCTACGGCCAACCCGATCTCGCGCTGCGCCATCGCCACGCGAGTGATCGAGTCCATCATCAAGAGCACGTCGTTCCCGCGGTCGCGGAAGTGCTCGGCGATGGCCAGAGCCACCCCCGAGCCTTTCACGCGGCTCATGGCCGCCTTCTCGCCGGTGACGGCGATGACGATCGAGCGGGCCAATCCTTCCGAGCCTAGGCTGTCGGAGATGAACTCGCGCACCTCGCGACCTCGCTCGCCGATGAGCGCCACCACGTTGATGTCGGCCTGTGCGTTGCGCGCGATCATGCCGAGCAGCGTACTTTTCCCCACACCGGAGCCGGCAAAGATGCCGATGCGCTGGCCCTTGCCGAGCGGCAGAAATGCATCGATGGCGCGGATGCCGGTGGACAGCTGGGTGTCGATGAGCCGCCGCTCCAACGGCGACGGTGGGTCGCGGTGTACGGGCTCTTCCTCGGGAAGCGTGAGCGGGCCTTTGTTGTCGAGCGGGTTCACGTTGGCGTCGACCACGCGGCCGAGCAGCGCCTCGCCGACGTCGACGGTGAGCGGCAGGGCCGACCGGCGCACGAGGCAACCGGCGCGAAGGCCCACCGTCTTTTCGAGCGGCATCAGCACGGTCGTGCCCTCGCGCACACCCACCACTTCGGCCTTGATGCGGGAGATGTTCGGATCGTCGGGGGAGTAGATGTAGCAGAGCTCCCCGACGGCCGCGTTCAGGCCACTCGCCTCGACGAGCAGCCCCACCACCGATCGCACCTTGCCGAACCGCGCAGGGCCCAGCGGGGTCGACCGAATCTGTTTGAGGCGCGTCTCAAACGAGGAGAGAGCCATGCCGCGAGGGGTTTCAGGTTAGAAGGTTGAAGGTTCGCAGGTTCGAATCGGCCTGTGGGGCGCGTGGTGGTGCATCGGACGCCAGGCAAGCCCCAACCTCGGCGTTGGTCGCACTCAAGCCGACGAGGCGTCGGAAGCGTCGGACGGTGCGTCGGGGTGGTTATGAACCGGCGGCGGGACCATACCCACGAGCTCTTTCACAGCGTCGAGCGTTTCGGCTTTGTGATGCCGGATGAGCGCCGTCGGAGACTCGACGCTCCAGTCGCCTTCCGCATGGTTCGGATCCGGATTCCAGTGCAGCATCTGCTCGTGGTTGGCGTTGAGCTGATCGATCAGCCCTTTCTCCTGCAGCCGCTGGTAGTCGACCGGGTGCAGCGTGACGGTGAGCGAGCCGGCGCTGGCGAGCTCCTCGACGGCCTCGGCAATCGCCCGGGCCGAGGCGCCGCGGATCGACTCGGGGAGGGGTGTGTCGAGCAGCGCTTCGCCGACCTGGACGGCCAGTTCGAGCAGGGCCGGCTCACTGGCTTCGATGTATTCCTCCCACAGCGATTTGAGTTGAGCGACGTCGGCGGCCAGCTGCTTCATGTCGGCGTCGAACTGCTTGCCGAGGCGCGCTTCTGTGTCGCCCACCCCGTCGTCGTACCCCACGTCGTAGCCCTGTTCGAAGCCTTCCTGCCGCGCCTCCGCAGCGGCCGCTTCGACGTTGGCCGACCACTCGGCTTCGAGCTCGGCGCGTAGCTCGTCGAGCGGGTCGGGCTCTTCGTCCTCCGGCTCGTCGGTCTCGGCGGACGGATCATCGGCGACGCCGTCGCCCGCTGGCTCATCGAACGCGTCGTCCTCGTGTCCCGGCACCACGATGGGGGTGGGCGTGAATTCGGCCTCCTCGCGCTGTACGACGCCTCGTTTGAGGTAGTCGCGGCGCTTCGGCTGCGCAGGAACGTCCGCGAGGTCGATCTGAACCCGGTCGCGCGGGATGCGCGGTTTCTGCTTGTAGAAGGCGTTCTCGTCCAACGAGACCGGTTCGACCTGATCGGGCGGGAGGTCCTTCTTTTTGATGACACGGCGGGGCATGGCGTTGCGGGTTG
>CAYFRX010000297.1:0-3943 GCA_964345515.1 uncultured Rhodothermales bacterium
GTTTTGCGTTGAGCGTTTTGCGTTGAGCGTTTTGCGTTGAAAGGAGGGGGCGTGGGCGTCAACACGACAACGCCCTCGATCTTCCCCTGTCTCTTCAACTCCCCGTCTCTTCGATTCCCCGTCCCGTCCGTTCTTCCCCATGGCCTTCACTTCGTCGCTTGATAGGCGAACATGGGTGGTAGGTTGAGGATTTCGTACTCCTTGTGGACGTTCCCGAAGTGGCGCTGCAGGGGCTTCTCCATGTGGTTGTAATTCTGGTAGACCAGGAACTTGCCCTCTTCTGTCAGGATCTTGCGGGTGCGCTGAATCAGATCGTGCTTCACCTCGTCGTCCAGAAAGGAAAATGGGATGCCAGAAATCACGTAGTCGGCCGCGGACTCGCCGGAGGCATCCAGGATCGCCTCGATGTTTTCAGCGCGGTCGTGGTAGACCTGCACGCGGCCGTCGTGCCTGAATCGCTGCTTTAGCTTCTCGACGAACGCCTCATTGCCCTCGACCAGGAGGAGCTTCGAATCGCTCGTCATCTCGGCCACGATGTACTCCGTGAACACCCCCGTCCCCGGCCCATATTCGACGATCGCATTCGGCACCGTAAAGTCAATCCACCGACACACGCGCTTGACGAGAAATGAAGAGGATGGGGTGATGGCCGCGACATCGCGATCCTTGATGAAGTTCTTGATGTAAGACAACGTGCTCATGGAAGATGGCAGGCTCGTTCGGTAGGTCGTCGGTGGTAAACGAACATAGGAACATCAATTAATCGCACAGCGATCAACTTCGCAACGGCGGACCTGTGCGACTTCACTTTCAGTTGGGCGGAGCGAGTTCATCAATGAGCCGCTGGGCGTCCTCCTGCAGGCGGGCGAAGGCACTGCCGACGTACTTATCGACGATACGCCCTTCGGCATCGATGAACAGGCGAGTCGGCAACGCACCCATATTGTATTTCTTGATGAGTTCGCGGGCGAGCTGTTCGGTGGCCACGACGTGCGTCCCCGGCAGGTCGCGCCCCTCGAAGAATGCTTCGTTGAGCAGCGTGTCGGGCTGCAGCGACACGGACACCATCCGCAGGCCGGCGGGACGTGCCGCTTTGTACAGGGCATTCCGCGAGGAGAGCTGGCCGCGATACAGCTCGTTCGAGGGCTGATAAAATTCCAGCACCACCGGCTGCCCGCGCAGGTCGGTAAGCGCCAGTGGGGCGCCGTCCCACGTCGTCGCTTCGAAGACGGGTGCCGTCATGCCGGGCAGGAGATTGTTCACCTCGTACTCGGCCCGCTCGGCCCAATCGCTCCACGGCGTGTCAGGATACTCCTGCACCAGCGTACGCGCCGCCGCCAGGGCCTGCTCACGATCCAGGCTGTCGATGTGCGCGCGCACGATTTCGGCGTGCAGGGCCGCCTTTTGGTTGCCGGATGCAGCGCGCTGCTGGAACTGGCGCAGCAGGTCGAGCGCCGCGGTTTGTCCGCCCCGTTGCGCCTCGGCCCGGCGCGCCACACGCGCCACCTCCACGAATCGGGGGTTGGAGGGCTCGATCTGGTTGGCACGGACGACGGCGAGCGAGTCGTTCCATCCTTCGAGCAGCGAGATGGACTCGGCCGCGCTCTGTGCAGCACCCAGCGTGCGGGGATAGGTGCGGCGCAGGCTCCACAGCACCTGCGCCGTCTGCCGGACGCGCGCCTCCATCGCCGAGCCCGTGCCCGATTGCGTGGAATCCTGCAGGTTTTCAATCATAGCCTGCCGGTGCAGCGCCATCGTGTTCTGATACGCCATCCAGGCCGAATTTTCGGTGGAGCGAATGGTGATGGGCCGCCGCAGCGGAAGCTCCATCTCGACCTGCGCGGAATCGCCCTCGGCCACGACGTAGTCGGTGGACGCCACCGT
Organism: uncultured Rhodothermales bacterium; assembly: GCA_964345515.1. GTDB lineage: Bacteria > Bacteroidota > Rhodothermia > Rhodothermales > Salinibacteraceae > JAAAPH01. The sequence goes on from CAYFRX010000297.1 coordinate 1,885, forward strand.
GGTGCCCCGACGCCGGACGATGAGCGGATAGATTCCCTGCCCCGGGGCAAACACGTCGGTGGCAAACGCCCCGTCGCGGCTCGTCACGTCGTACCCGAGCGTGTCGACGTTCCCCTCCGCGGTCTGCCGAATGACGAGCACCTCGAAGCCCTGATAGTCCGGAATGGAGTCGACCTCCGCGCTCACGGTGACGCGCCCCTGCAGGTGACTCTGGATCAATGACGCCGGATCCGGAGCCGACTGCGCGGCCGCCCAGTGAACGGGCCCGGCGAAGCCGATCACGACGAGCGCCGCAGCAATAAGCGATGAGGCAAAGCGGCGGGAATCAAAAAACTCAACGTAGTGCACGTGTCAGAGACGATTGGGCTGCAGATGATGGGGTTCGCACGCCGAACGCACAGCGAACTTCAGTTGTTCGCCTGCTCGCGGCGGGCCTCCAGCTTGTTCTGGAGCAGTTCGCGCACGATCTTCGGATCGGGCGAGCCCTCGAAGCTACGCATGACCTGCCCGATGAAGTAGCCGAAGAGGCCGTCCTTGCCGCTGAGGTACGTCCGGACCTGCTCCTCGTTCTCGTTCAGCACACGGTTCACGATGGGCTCGATCGTTCCCTTGTCTGACACCTGAATCAGGTTGCGCTCTTCGGCGATCTTGCCGGCCGACTTGTCCGCCTCGTCCAGCATCGCCTCGAACACCTCCTGCGCCGCGCTGGAGTTGACCTTGTCCTCCATCCGGAGGTAGACGAGCTGGGCGAGGCGTTCGGCCGTGATCGGAAACGCGTCGACTCCGATGTCACGCTCGTTGAGCACGCGCATGACGTCCGTCATCACAAAGTTGGACACCTCTTTCGCCTGGGCCTGCGTGTTGCCGCCCTTGGTGCGCTTGAACAGCGCCGAGAGCGTCTCTTCGAAGTAATCCGCCACGACGCGCTCCTCGGTGAGCACGGAGGCGTCGTAGGCCGGCAGGCCCATCTCCTCCTCGAAGCGGCGACGTCGCGCGTCGGGCATCTCCGGCAGATCGGCGCGGACGGCCGCCAGCATCTCCTCGTCGATGGCGACCTCCACGAGATCGGGGTCGGGAAAATACCGGTAGTCGTGCGCCTCCTCCTTCGAGCGCATCGGACGCGTCTCGCCGCGGTCGGCGTCCCACAGCAGCGTCTCTTGCTTGATCGACTGGCCGAGCTCGCGCCGCTTGATCTGGCGGTCGATCTCGTAGTCGAGCGCCCGCTCCACGTTGCGAAACGAGTTCATGTTCTTAACCTCCGTCTTGGTGCCCAGCTCGCGACGGCCACGCGGGCGGACGGAGACGTTGGCGTCGCAGCGGAGCGAGCCCTCCTCCATGTTGCCGTCGCTGATGCTAAGGTAGCGCACGAGCTGACGGATCTTCTGCAGGTACAGGTAGGCCTCCCGCGCCGATCGGATGTCGGGCTCGGAGACGATCTCGATGAGCGGGACGCCGCACCGGTTGTAATCGATGAGCGTGTCGTGCGGGTCGCGGTCGTGCATCGACTTGCCGGCATCCTCCTCCATGTGGATGCGCGTGAGGCCGATGCGCTTCGTCGGCTCCTGCGGCGGCCCGTCGCCCCCGATGGCGTCGGTGGCCTCGTCGTCGAGCAGGATCTCGACGTAGCCGTCGTGGCAGATGGGCGTGTCGTACTGCGAGATCTGATAACCCTTGGGCAGATCCGGATAAAAGTAGTGCTTGCGCGCAAAGATAGCCCGCGAGGCGATGGAGCAGTGCGTGGCCAGTCCCATCCGCAGCGTGTATTTCACCACCTTCTTGTTGAGCACCGGCAGCGTGCCTGGGTGGCCCAGGCTGACGGGATCGACGTTCGTGTTCGGGTCGGCCCCGAAGGCGGTGGAGTCGGGGCTGAAGATTTTCGCGTCGGTCTGCAGTTGGACGTGGACCTCCAGCCCGATGACCGGCTCGTACTTTTCGTGCAGCATGATAGGGCGTTCCGTTCGACAAGATGACGCATCACGCGGACCGTGCCGCGCAATCACCTGACGTGTATCCGACGGATCGACAGATGTTCGCTCCTGCGCAGCAGAGTTTAATAATG
>CAYFRX010000298.1:0-3933 GCA_964345515.1 uncultured Rhodothermales bacterium
GTGGGAGGCCATCCAGCGGGCGGTGGAGACGAACGGCCCGTCAGTGGCGATCGGGCTGGCGAGCATCGCTGTGCTCCTGGGCCTGCCGCGGTGGAAGCCGCACTGGCCGGAGGCGCTCATCGTCGTGATGGGCGCGACGACGGCTACGTGGGCCTTCGGCTGGACCGATGTAGGCGTGGCCGTCGTGGGCGATATTCCCGAGGGGCTGCCCGGGTGGGACGCGCCCGACCTGCAAGTGGGCGACGTGACGCGTCTTTTTCCGACTGCCATCACGCTGGCGCTCGTGCAGTTCATGAACGTCGTGTCGCTGGGGCGCGTGTTTGCCGCACGGCACAGTTATTCCATCGACGCGAACCGCGAGCTGGTGGGGATGGGCGCGGCCAACCTGTGCGGTAGCTTCTTCCAGGCCATCCCCTCGTCGGGGAGTTTCTCCCGCACGGCGGTGAACGACCAGGCCGGCGCCCGCACGCCGCTGGCGAACGTGATCGTTGCGAGCATCATCGCGCTGACGCTGCTGTTTTTGACACCGCTCTTCTATTACCTGCCGATGCCCACGCTGGCAGCCATCATCATCGTGGCCGGGTTCAGTCTGATCGACATCGAGGAGTTGCGTCGGCTGTTCGAAGCGAAGGAACGCGACGGCATGATCGCGCTCATCACGGCCACGTGCACGCTCTTTATCGGCATCCAGGAAGGGATTTTGCTAGGCATCGGGACCAGCATGGTGGCGGTGCTCTACCGCATCAGCCGCCCGAACGTGGCGGAGCTGGGCCACGTGCCCGGCACGCGGCTGTTTCGCGACCTCGACCGGTTCGAACAGGCCGAGCGCGTCAAGGGCGTTCTCGTGCTCCGCGTGGACGCCTCCTTCTCGTTCGCCAACGCCGAGTACTTCAAAGATTTCATTCTGGAGAGCGAACGGGCGGGGTACGACATTCGTGCGGTCGTCATCGATGGGACGAGCATCAACGATCTCGACACGACGGCGGTGGACGCCTTGCATTCGGTCATCGAGACGCTGGATGATCGGGGCATTGCCCTCTACTTCGCCGGGCTCATCGGGCCGGTGCGTGAGGTCGTCGTCCGGTCGGGGCTCCGCGACCAGCTTGGGGCCGAGCATTTTCACATGGGGCCGCACGACGCCGTCGTGCACGTCCTTCGGAAATGGGACCTCGATGACGAGGGCGACCGCATCCGCAAATATTTTGAGAAGACCGAAGCAGCCACCGAACAATCGACACCTGCCGCATCGTAGCTGGAAGGAATGCGAAACCAAAACCTGCCCGCCTACGCGCGCACCGATATGTCGGATGCATTTGATAGCCCGGGATGGACGCGTGTCCTGGCCGTATTGTTTGTTCAACAGGATCCTTAAAGAACAGTCTCCCGCTACCGATAAAGGTGGGGAACCCTCAGCGTGAGGCTCCTCCGGTAGTCTAGGCTTGGGTATACGCATATGCCAGATGGCAATACGCACTGGATGCGCATGGCGCTTCCGATTACGAAGTGGCTTCCCTCCTACGGAGTCTTCGACGGGTGGAGGGACGCAGCCGCAGGACTCACGGTCGGCGTGATGCTCATCCCGCAAGGGATGGCATACGCAGTCATTGCGGGATTGCCGCCCATCTATGGCCTCTACGCCGCCCTCATCCCACTCATCGTCTATCCCTTCCTAGGGACCTCGCGCCAGCTCATCACGGGGCCGGTGGCCATCGACATGCTGATCGTGGCCACGGGTGTGAGCATGCTGGCCGCGCCGGGCTCGCCGCAGTACGTGGCGCTCGCCGTGCTGCTGGCCGGACTGGTGGGGCTCATCCAGATTGGGATGGGGGCCGCGCGCCTCGGCTTTCTGGCGGATCTCCTCTCGCGCCCCGTCATCGCCGGCTTCACGGCGGCCGCGGCACTCATCATCGGGTTCAGCCAGCTGGGCAATCTGGTGGGCGTCGAACTGGCGCGCTCGCAGTACGTCCACGTGCTCGTTCAGGGCGTGGCCGAGCAGGTGAGTGACATCCACGGAACCTCCCTGGCCATCGGCCTGATCAGCATCGCGCTCCTCGTCGGCATCCGCCGGTGGAATGCCCTCATCCCCGAGGCGCTCATCGTCGTGGCGGGGGCTACGCTCGTGACGTGGGCCTTGGGGCTGGACGCGAAGGGCGTGGCCGTCATCGGCGAGATCCCGTCTGGCCTCCCCGGGTGGGACGTGCCCGCGCTGCGGTGGAGCGACGTGACGGGCCTCCTGCCGACGGCGCTCACGCTGGCGCTCGTCCAATTCATGAGCGTCGTCTCGCTGGGGCGCGTGTTCGCCGCCCGCCGCAACACGACGATCGACGCCAACCAGGAGCTCGTGGCGATTGGGGCGGCCAACCTGATCGGCAGCCTCTTCCGGAGCATTCCCGTGTCCGGCAGCTTCTCCCGCACGGCGGTGAACGACCAGGCCGGCGCGCGCTCGCCGCTGGCGAACCTCGTGGCTGCGGCGCTCGTCGCGCTGACGCTGCTGTTTTTGACGCCGCTCTTCTACTACCTGCCGATGCCTGCACTCGCGGCCATCATCATCGTGGCGGCCGTGGGGCTCGTGGACGTGGAGGAGGTCGTGTACCTGTTCCAGACCCGCAAGCGGGAAGGCGCCATCGCGCTGTTCACGTTCGTGTCCACGCTGGCGATCGGCATTCAGGAGGGCATCGTGCTTGGCATCGCGGCCTCCATCGTGGCGATCCTCTACCGGGTCAGTCGTCCGACCATGGCGGAGCTCGGCCACCTGGAGGACACGCGCTCGTTCCACGACGTGGCGCGGTTCGAGGAGGCATACCCCATCCAGGGCCTGCTCATCCTGCGCGTGAATGCCGCCTTCTCGTTCGCCAACGCCAAATACTTCCGTAGCTTTATCCTGGACAAGAGCGCGCACAGCGAGTACGCCCTCCAGGCCGTCATCATCGACGGCGCCAGCATTAACGACGTGGACACCACGGCGATGGAGGCGCTGGAGGACATCATCACGCAGCTGGAGGACCGCGGCATCGAGCTCTACTTTACGGGGCTCATCGGACCGGTGCGCGACTTGCTGCGCCGGAGCGGCCTGTACGAGCGGATCGGCCCTGACCACTTCTACGAAAACCTCCACGAGGCCGTGATGTACATCCTGGCCGAGCGCGATGAGGAGGATGACGGCGACCGCCTGAGCACGTATCTAGACACGACGGCGCCGCCGGAGCCCGAACAGGAGCACGCCACAGAAGCCGGGGTGGTTGCCGTCAGTGCCGCTCCTGCACCACCGGACCACAATCGCGCGCCTGTGCTAGTAGAGCGCGAACGGTGATGGCGCGGCCCGGCGCCGTCGGGCAGCCCGCCGCCCGAAGCGCCCGCGCCGCCCACGTGTTGCAGTTGTTCAGCGCATGGTAGCGCGTCGTGGCTTTGTAGAACCGGCTGCGCCCGTACAGGCCCGGTCCCAGGGGCACCACCGCCCCGTCGGCATCCCGCGCGTGCTCGTGGCGAATGAAAGCGAGCAGCGCATCGAATCCCGACCCCGTCACCGGAATGCGGATGATGGTGCGCGTGCCGAACACCTCAGTGGGGCGACGCTGGAACGCGGCCACGTGCAGCACGCTCGACGTCGGCCAGAGCCCGGCTTTCAGCAGCTTGCCCACGCCCGGATCCGCCGCCTGGTAGTACCCGGCGTCGCCCCATCCCACCTCGACGTAACGCGCGTCCGGAAAGTCCTGGAGCACCGGCCACGCGCCCGACGGGATGTCGGAGCGCCGCATCATGATGCCCGCATGCCAGCCGTGCTCCACCAGGTAGAGGGTGCGCGTGCTGTCCGCTGCGTGGGGATCAGGGGGGCCGTTCGCGCTTCGGCATCCGGTCCCCCCCGCCACCAGCAGCAAGACGATCATCCACGAGACACACCGCGATCGCACGGGGGAGGGGGCTGGTGATGCAAAA
>CAYFRX010000299.1:0-3917 GCA_964345515.1 uncultured Rhodothermales bacterium
CATTGAGGCCGAACCGGAGCCCACGCCGCAGCCCGCCGTCGCCGAAGCGCCGGCCTTCGAGGCGCCGGCCGTCGAGGCGCCGGCCGAGGAGGCGTACACCTCCGAGGACATCTCGCAGATGCGGAAGACCATCGCACGGCGGCTTGCGCAGAGCAAGTACACCGCGCCGCACTTCTACCTCACCGTGGACGTCGACATGGCAAAGTCCATCCGCGCCCGCAAGCGGCTCAACGAGCTCGCTGAGGAGCAGGACCGGCCCCGCATTTCGTTCAACGACCTCATCACCAAGGCGTGCGCGGTGGCGCTCAAGCAGCACCCGCAGGTGAACAGCTCGTACCTGGCCGACGAGGGCGAAATTCGCTACTACAGCCAGGTGCACGTTGGCATTGCCGTCGCCATCGAGGCCGGGCTCATCACGCCTGTCATTCGCAACGCCGACCGGAAGGGGCTGGCGCAGATCGCCGAAGAGACGCGCACCCTCGCCGAGCGCGCCCGCAACCGGGACCTCCAGCCCGAAGAGTTCGAGGGCTCGACGTTCACCACGACGAACCTCGGCATGTTCGGCATTGAGGCGTTCACCGGCATCATCAACCCGCCGAACGCCTGCATCCTGGCCATCGGCGCCATCCGCGATGAGGCCGTCGTCGAAGATGGCGAGGTGGTGCCCGGCAAGCGTATGAAGCTGACGCTCTCGTGCGATCACCGCATCGTCGATGGCGCGACAGGCGCCGAGTTCCTCAACGACGTGCAGGCTTACCTGGAGGAGCCGATGAACCTGTTGCTGTAACCGTGTTGGGGTGTCCGAGTGCTTGGGGGGCGGGCGAGGCGGTTCGCAGCACTTGAACACTGAAAACGCTGGCACCAACGTCATGACCATCGCCCATCTTTCGGATTTGCACTTCGGCCGGATCGCGCACGATGCGATTGTCGAGGTGCTGATGGATGAGGTCAACGCGGCAAACGTGGATCTCGTGGCGATCAGCGGCGATTTGACCCAGCGGGCCCGGCCCGAGGAGTTCCAGCCGGCCGCCGCCATGATCGACCGGTTCGAGGCGCCGGTGCTCGTCGTGCCCGGCAATCACGACGTGTACCCGTGGTGGCGTCCCATCGCGCGGCTGCGGCGGCCGCTACAGCGGTATCGAGCGTACATCACGTCCGATCTCACGCCCCGCTTCGAGCAGAACGGCGTCGCCGTGCTGGGGATCAACACGGCGCATCCGCACACCGTGAAAGGCGGCCGCATCGACGCCACAGACTTGGATGCTATGCGGCGCTACTTCGCTGCCGCCGACCGGGACGCCTTCAACGTGCTCGTCATCCACCACCATCTGACGAAGATTCGCGCGCTCGGCCGGCACGACATCGCCCGCCGGGCTCAGGAAGCGCTCGACACGGCCACGGAGGCGGGCGTCGATCTGATTCTCTGCGGGCACCTGCACATCTCGCACATCGAACCGGTCGAGATTATTCCGGGGCAGCAGCGTCTCGTTGTGGCGAGTGCGGGCACAGCCACGAGCAGCCGCGGTCGCAAGTCGAACCGATCGACGAATTTCTACAATCTCATCGAGGTGGAAGCCGACACGTTTCAGGTCGAGGAACGGCGGTATCGGCCCGAAGAGAAGCGGTTCGTTGCTGAAAGCACGACGACCTTCGATCGATCCCTCTCATCGCGAGCGCTTCCTGAGCGAGCGCATGAGCACTGAGTGACCGCGAAGGGGAGAGGGCGAATTTCGTGGTGAGCGGCGCGCGAACAGCCAACCTTCCCGGTGTGCCACGCGTATCGGCAACGCTCGTAGCTTGGTGGTTCCAGCCCCATGAAGTTTGCCATCCGTCTCTCGTCCCGGGTTCGCTCGATGGTTCGCGCGTTCTTCGTGCACGACGGCGTGCCGGTTGGCCTAATCGCCATCGCACTCATGCTGGGCACGTACGCCCTGCTCGGCATCCCGCCGAGCGTGCCGCTGCTCGTTCTAGGCGGGTGCGGCGCCGTGGTCGTGTACCAGCTCGACCGCGTGCTGGGCTTCTCGCCCGAGGACCGCGTCAACCGTCCCGCACGCACGCGGTGGATGCGGGCGCACCGACGCTACGTGCAAGCCACGGTGCTTGGCGCTAGTGCCCTGGGCAGCCTCATGATGCCGATGCTTCGCCCCGAGACGTTGATCGCAGGCGTTACGTTGGGGGGTGTGGGTTTAATGCACGTCGGTCTGGGGCTGCAGGAGCGGTGGCTCAGGGCGTGGGGCCTGCTCAAGCCTCTCGCCATCAGTGGCGTGTGGGCGGCCGGTGCCGTGCTGCTTCCGGTGCTGGAGGCCGGTCGGATCATCACGGCGGGCGTGGGGGCGCTCGTGGGATACCGGTTCGCCCTCGTGCTCGTCAATACGCTGTTGGCGGACGTGGGCGACCGGGCAGGCGACGTGCGGGTTGGGCTGCACACGTGGGCGACCCGTTGGCCCGCGTCGTTTTTGCTGCGCGGGGCTTACGTCGTGCTCGGCATCACGCTGATCGGGTGCATCTTCGCCGTCGGATGGGGCGGGGCGCCGCACGTGCTGCTCGTGGACGGGATCGGCGTGCTCATCATGGGCGGCCTCGTGCGGCGTGTGCAGACCGACCCGACCTGGGCGCATCACGTCGCCGTCGACGCAGCCGTCGCCTGGCCGGTTGTTACCTTCCTGATAGAACGCCTCGTGAGCCCGATCTGAAGCCGCTGCCGTCTTGTCCTTGGGCGAGGCGATGTCTACTTTAGACAACTGATTAGCCGGGTCATCCGGCGGTCCCACTGACGCTTCATGTTTCCATCCCTTTTGCTTGCAGTGCCATGGCTACGACGACCTACGTAGAACGCCTCGTCAACCGGATCGACCCGGAGCGCAACGTTCTGCTGAACGCGACCCCTGAAGAAGCGCAGGCGGCGCTCGCCTCGGGCGACCCCGAACGCATTCGCGCCATCGACGGGCAGTTCGCCCTCGTGCACAAGGACGGCATCACCGTCCGGCTCGCCCGCTCGATTGGCCGGCCGATGCGCTACTTCCTCGCCAAGCGCACCGAAGGCCCCTGCCTCGTCATCGCCGAGCAGATGCGCGAGATCCGCGACTTCCTGGAGGAGGAGGGCCTCGACGATCAGTTCCATCCGTCATACACGCGCATGGTGCCCGCGCACCACATCACCGAGATCGAGCTCGTCGGCTGCCCGGACCCGAATCCGACGTACACGCGGTTCTTTGCACCCGAGCAGGACGCACTGCCGCCCGACCTGGACGCGATCGGCGAGGCGTACATCGGGGCGCTCGCGAACGAATGCCAGCGGTGGCTCGATCAGATCGAAGGCGATGCGCCGATCGGCGTGCTCTTCTCCGGCGGGATCGACAGCGGCTCCGTCTTTCTCGTGCTCTACCACTTGCTGTTGGAGCGCGGGCAGTCGCCCGCCCGGCTGAAGGCGTTCACGCTCTCAGTGGAAGGCGGCTCGGACGTGGAGCAGGCGCACGCCTTCCTCGATCAGCTCGGCCTCTCGATGTTTTTGGAGGTCATCGAGGTTGAGCGCGAGGCCGTCGACTTCCGCGAGGCGATCCGCGTCATCGAGGACTACAAGCCGCTCGACGTGCAGGCCGCCACGATGGCCCTGACGCTCTGCCGCGGCATCCGCACGCGGTATCCGGATTGGACGTACCTCGTCGACGGCGATGGCGGCGACGAGAACCTGAAGGACTATCCCATCGAGGAGAATCCGGAGCTTACGATCCGCAGCGTGCTCAACAACCTGATGCTGTATCAGGAAGGGTGGGGCGTCGACGCGATCAAGCATTCGCTCACCTACTCGGGCGGGCAGAGCCGCGGGGCCGTCCGCAGCGCGGCGCCGGCGCGGCACTTCGGCTTCGAGGCGTTCAGCCCGTACGCGCTGCCCAACGTGATCGAGGTGGCCGAGGGCA
>CAYFRX010000300.1:0-3911 GCA_964345515.1 uncultured Rhodothermales bacterium
GGGCCACGCCGCTTTCCAGTCGGAGCGTGCCACGTCCCTCCATCTCGTCCCCCGTTGGGGAGCTGCTGCCGTAGTGGCGGTAGCGCGCTGCGTCGCCAGCCTCTTGCACATTCATACCGAAGTCGACGATGTTGCTGAGCACTTGCACGTGGCCCTGCGGCTGCATCCCGCCGCCCATCACGCCGAAGCTCAGAAACGGCTGGCCGTCTTTCATGGCGAACGCCGGGATGATCGTGTGGAAGGGCCGCTTGCCCGGCGCATACACGTTCGGGTGGCCTTCCTCCATCGTGAAAAGCGCGCCACGATCCTGCAGCATGAAGCCGAGATCGTCGGGCACGAGGCCGCTGCCCATGCCGGCGTAGTTGCTCTGGATGAGCGACACCATCATCCCCGTCGAGTCGGCCACGGTGAGGTAGATCGTGTCGCCCTCATCGAGGCGCTCCGTCACGGTCGCGCGGGGGTCGCCGTGGGAGGGCTCGGAGAGGACCTGATCCATCCGGATGAGCTGACGCCGCCGTTCGGCGTACTCGTCGGAGATCAGCTCCTGCACGGGCACGTCGGCGAAGGCGGGGTCGGCGTAAAAGCGGGCGCGGTCCTCGAAGGCCAGCTTCTTGGCCTCGGCCTGCACGTGCAGGTAGTCGACCGAGTTGTGGCCCATGTCGGCCACGTCAAAGCCTTCGAGGATCTGGAGCATCTGCAGCGCGGCGATGCCCTGCCCGTTCGGCGGGAGCTCGTAGACGTCCACGCCGCGGTAGTTGACCGAAGCGGGCTCCACCCAATCGGCCGTGTGCTGCTGGAGATCTTCCAGCCGCAGGTGCCCACCGATACGCTGCATGTACGCGTCGATGGTCTGGGCAATCTCGCCCTCGTAAAAGGCATCTTCACCGCCCTCAGCGATCCGCTCCAGCGTGTTGGCGAGGTCCGGGTTGCGGAAGATCTCGCCCTCGCGCGGCGCGCGCATGGTGCCGTCTTCCCCCTCAATGAGATACGTGTCTTTCCAGTTATCATCCGGCAGGTCGGCGTCCTCGAAGCCCTCCACGTTCCCCTGCCAGTAGTACGCGATCACCTGCGAGAGCGGGAAGCCGTCCCGGGCGTAGCGGATCGCCGGCGCCAGATTGGCGGCCATGGGCTGGCTGCCGAACCGCTCGTGCAGTTGGAACCATCCGCTCACGGCACCGGGCACGCTCACCGGGAGGGAACCCAGGAGCGGAATCTCGTCCTGGCCGCCCAGTTCTTGCTGCATCTCGGCGTAGGAAAGTCCCTGGGGCGAGCGGCCGCTCGCGTTCAGGCCGTACAGCTCCTCGGTCTCTGGGTCCCACACGATGGCGTAGAGGTCGCCGCCGATGCCGTTGCCGGTTGGCTCCATGAGGCCGAGCGCCGCGTTAGCCGCGATGGCCGCGTCAACGGCGCTACCGCCCTGCTTCAGCACGTCGACGGCGATCTGCGAGGCCAGCGGCTGGCTTGTGGCCGCCATCCCGTGCTGCGCGATGACGGGACTGCGCGCGTAGTCTTCACCTGTCAGACGATCGCCCCCACCGTCGCCCGTCTGGGCAACAGCCAGCATGGGAGGGAAAACGAGGAGCGAAAAGAGCGAGATCGCGAGGAGATAGCGCATGGCAAGCACGCTGATGGTTTAGGTGGTGAAAAGACTACGTGCACTGTAACACGTAGGGCGATCGATCGCAAGCCTAGAGTCCCGGATTGGTCTCGCGCTCCGCATCCGGCAGCGGGAAGCAGACGCCGTCCTCGTACTCCTCGGGCGGATCAATGTCGGCAAACTCCCCGGTCGGGAATTGGCCCGCCGGCGGTAGGTCGTCGAAGGCAGCGCGATAGCGGCGGAGATCGCCCATGCGCTGGCCTTCCAGGAAGAGCGTACGGCGCCGCTCGTCGATCACTTTGTTCCGGATTTCGATCGGGTCGCTGCTCGAAAACTCGGCGTCGATGCCCTGGACGTCGCGGACGTCGTTGATGATGTCGACCGCCGTCTGCCCGCCCTCAATCTCGGCGATGATGTACTGCGCCTCCACCCAGCTGGCAATGCGAATCGGGGAGGTGGGCGACGAGTACTTCTCGACCTGGAACTGCGGGGTCGACCCGTCGACGCCGAAGGGATCGTTCGGATTCTGGAACACGTCGACCCGCGGGTCGGGCGTACCAGTGTCATCGATCGTCATGGTGCGGTACCGCGGATCCACGGTGAAGCGCTGCGAGTCGGTCAGCATATTCCAGAGGTCGTTCTCCTCCCGCTGACTGTTCGTCGAGAAGGCGCTCGGCGCGTATTCAAATCCGCGCTCCACCTGCTGTGCATCTTGCAGGGCCTGGTCCGTGTTGCCCAGCTGGAGGTGAGCGCGCGCCCGTCCCACGTACGCGGCGTTCTGTATGTCGGTATCCGCGTTCTGCGCGTCGATGGCTTCCGTGAAATCCTCGACCGCCTGCTGATACGTTTCAGCCGGGGTCAGCTCGGGCCCATCGCCGTTGAACGCCAGCGAGCAGAAGAGATCGGCGAGCGTCACCTTGGTGTATCCCGCAAACAACGAGACGCGGGCAACCTCCGGAGCATTCTCCGGATCGGGCACCTGGTCGGGGAAATTGCCGTCCTTGATATCGGCTTGGAGGTCGTTTGTCACGAAGGCGGCCCGTTGCATGGGCGTCCAGAGCCCATCGATGCCCTCGGGCGCCTCATCGACGGCACCAATGGTCCCGTTACTGGGCAGCACGCGACGCTGCTCGACGGCGTTGCCCGGGTCGTAGAGCTCGTCGGCGAACAGCCCCTGCCAGGCGATCGCCATGTCGTACGCGAAGAAGAAGTCGGCCTGCGCGCCAGTGAGTCGGGCCTGGAACGAGTTGGGGTTCTCCAGCTCCTCCGCTGGCACGGTCTTGTCGTTGGGTGCGACGTCGGTCAACGCGTCGCATCCGCTGACGAGCAGGGTGGCGCAGGCAACAATCGAGAGCGTGACGGTGAACTGGAGGAGGCCGGCATGATGGCTGGTGGAAAAGAGTTGGAAACGTTTCATTATAGTGAGATTCCGCGGTTGGGAGGGGTGCGATACGGGAGGGCGTCACTCAGCCGGTCAGAACGTCAGGCGCAAACCGGCGAAGTAGGACCGCGGCGCGGGGAGCGAACTGGCGGTCGAGAACACGAGCTCGTCGCGCGCACCCCGCTGGTTTACCTCTGGGTCGAGGCCGGGGTAATCGGTAATCGTGAGGAGATTGCGCCCCCCGGCGTAGATGCTCATCCGGCTCGCGGAGAGCGCACCGGTCAGCCGCTGCGGAATCGTGTAGGACACCCGGAGCTCACGCCACTTGATAAAGTCGGCGTCGTGGATGAACGCAGCGTCGTGGTTCCCTTCGAAGAAGTCACGCTCTAGCATGGCCTGCTCTTCGGGCGTCGTCAGGGTCTGCCGGAACGCCCACTTGCGGCCGAACGAGCTCGTCACGCCCGTCGGGACGAGCGGCTGCCGGAAGTCGTCGTTCCCGTCATAGCGCTGGTGCCCGCCGCGCCGTTCGAAGAGCGTGCTCACGCGGACATCGCCAAAGAGACGCAGCGTCGTGGACAGCGACTGCTCGTTCGTCGGGAACGGTTGCCCCACGACGCGCCGCCCCGAACCGTCTCCGAGCGTGCCCTCGGCGTACTCGATGCTCGCCGGGTCGATCGTCCCGTCCGCGTTGCGCGTGGCATCGGTGATCACGCGGCTGATGTAGGCCCCAGGCGCTGCGCCTTCGATGAAGATCTGCGAGGCGCCGAAGAAGATGGGATCGTCAAGCCCGAGCTCCGTAATCTCCGAGCTCGTCCATGAGAATCCAAGCCGCATGTCCCACGAGATGCGTTCCCGGTCGACGATCGTACCGCGGATATTGGCCTCCAGGCCTCGGTTGACGAGCTCGCCCAGGTTCACCGGCTGTTGGTTGGC
>CAYFRX010000301.1:0-3889 GCA_964345515.1 uncultured Rhodothermales bacterium
GACGGTCGACGTGAAAGGCGGCGTGGACATCACCCGCGACGTGTCGCTCCAGTTCGGTGTCACGAATCTACTGGACATCACGTACGTGAATCATCTGAATGCGAAGAATCCGTTCTCGGGCCGGCCGCTGCCCGAGCCCGGCCGCGTCGTCTTCGCCGACCTCACCGTGGTGTTCTGACGGCTGTGAGCGAGACGCCAGCCGGGGTCGGTCCGAGGAAGGCAGAGGTGCTCTTACGGCCTAGCGGGTGGACGGCTCAGCGCGTCGATGACGGCGCCGACGGTGTGATCTTCGCCGCAGCGCACGACGAACGCTGCGGTGGTGAGGAGCGGGCCGGGGCGCAAGAGGCGGCGGCCGAGCCGGGTCACCTGCGCGTCGGCGCGGTCGATCACCGGTTGCTGCGCGGCGCGGCTGAGCGGGGCGAGGCGCCGGGCCGTGCGCCAGGCCATCGCGCGGGCGCCCTTCAACCCCGCGGCGGCGATGAGCTCATCCGTGCCACCACCGACTAGGTCGAGCACCCCGAGCCAGGGCGAGACGGTGCTGAGACGCGCCTGCACGCCGTCGATCATCTCGATGAGTACATTGTTGATTGCCCGGAAGTCGTGTTCCAGTCCGGGCAGGTTGGTGCCTGGGCTCACGCGGGCCGCCGCGATGCCCAGATCCAGGTTGATGTGGGCATTCATCCCCAGCAGCAGGTGCTGCAGGATGAGCGGGCGCCACCACGTGGCCGCGTCGAAGGCCACCTGCCAGCACTGCGTCGGGGGATGGCCCTCGCTGTGCCGGTGGTACGCGGCGAAGTAGCGGTTGGCGAAGCGGACGTCGAGCCGTTCCATCCGCGGGCCGTCCTCGAAGCGGCCCTGCGCGATGCTCTCCCTCACGCGGATCGTGACGTTGCGGTACAGCGCCGCGAAGTAGCCGAGGCGGCTGTTCTCCTCCCGCGCGCGATCGATGATGGTGTCAAGGTGGGCGATGACCTCGTCGATGGAATCAGCGCGCACGGGACGGGGATTGTTGCTGAGAGATGCGTGCGAGACGACCGAATCTGGGACTCAGTCACGTCACCACGTTCAGCCAGCCGCCGTCGACGTAGTAGGTCGAGCCGAGGCAGTAGCGGGCGCGCGGCGAGCAGAGGAAGACGAAGAAGTCGGCCAGTTCCTCGGGCGAAGCGAACCGGCCGATGGGCGTTTTCTCCTCGGCAACGGCGGCGAGCCAGTCCGTCCAGTCGTCCGGCGTGTCGGCCGTGGCGTCGCGGGCCGCCTCTTCCCACGGCGCCGTCTGCACGAGCCCCGGGTTCACGCAGTTGACGCGGATGCCGTCGCCGGCCACCTCGTTGGCGAGGCACTTGGACAGCATGGCGAGCGCGGCTTTCGTGACGTTGTAGATGGGCTCGTGGCCGAGCGGCTGCCGCGCGCAGATCGATGCGTTGTGCAGGATGACGCCGCCGCCCCGCCGCCGCATGCCCGGCACGAGCCCACGCGCCAGCCGGACGGCCGCCATCACGTGCAGGTCCCAGACGTACTGCCACTTCGCGTCCGGCGCGTCCAAGATCGTCTCGTCCGTACCGATGCCTGCGTTGTTGATCAGCAAGTCCGCACCGCCGAAGGCGTCCTCCACGGCGCGTACCAGCCGGTTGAGGTCGTCGGGCGCCGTGACGTCAGCCTGCACGCCGAGCGCCTCCACGCCAAACTGCTCGCGGAGGTGCTGGGCGACGGCGTCGGTGGCCTCGGCATCGCGGGCACAGAGCGCGACGTGCACACCCTCGGCGGCCAGTCCTTCGGCTACGGCACGGCCGATGCCGGCGCTTCCGCCGGTGATGACAGCGACCTTATCAGTAAGCTCCAAGTCCATGGGCGGCGCGGTTCGTGAACGGGGCGCGTGTCCTAAGATAGGAGCTAGCGCACCGCTTCGCGAGGGCCGCGCTCGCATCAGGCCTCGTGCGCTGGAGTCGGGGTGGGCTCGCTCGTGGGCGGAGGCGTAGCAGCCGGCGCCTCCTCGCGATGTTGCGCATCCAGAGTGAACCGCTCCACCGTATCCACGAGGCTGCTCGACAGCGCGTTGATCGCGTCGGTGGAGTGGGCAATTTCGGTGATGCCTTGCGCCGTCTGTGACGTGACCGTGGAGATGCCTTCGATGCTGCGCGAGATCTGCTCGCTCGTCGTCGATTGCTGCTCGGTGGCCGCCGCGATGTTGTCGATGGCACTGACGACGTCCTGCACGTTGCCGATCATCTCATCGAGGGCGCCGCTCGCCTGATCGGCCAGCTCGATGCCGCTCTGCACTTCGTCCCGCCCCTCATTCATGGCCGCCACGGCTTCGCGGGTTTCCGACTGTACCGACGTGATCATCTCTTCGATGCGGCTGGTAGCCCGCGCCGTCCGCTCGGCCAGGTCGCGCACCTCATCGGCTACCACGGCGAAGCCCTTGCCGTGCTCGCCCGCCCGCGCCGCTTCGATGGCAGCGTTGAGTGCGAGCAGGTTCGTCTGGTCCGCGATCTCGTCGATCGTCGCCACGATCTCCCCGATCTCCTCACTGGAGGCCCCCAGCTGATCGATGGTCTCCGCCGAGCGCTGCACCACGTCGCCGATCTGCCGCATCTTTTCGACCGTTTCCAGCACGACCTCGCCGTTTTTGCGCGCCGTTGCCTCGGTGCGCTCGGCGAGCCGGGAGGTGCGCTCGGCCGTCTCTGCGTTGTCGACGATGGTGCGCGACATTTCCTCCATCGCCGAGGCCACTTCGCCAGCCTGCGCAGATTGCTCTTCGGCGCCGGCGGCCATCTCGTCGGCCGTGTCGGAGATCTGCGTGGAGGTAGCGGAGAGCCGGCCGGTGGCCTGCGTCACCTGCTGGAGGAGGCGCCGCAGGCTGTCCACGGTCTCTGCCAGCCGCCGCCGCAGCCGGGCGATGTCGTCATCGTCGCTCTCCACGGCGATATCGACCGACAAGTCGCCCTCCGCAATGCGCTCCAGCGCGTCCGAGATCGATGCCGTCTCGCGCTGCAGCGTCTGCCGCACGCGCTGGTTTTCCAGCCTCGCATACTTTTCGTTAATGAGCACGGCCGCCGCCCCCGCTGCGTTGTCGACAAACCGCTCGTCGGCCGCGTTGAACGTGACGTCGGCCTCCTTGTCAGACAGATAGATGTTGCCGAGCACCTGCCCCTTGTACACGATCGGCGCCGCGAGGAGCGACTGCATGGGCGGGTGCCCTTCTGGAAACCCAATTGAAGCGCTGTGCTGACTCATGTCATCCAACCGCAGCGTCTCCTGGTGCTTTTGAATGTGTCCGAGGAGGCCTTTTCCCTTGGGCAGCCGGCCGATTTGGTCTTTCTGCTCCTGCGTCATGCCCAGCGTGAAGAACTTGGACACCGTGCCGGCATCGTCGAAGATGCTGAGCGCCGCGTATCGCGCCTGCGTCACGTCACGGATCTCGCCCAGAAACGTACGGAAGGCGGTGTCGATGTCGTCTTCGCTGCTCGTGCGGTTCATGAGCTGCGTGATGGCCCGCGCGTCGTCCACCCCACGCGTGACGGCCCCCATGAGCGCCCGCATGCGTGCGGCGATGGGGCCCAGCAGGTCCCCGGATGCCGTCGCCAGGGTCTTTGCCGCGTCCGGCTCGCCGGCCAGAAAGGCTGCGGCAGCCCGGTCGATGCGGTGGGCGGCGCTTCCCACGCGCCGCACCACGTACCCGCTGAGTCCGCCTGTGACGAGTAGGCCCGCGGCGATGAAGCCGGCTGCCATCGCCCCAGAAGCCACGAGACAGGCGCCCACTCCCGCTCCCACCCCGACAACGGCGCTCACGCCGTGGGTGAGAAGCAGTGGGCGCATCAGCGATCCGGGCCCGGGCCCGTCGGGGTTGGGTGGATCATGGGAGCGCGGAGCGTCCGCGTCGTGAGAGGTC
>CAYFRX010000302.1:0-3874 GCA_964345515.1 uncultured Rhodothermales bacterium
AGGCGGTACGTCCATTCCACGCTGCCATCGGCACTCAGCTTGATCACGTTGTCAGCGCGGGCCGAGAAGGGAAACGTGATGAGCAGGAAGCCGCCGTCTGAGGTGCGAAGCAGCGGCGTATCGGGGGCGGCAGCGCCCATCTGCTGGTAGAGAACGCCCTTGCGGGTGCCGGTGCGGTCCGTGCGGTAGAGCGTCAGGCTCGGGGAGTCTCCCATTGCGGACGAGCCGCGCGTTGCGCTGAGAACAGCCAGCCCGTCATTCAGCGGCACCGCGCCGGCTACACGGCCAAATCCCGCTTCACGGTAGACGGCTTTGCTAGCGATGGTGCCGTTCGGTCGCAGGCGCAGGAGCAACGGATAGGCGTTGGTGCCGTCGTTGGGCGCGGTGCGGCCTTCGGTGAGGCCGTACACGGCCAGGTCGCCGCTGCGCAGGAGGGTAGCGCCGATGGCGTGGTCGGTCCCGTCCGTCTGGTAGGTGACACTCGGAAACCGGTCGTCCGCCGGGGGAGGGGCGCCGCTGTCGCAAGCGCTGAGAACGAGAAAGGCTGCAAGCAAGAGATACGTGGAAAACCGCATGGGGCTGGGTGCGATGAGGATTCTGATAGTGGAGCAGGCGGTGCATGCGCCGTTTCCAATCAGAAAGACCAACCAGCCGGGCGGATTATTCCATCGCTGGAGAAGAAAGGTGTGCTATCGGTCTTTTTCGATTTCCAGCACGAGGCCGTCGGCATCCCGAACGAAGAGGCGACCCTTCACCTCCTGGTACGGGTAGCTGGCCGCGTCCATTCGCGAGCGCAGCGCGTGCCAGTCGCGCTCCGGGAGGAAGAACCCCAGATGGTGTACGCCACCGCGTCCCGGCACCGAGGGGTGCGCCATCTCCGGCATCTCAATGATTTCGACGACGTCGTGCTCGTGCCGATCGGTGAGCATGGCACGCTTCCGGCCTTCCCGGACCGGGTCGTCCTCGATGGCGCGCAGCTGGAGGCCCAGCAGATCGACGTAGAACGAGACGGCCTCGTCCAGGTCGGTCGTCATGACCGACGCGTGATCCAGTTCCACGGACACCGGTGCGGGTGCCGTCGAATCCGCCCGTCCAGAAGACGAGGATGAAGGAGATTCGGTACTCATGGGTACGACGAGCCAGTGGGAAGGAATGGGTCAAGAAGCGAGGGCTGAAGGCACCGCCGGTTGCTTAAACTCCGACGGATCGATGGCCAAGCGCTTCATCTTTTTGTAGAGCCCCTGGCGGGTGAGTCCGAGTATATCCGCCGATGCCGTGATGTGGCCTTCACATTCGGCGAGGACCCGCTCAATAATTTCTTTCTCCGTGCGCGCGAGCACATCGTCCAGGTCGCGGTCCGGATGCAAAATGTCGGACCAGTCTCCGTTGTGCGCGTGCGAAGGGGGCACGCCTGCTTGCACCGAATCCGACAGCACGTTGCGATCGATGGTCGGGGCGGGCTCGCTGATCACGAAGAGGAGGGCCCGCTCGATTTCGTTGCGGAGCTGGCGCACGTTGCCGGGCCAGTCGTACTGCAGGAGGGCGTCGAGCGCTCGATTCGTGATGGAGACCGGGGGCGTACCGTCGGGCGGCAGCGTGGACGCGAAGTGGCGCACGAGGGCTGGGATGTCGGCGCGGCGCTCGCGGAGCGGCGGCACGTGCAGGGAAATCACATTGAGCCGGTAGTAGAGGTCGTCCCGAAAGCGTCCGGCCCGCACGCGGGTCGACAAATCCTCGGTGGTGGAGGCAAGCACGCGCACGTCCACCGGGTGCGGCTCCGGAGCAGTGGGGGAAACGACTGCACCGGCTTCAAGGACCTGAAGTAGCTTAGCCTGAAGCGTCCGAGGCAGCTCGCTGATTTCTTGCAGGAGCAGCGAACCGCCATCGACCTGGTGGAGAAGCCCAGCATCGGCCTCCGACGTGCCAAAAAGGCGCGCGTCGAGCGAGTCGGGCGATACGCTGGCACAGTTAATCACGCGCCAGGGCCCGGACTGACGCTCGCTGGTGGCGTGAATGACGCGAGCAATCGCGGTTTTTCCCACGCCGGTCTCGCCCGAAATGAGCACCGGACTGTGGCTGGAGCGCATCCGGTGGATGCGCTGCGCGATGGACCGAAGCGGCGCACTGTCGTGCACAAACTCTTCAACGTCTGGCAGCACATCGGGCGAGGCGTCGTCAGGCAGTGAGGCCACATCCGCGGACTGCTCGTGCAGCAGGGCGCGCTCGAAGGCAAGCTGCACGACGGGAAACCATGGAGCGAGCTGCGCAGTTGCCTCCTGCCAGGCGGGGTCGTCAGCGTCTGCGGCAACGGCCATGTAGATGCGCGCTGCGTTGTCGACGTGCAGGGGCTTCCAGAGCGTGCCTTCCGCTTCGTGCAGGCCGTCCTCCAAAGAAGGTGGGGCCAAGTTCGCGGGGGGGACGCCGTGCTCGTGGATGCACGACCAGTCGCCCTCCGCGGTGCACCGGTACACACCGATCCATCGTCCCGGAAGGAGCGCTTCAACGGCTTGAAGCCACGCTTCGGCGACGAGCCGGATCGATACCGAGGCGCGGGCCAGCGCGGCACCAATCGTGGAGCCAACGGGCGACGTGTCCTCATCGGCTGGGGATATTGCTTCCCGCTGCGTGTGGGCAGCGGCCGCATCGTCGTCGGCGCCGAGGCGTTCGAACGTCTCGATGGCAGCGGTCAGGAGCGCGCGGGCCTGCGATGGACGATCGTCCAGCAGGGCAGCCAGCATGCGCTGCATCGCGGCCGTGCGACGGGCGTCCCCGACTAGCCGGTACGCGGAGAGGGCCTGGTTGATGGCGGCACGGGCGTCGTCGAGCCGCCCATCCACGTGGGCGCGGCGGCCCATCAGTTCGAAGCGATGCGCCGCAAACGGCAGCACGCTGAAGTAGTCGTCGTACTGATCAATCTCGTCGAGCGCTTCGTCGGCCGCGTCCAGGTCGCCAGCATCCAGGGCAGCATCGGCCAGCACTAGGAGCGCGTAAAGCTGATGGCCCCGGTGGCCCGTCTCACGCGCATCGCGGTGTGCGCGTCGCATCCACGATTGGGCCGTCTTGTATTCACCGTCTGCGGCGAGGAGCTCTCCACGAAGGAGCGCGACGTGCGACCGGTCTAGCCCATGGGGAAGATGATGGGCTGCGTCGAGCAACCGGCTCAGGATCTTCGACGCCTGCGCGGGCTGATGCTGGGAAAGAGCGTGCCGAGCGCGCAGCGTCTCAAGATGCGCCTCAGCAGTTGGATGCGTGCCCACCTCCGCGTGGGCCGAGGCGATGGCGTCGGCCGCATCGGTCCAGTGCCCCTGCAGGAGTAAGGCGCAGATGTGTGCGTGATATGCGGCAAGCAGGGGGTACTTCGTGCGGGACGATGGTCCGATGAGCAGTGTCTCGGCCCGCTGGGCCGTGTCGAGGATGCGCTCGGGGGCGTATCCTTGATCGAGGTACAGCGCCGCCTGGTGCGCGTGCGCACGACCTAGCACTTCGCGATCGGAGGCCGTATCGGCCCAATCCATTAGCGCGTCCACGTGACGCTGCGCTTCGCGGTGTCGGCCCTGAAACCGCTGGGCTGCGATGCTGAGCTCGTGAAACCAGCGCTCGGCTTGTACGTCGCCCATCGTGCGGTGCAACGGGGCGGCCTCGTCGAGCGCCTGCCGCATGAGCTGGTACTCGTCAATCGTGAAGTACGCCTGCGCCCGGCCCAGGAGCGCCCAGCAGCGGCCGCTGTCATCCAGCTCCGCTTCAAAGCAGCGATGGGCCTCATCCAGGAGATGAAGTGCCCGGGCTTCCTCGTCAAACGTCTCATCGTGCCGGGCACGGGCCCAGCCCAGCCAGAGGGTCACTTGAGCACGCACAGAGTCGGGGAGCGCCGCGC
>CAYFRX010000303.1:0-3867 GCA_964345515.1 uncultured Rhodothermales bacterium
CTCCCCTCTCTTCTTCAAGAAGCCTTCACGCTTTCGCCCGTATTTACGTGCAGGCTGCGTGGGGGTATTCCCCGTCGCTTGTGTCTTATTGGGTGAACTATCATGGGGCATCTTTTCTGATGGGCAAAAATTCGATCGACTGGCACATATTGGCCCGATATCTCGCCGGCACGTGTTCGGCTGATGAGACCCGCGCAGTGGAGACGTGGCTAGCGGCCGACCCCACACGGCACCAACTGCTGAACGAGTTGGAAACGATCTGGGTGGCGTCGGACACCCCGCCTTCGGCGTTGGACGACGCGACGCTGGAGGCCGACTGGGACCGACTCGCCGCTGCCATGGATGCCACCGACACGCCGGCCGGCCGCTCGGCCTCGTCGGCCTCCCGCGCCGATCGCCCCGCGCATCGCCGCCGCACGCAGCGTGCCCATGCGCCATCGCTCCATAACGCCCTCTACGTGCTGCTCGCAGGGCTCCTGCTCGTCGGAAGCGTTTGGTTTGGCCTGGAGCGATGGGGACCGCGCAACGGTTCCGACCCTACGTTCCGCGAGGTTATCGCCGAACGCGGCGAGCGTGCCCGCCTTCAGCTCGTCGACGGCACCAACGTCACGCTGAACGTCGACAGCCGGCTGCGGATGCCGCGCTCCTTCGAAGGCGACACACGCCCCGTGTACCTTCAAGGCGAAGCGTATTTCGACGTCGCCACCGATTCGACGCGCCCCTTCATTGTTCACGCTAGCGACGCGGTAATCAACGTGCATGGGACGGCCTTCAACGTTCGGTCCTACCCCGAGGAGCGCCGCGTGCAGGTGTCCGTCGTTGAAGGCGCCGTGTCGCTCCGCCCCCATCGAACGACTTCCACCGAGCACGGCGCCCGGCTGGAATCGGGCCAGGTGGGGCGCCTCGATGCCGACAGCACCCGCGTCGAAACCGTGACCGTGACTAACACCGCGCCGCTCCTGGGATGGATGGACGGACGGCTCGTCTTCGAAGAGGCGACGCTGACCGACGTCGCCCATCGGCTGGAGCGCTGGTACAACCTGGAGTTTGACGTCGCCGATCCGGCCCTCGACTCGTTGCGGCTGACGGCTAACCTGAAGAGCCGGTCCGTACAGAACGTGCTCGACGTGATCGCCGCCTCGCTCGATATTCAGTATCGCATTCAACAGAACACCGTAGTATTGGCCGACCACTCGGCCGGCCCCCTCCGACAGCACCCGTAATGCTGGCCTTCACTAGTGAAGAGGATCTTATGACCCCGACGTACGACCACCCACTTCGCTCGCTTCTCTGGCTCACCGTCCTGATGTGCGCCCTGACGTTCACGGCCACGTCTGAGGTCGCGCTGGGGCAGACGCTAGCTCAGGCGCATCAACCAAGGACGCAAGGCACGGAGGCGCAGTTGACCTCCCTCTTGAACGAAGACGCCTCGATGCCAGCCCTACGCCGCACGATTCGGCTCGACGTTGAAGACCTCTCCTTTGAGCAAGCGTTGCAAACGATCGCACACCGCGGCAACTTCGGCGTCTCGTACAATCCAAACCTGCTTCCGCAACAGGAGGTCTCGATCCTCCAGCCGGAAGGCTCGGTGGAGCATGCGCTGCGCCTCCTCCTGTCCGACACGCAGCTCGACGCGCTGATCTCGCCGCGGCATGAGATCATCATTGTGCCGCGGACGTCAGGCTCCCAGCCGGCTGAGACCGCCATGCAGGCTCTGCCCGCGTTTGATGACATCGCCCCGCAGAAGATGGACGTTCGGGGCACCATGCAGCTGCCGCAGCAACAGCAAGTGATTTCGGGACAGGTCACCGACGCGCAGGACGGCAGCCCGCTTCCGGGCGTCAACGTGGTCGTGCAAGGTACCACCGTTGGCACCGCCACCGACCCGAACGGCGAATACGAACTCGACGTGCCGGACGACGGCGAGGTGCTCGTGTTCTCGGCCGTGGGCTACGTCACGCGCGAGGTTCCCATCCAGGGCCGCACGACAATCAACGTGCAGCTTCAACCGCAGGTCGAGGCGCTCGAAGAAGTAGTGGTCGTCGGTTACGGCACGCAGCGCCAGGCCGAGGTGACCGGGTCGGTGTCGTCGGTGTCGTCGTCGGACATCGAGAACTTGTCGGTGTCGAGCTTTCAGGAGGCGCTGCAGGGCCAACTGGCTGGCGTCGAAATCCGACAGCCTAGCGGCGAACCTGGCTCCTCGCCCCAGGTGCGCGTCCGCGGCACGAGCACGATCACTGCCGGCTCCGATCCGCTGTTCGTGATTGATGGACTGCCGATCTCCAACAACACCGACATCCAGGGCGGCATTGCGCGCCGCCGGTCGGCGTTCCAGCCGCCCAGCCAGAATCCGCTCGCAACGCTCAACACGAGTGACATCGAGTCGATCGACGTGCTGAAAGACGCCTCGGCCTCCGCCATCTATGGGTCGCGCGGCTCCAACGGCGTCGTGCTCGTCACCACCAAATCGGGCAGTCGAGAAGGCGACGTGCGGGTTCGCTACAGCGGCTCGATTGGCACGCAAGGAGCGCTCAATGTGCCCGACATGATGAACTCCGAAGAGCTGGTACAGGCCACCATCGAGGCGCGCAATAACAATTACGAAGACAAGTTTGGGACGCCGCCACCCAACCCGCGCACCAACGATGGACGGCCCTCCGAAAGCGAGGACCCGTTCGTGCGGATTCCAGAGCGCTACATTGCATTCGATCAGGGCGAGATCTCGACCAATACCGACTGGCTGGACCTCGTGCTCGGCGACCGTGCCGGCACATGGCGATCCTCCTTGGCGGTAAGTGGAGGAAGCGACGCAATAAGCTATTACCTCTCGGGCGGCATCCAACAACAGGACGGCATTGTGGGCCGCTCGGCCTTTGACCGATATTCCCTGCACGCCAGCGTCGAAGCCGATCCGTTCGACAACGTACTCGTGGGCGCGAACCTCAACCTCTCGCTGTCCCAGCAGGACCGCGAACCGGCCAACGCGCCCTACTTTGGCCGCCCTCCCGGAATCGTGTACTCAGCGATGGTCCACTCCCCGCTCGTCGAACCCTTCAATAACGAGGGCGAACCCAACCAGCGCGAAGCGGATCCGGTCTCCCAGTCCTTTCTGGGTGGCGGAACGACCTCAGCCAGCAATCCGCTAGCCATCCAAAACGGCGCGTCGGAAGACCTAGACCACCACCGCACCTTCGGGACCGCCTTCACTGAGATTGATCTCGGCTACGGGCTCACGTTCAAGACGCTCTTTGGGGCCGACCTGTCGGACTACACGCAGTCGTTCTACCGGGGCCGGACGCTGCTGTACCGGACGAGCACGGAGCCGGAGCCCTACGCCCAGTCGAACTCGGCCCGCAGCTTCAACTGGGTGTCCGAAAACACCCTGCGCTACAGCGGAACGTTCGACGGCGTGCACGCGGTTGACGTGCTCGCGGGCGTGACCGCGCAGGAGGAGCAGAACGACTTCAATCAGGTGTTTGCCGAAAACTTCCCCATCGACCTCGTGCCCACCATCAGCGGCGGGCAGGTGACTGACGGGACGAGCGAGGTCTCCGAGTGGTCGCTCCTCTCGGGGCTGGCCCGCGTCAATTACGACTACGACAGCAAGTACCTGCTGACCGCCGCGCTGCGTGCCGACAAGTCGTCGCGGTTCGGGCCGGACAACCGGACCGGTATCTTCCCCTCGGCCTCCGCGGGATGGCGAGTCGCCGAGGAGCCATTCATGGACGCTGCGCCGCAATTTAGCACCCTCAAGGTCCGGCTGAGCTACGGGCAGACTGGAAACTTCCAGATTCCCAACTACGGCGCCTTCAGCAACCTTCGGTTTCAGAGCTACGTCGGTGCCGACCAGAACGTACTGACCGGCGT
>CAYFRX010000304.1:0-3864 GCA_964345515.1 uncultured Rhodothermales bacterium
GCCGCTCCAGCACCTCGGCGTAGACCGGCAGCAGATCGTCCAGCAGGTCGAGCGGCGCGACGTCGTCCTGTGCCTTGCCGAGCAGCAGAAACGACACCGGGCCGAGCAGCACGGGCCGCGTCTCGATCCCGAGGGCCTTCGCCTCGCGGTAGGCGTCGATGGGCTTGGTGGAGGCGAGCGTGAACTCCTGCCCCTCGTAGAATTCGGGGACGATGTAGTGATAGTTCGTGTCGAACCACTTCGTCATCTCCATGGCGGCCGCGCCGGCGCCCGCGCCGCCGTCCGCGTCGACCTCCTTCTCCTGCACGCCGCGCGCCATGTTGAAGTACGTCTCCAGATCGACGATGCCGCCGGTCCAGCCGAAGCGCGGCGGCACGGCGCCCACCATCGCCACGGTGTCGAGCACCTGGTCGTACAACGAGAAGTCGTTCGCGGGGATGTGGTCGAGCCCGGCGTCGCGCTGGGTCGTCCAGTGGGCCTTGCGGAGCGCGCGGGCCGTCTCCAGCAGCTCCTCCGCCGTGAGGTCGCCGGCCCAGTAGCCTTCGGTGGCGCGCTTGAGCTCGCGGTGGGCGCCGATGCGCGGAAAGCCGAGATTGGTTGCTGTCACCATGGCGATGGAGGATTGTGTTGAAGCAGTGCGTAGTGGCACTACAACGAAGCCAGTCCGGCGAAGGTCAACGGCCCCGTGCTGGTGCCCGGCGGACTTTCAGCATCGTAGCATTGTTGCGCGCAGATTCGGCCGCCGACACTACGGGCGAAACTGCACGCCAACGATCCACCAGCGGCCGGGCATGGGCGCGTCGAAGATGTCGGAATAGTCGGTGTCGAACAGGTTGCGCACTTCGAGGGAGAGGCCGAGGCGCCGGTCCCACGTCGGGACTGCGTAGGCAAGCCGCCCGTGGACGACGCCGTACGACGGCCGCTGGCGCCGCTCTTTCCACAGCCCGCGCGTGCCGAGGGTGACGCTGCCCACGCGGAGGCGCAGGGTGCTCTGCACGAGATGGCGGGCGCTCGTCAGCGCGTACTTGGTGCGCACGGTCGGGTCGACGCCGCTCAGCTCCGCGCCCAGCCGGGTGTACGAGGCCGTGGCCCGAAGCTGGGCCGCCCCGAGGGCTTGGTGGAGCTGGGCGTCGACCTCCAGCCCGCGCGTCTCGGCGCTCAGGATGTTACGGGCGACGAAGAGGTCTTCGCCGGGCCGCTGCGCGTAGTCGATGAGATCGTCCATCGTGCGCAGAAACGCCGTCGCGTGCAGCGAGAGGCCATCCGTCGGGTACAGGTCGACGCCGCCCTCGTACGACCAGGCGCGCTCCGTATCGAGCGCCGGATTGCCGAGGTTGCCGGCTGGCTCCTCAACCTCTGTGTCGATGTAGCGCTCGGTATACGTCGGCGCGCGGACGGTGCGGCCGAGGGCCCCACGCAGCGTGAGCATCGACCGGGTGTAGGCCACGGTCGCCTGCGGCGTCGCCTCCACGCCGTACGCGTCGTCGTAGTCGACACGGCCGCTGCCGTTGAGCGTGAGCCGCTCCGTGGCCTGCCACTGGCCGGTGAGAAAGGCGCCCGCCGCCGCGTCCTGATGATCGCCCATCGTCGCGCTCGCGATGCCGCGCACGGCGCCCGACAGGCCGCCCGTCACGGTGAACCCCGGCGCGAGTGCACGGCTGACGTGCGCCTGTCCTCGCAGCTTGCGACTGTAGTCACGGCTGCTTGCGAACTGCGGGTTGTAGACATACAGGCCTTCGTGCTGCTTCGCGGCGGCCTGCACCTGCCACTGGTTCGCCCCGGCCGTGCCGTGCAGGCGCGTCTGTAGCCAGTACGTGTGGTTGTCGCTGCGCGCCCGGTCGCTGTCGAAATCGGTGTAAAAGTGGTACGCGTTGAAGTCGCGCCGGTCCATCCCGGCCCGCGCGTAGAGCGTCGCCGTGCCGACGGCCTGCCGGAGCGCGAGGCTGTGCGCCTGCCGCGTGAAGTCCGTACGGAGCGGGCTGTTCATGCTGGTGATTGGCGTACCGTCATCGCCGCGGATGACCTCGCCGTCGGTACCCTGCCACGTGGTCGCGCCGCTGACGAGCGTCTCGTCCTCCGCCCACTGGGCATAGCCGTTCACGTCGTAGAGCGCATGCGCGCCGACCTGTGCCTGCCCCTGGCCCGCCCATCCGCTGGGCCCGGCCGCACCGCTTTTCAGCCCGGTGCGGGTGATGATGTGCACCACCCCGCCCACAGCGTCGGGGCCGTAGAGCGCCGAAGCCGGGCCGCGCAGCACCTCGATCCGCGCGATGGCGTCGAGCGGCACAGGGAAGTCGCTCAGGTAGTGGGCCGTCTGCGGATCGTTCAGCGGCATCCCGTCGAGGAGGACGAGTATGCCCTTGAAGTTGGAGCCGCGCATCGTGAAGTCGCTCTGCACGCCGAAGCCCGCGCGGCTTTGCACCTCGACGCCGCCGGCCATCCGCAGTGCCTCGTCGAGGGCCGCCACCGGCTGCGCGGCCAGATCGTCCGCCGTCCACACGGCCACGCGCCGCCCGGTGCGGCGCGCCGACTCGAGGACGCGCGACGCCGTGACGACGAGCGTATCCGCCATCTGGAACGACATCGCGACGTCGTCCGCGTCCGGGTCTTGGGCTTGGGCCGTGGGCTGCAGCATGAATGCCGATGCAGCACAGGCGAGGAGGAGACGGTACAGCATGAATCAGAGAGGCTGGGTAGTGAAATGCGACACGCTTGCGCACGGGCATTCGCCAGAAACGTTCGCGGCCTGCAGGCGCCTTCATCAGACCTTGTCCGTCCGCTCGCTACGTCCGTTCGAGCGCGTCTTCGGCGACGGTGCGGCCGGTGTCGGTGATCCGGAGGCGGCCGTTCCGGCGCTCGATGGTGCCGTGCCGTGCCGAGCGCTGCACGACGCGCTCGGCGAAGGACGCTTCCCACCCGAGGTGCTCCTGGAGGTGACCCACGCGGCACTCGCGCTCGGCCTCGGGCGTGTTCTCGTGCTGCAGGAGATGAATCGCTAGCATCTGCTCGGCGAAGCGCCACGTCTGCCGGCGTCGACGGCGCCACCGCGCGACGACGCCCCGCTCCGGCGCGAAGAGCACCGCGGCCCCAAACAGCACACCCGTCACCGTCGCCATCGCCCCGGCAATCGACGCGTCGAGCGCGTGTGCCAGCCAGTAGCCGCCGACGGCCCCCAGCGCCCCCACGCCAGCGCTGAACCCAATCATGACGGCGAGCCGGTCGGTGAGGAGGTACGCCGTCGCCGGCGGCCCCACCATGAGCGCGACGACGAGGATCGACCCGACGGCGTCGAAGGCGCTCACCGCCGTGAGAGAGACGAGGCTCATCAGCGCGTAGTGGAGCAGGCCCGGCATGAAGCCGAGCGTGGCCGCGAGCCCGGCATCGAAGGTAGCGAGCTTGAGCTCTTTGTAGAAGAGCGCGAGGAAGACGACGTTCAGCAATAGCGCGGCGCCCATCACCCAGAGCGCCCGCGGCCCGAGGTCGAGCCCGAAGGCCGTGAACCGATCGAACGGCGCAAAGGCCAGCTCCCCAAGCAGCACCACGTCCGTGTCGAGATGCACGTCCCCGGCGTAGCGCGCGATCAAGATGACGCCGAGGCTGAACAGCACGGGGAAGACGATGCCGATAGCGGCGTCCTCTTTCACCAGCTTCGTACGCTC
Source organism: uncultured Rhodothermales bacterium (assembly GCA_964345515.1). Taxonomy (GTDB): domain Bacteria; phylum Bacteroidota; class Rhodothermia; order Rhodothermales; family Salinibacteraceae; genus JAAAPH01. The sequence continues at coordinate 3,660 of CAYFRX010000304.1, forward strand.
GATGAGCTCGACGAGGGCGACGGTGAGCAGGCCCGTCAGTGCTGCGGCCACGATCAGGAGCGGCGAGCCGAGGCTCTCCGTGATGAAGAAGCCCACGACGATACCCGGCAGGATGGCGTGGCTGATGGCGTCGCTCATCATGGCCATGCGGCGCAGGATGAGGAACACGCCTGGCAGCGCACAGGCCACGGCTACGACGATGGCC
>CAYFRX010000305.1:0-3857 GCA_964345515.1 uncultured Rhodothermales bacterium
CCCCGGCCGATGAGGCATCGCGGGACGCTGTGGCCCAGGCGCCGTCCTCCTAGCGCGCCGGCCGTCAAGCTGGGAGGACCGACCGCCTCGCCAGGCAACACCTGTTCGGTTTGCGGATTCAATGCAACAAGGTTTTTCAGCTCGCCCGTCTCCTACAGCCCGCCTTCGCTTCCGCGTCATGGAGCAGCACTCGTCCGACGTTCTACCCTGCCCCGACCGCGCGGCCATCGACCGCATCGTGCAGCAGATTGTCGATCTCGTTGATCCGCTCCGCATCATCCTGTTCGGCTCGGCGGCTCGGGACGAAGCCACCCCCGGCAGCGACGTGGACCTGCTCGTCGTGATGCCCGACGGCACCCCGCAGCGTGAAACAGCACAGAAGCTGTATCGCCAAGTAGTGCGCAACAAGACCCCCATCGATCTTGCTGTTTCCATGCGCAACAAGCGGCCGAGAAGACCTTGAAAGCAGTGCTTGTGGGTCGTAGGGTTTCGGTTCCTCGAACACATGACATTGAGGTGCTGCTCGAAATGATCAGCGAAGAAGGATACAACTTGTCAGATGAGATCCGAGCAGCTGCAGACCTTGCTGACTATGCCGTACTGTCTCGGTGCCCAGCAGGTGCAGCTCCTGTGGATGAAGATGAGTACCAGCGTGCGGTACGGCTCGCTGAAATGGTGGTGGACTGGGCCGAGCAGTACATAGCCTAGACGATGACGGTTCTTTTCTCTGCCCAGTCTTCCTGCCCGCATGCCTGATCAATCCGAGTCCTCGTCCAAACGCCCCGCGCCGTCGAAGCTGTGGGCGGCCATGCGCCGGCTCCTCCGCTTCACCCGGCCATACCGCGGGCGGCTGATCGCGGCGCTCGTACTCATGGCGGGCACGTCGCTCGTGGGCCTCGCCGTGCCGCTCGGGCTGCGCGAGCTGCTGAACGCCGTCTTCGAGGAGGGCAACCGGGTGGGACTCAACCAGCTCACGGTCGCGCTGGTGATCCTCTTCCTGGTCCAGGCGCTCGTCTCCTTCGGGGGCAACTACCTGCTGCAGTGGACGGGCGAGCGCGTGGTGGCCGACCTGCGGCAGCGCATCTACCGGCACCTGCACCGGCTCAGCCTACGCTTCTTCGCCGATCACCGCACGGGCGACCTCACCTCGCGCCTCACGAACGACGTGGGCTCGGTGCGCAACGCCGTGACGCAGGCCCTCGCCGACCTCCTCACGCAGAGCCTGTCGCTCGTCGGCTCGGTCGCGCTGATGGTGGTGCTGAACTGGCGGCTCAGCCTGCTCATCTTCCTCGTGGTGCCGGCCGTGACGGTCGCCGCCATCTACTTTGGTCGCCTGATCCGGCGCCTCTCGCGCGACATCCAGGACCGCCTTGCCGACACGACGGCCGTGGCGGAGGAGGCACTCGCCTCGGTGCGCGTGGTGAAGGCGTTCGCGCGCTCGGCACATGAGGTGGAGCGCTACAACACATCCGTGGAGGAGCTCTTCGAAACGGCACGACGGAAAGTCATTGCCTCGGCCGCGTTCTCGTCGGTCGTCGGACTGCTCTTCTTCTCGGCGCTCGTCGCCATCTTCTGGTATGGCGGGATGGAGGTGCTGGCCGGGCGGCTCACGGCAGGCGATCTCGTGGCGTTCGTCTTTTACGCCTTCAACATCGCGCGCAGCGTGGGCGGCCTGTCGCGGCTCTACGCGACGTTCAACAGCGCGGCCGGCGCCTCGGAGCGCCTCTTCGAGCTGCTCGACACCGAGTCCGACATCCAGGACGCGCCCGACGCGTATCCGCTCCCGCCCGTCACGGGCCGCGTACAGTTCGACGACGTCTGGTTTGCCTACGAGGACGACGCGGACGGGCACCCCGACTGGGTGCTGTGCGACATCGACGTGGACGTGGCAGCGGGGTCGACGATCGCGCTCGTGGGCCCGAGTGGCGCCGGCAAGTCGACGCTGATGAGCCTGCTCCCCCGCTTCTACGACCCGACGCGCGGCCGCCTCCGGATCGATGGGCACGACCTGCGCGCCGTACAGCAGGAGACGCTGCGCGCCCAACTCGCCGCCGTCTCCCAGGAGGTGCGCCTCTTCAACACGACGATCGGCGAGAACATCCGCTACGGCCGGCTCGACGCGTCGGACGAAGACGTCGAAGCGGCCGCCCGCGCCGCCAACGCGCACGACTTCATCGTGAACCTCACGAACGGGTACGAGACGGAAGTGGGCGAGCGCGGCGTGAAGCTCTCTGGTGGGCAGCGTCAGCGCGTGGCCATCGCGCGGGCGCTGCTCCGCGACGCCCGTATCTTGCTCCTGGACGAGGCCACGTCGTCGCTCGACTCGGCGTCGGAGGCGCTCGTGCAGGAGGCGCTGGAGCGACTCATGGAGGGCCGCACCACGTTTATCATCGCACACCGCCTCTCCACCGTCCAGCACGCCGACCGCATCCTCGTGCTCGACGAAGGCCGCATCGTGCAGACGGGCACGCACGCCGCGCTCGTACAGCGCGACGGCCTGTACCGCGACCTCGCTGCGTTGCAGTTCAACACCGTCGTCGACGCGGACGCGTGAGACCACGCGCGGGAACCGAAGAGGCGGGGAACCGGGGAACCAGGGAAGGAAAAACCGTCCAACCTTCAACCTCTCACCTTCGACACCAGAGGCCGTGGAACCCTGCCTCTGCCCACGGACGTTAATGGCCTGCCACTCATCCCACCTTTCCCAACCTTGCCATGACCGTGCTCCTTGCCGGGGTCTCTCTCCCGTTCTTTGCCGAGATCGTGGCGCTGCTGACGATCAGCGTGCTGATCGCGTACCTGTGCTACCGGATCCACATCGTGCCCATCGCGGGCTTTCTGATTGCCGGCGTCATCATCGGGCCGAGCGCCTTGGGGCTCGTGGAGGATCTGGCGCTCATCAACAACCTCGCGGAGATCGGCGTCATCCTGCTCCTCTTCTCGATCGGCGTCGAGTTTAGCCTGGAGAAGCTCGCCCGCATCAAGCGGATTGTACTGTGGGCGGGCTCGCTGCAGGTCGTTGTGACGCTCGGTCTCGTGGCGGCGCTGGCTGTGGCGTGGGGCGCTGGCGTGCGCGACGCGCTGTTCACGGGCGGACTGGTGGCGCTCAGCAGCACAGCCATCGTGCTCGGCCTGCTCTCGGACCGCGGTGAGACCGACTCGCCCACTGGGCAGAACGTACTCGGCATCCTCATCTTCCAGGATTTCGCCATCATCGCGATGGTGCTGCTCGTGCCGCTCCTCGGCGGCCAGGGCGGCTCGACGGTCGACCTGCTGCTGGCGCTCGGGAAGGCGCTCGGGCTGGTGGGCGTGGTGCTCGTGGCCGCACGCGTGGTGGTGCCGCGCATCCTGGACCTCGTGGCCCGCACCCGCCGGCAGGAGCTGTTCCTGCTCACCGTGGTGGCGCTCTGCTTTGGCATCGCATGGCTGGTGAGCCTGGCCGACGTGAGCCTCGCGCTGGGCGCCTTCCTGGCCGGCCTCGTGGTCAGCGAGAGCCCCTACAGCACGCAGGCGTTCAGCGAGGTGGTGCCGCTGCGCATCGTGTTCAACGCCGCCTTCTTCGTCTCCGTCGGCATGCTGCTCGACCTCGGCTTCGTGTTCGACAACCTGCCGCTCGTGCTGGGCGTGGCCGGGGCGGCGCTGGTGCTCAAAGCACTCATCACCACCGGCAGCGTGCTGGCGCTGCGCTATCCGCTGCGCATCGCCGCCGCGGCAGGGCTGACGCTGGCGCAGATCGGTGAGTTCTCGTTCGTGCTCAACATCGCCGGGCGCGACGCCGGGCTGTCGTTCGCCGGCCTCGGCGCGACGGGCGAGCAGGCGTTCATCGCCGCCACGGTGCTGCTGATGCTGCTCACGCC
>CAYFRX010000306.1:0-3835 GCA_964345515.1 uncultured Rhodothermales bacterium
CCCGGTTGATGGGTTGGCCGCTCTGCAACAGGCTCGCGAGCGTGACGGTCAGCCCTTCGGCAGGGTACACGGAGCCGATCGCGCTGATCACGTGCGTCCGGTCGTTGACCGACGGGCCCCACTCCGCCTCAAAATCGTTCGCGTTCTCCGCGCGGAAGTTGATGTCGTCGGTGTTATTGCGCAGGCGGGAGAGCGTGTAGCTGAGGCGATACGCGTAGCGGTCGTCCCCACGGTCCTTGATCAGGTTCAGGTTGGCAGCCCAATAGCGCGCCTCACCCGCCGTCTCCGTCATGATGATGCGCTGCGCGCCGCCGGGGGCCGGCGCCACCGGCCGCGTCGCGTTGGCCTCTTCCACCGAGCGCACCAGGTCTGCCGGCGTGCGGTTCGGATCCTGCCGGGCCGCCTCCAGTTCGTCTGTGCTGATATCGTACGGCGCCGGCACGTTCAGGTCGCGTAGCCGGAAGAGGTCGTACGAGCGCGTGTGGATGAGATCGACGTACGCAAGCAGATCGCTCCCGAACTGCCGCTGAACCCCCAGCGAGAACTGATGCGTCTGCGGATTGTCGTAGCCGCTCGGGTTGAGGATGCGCAGCTCGTTGCTCTGGATCTGGCTCCGATCCGCGCGCAGCTCGGCGGGCGTAGGCCCGTCGAGGAACGGCACGTCGGCGGCGTTGGCCGTCAGGTTGCCGTCGAAGGTGACCCGGTCGACGTTGGTATCACGCGGTAGGATGCCCTGGTCGACGAGCTGCTGAATCTGAGCCCGGTAGCCGGGCGCGCTGGTGTTGAACTGGAGGGCGTCGCTGTAGACGGAGTAGACGATCTTGTCGTAGAAGATACCGTACCCGCCGCGCAGGCTGCTCTGCGCGTCCAGTGCATAGTTGACGCTGAGCCGCGGCGCGAGGTTGTCCCAGTCGCCCGTGTCCCCGCCGCCCTTCGACAAGCTGTCGTAGTCCCACCGCAGCCCGGCCGTCACGGTCAGATCCGTCACTGGCGCAACCTGATCCTCCAGGTACAGGCCGATCAGGTCCTGCCGCGCGCCAAACGTGGTAGGCCGCAGCTCCACGCCGTAGTTGACGACCTGGAACTGATTCTCGATGGGCACCAGGTCGTCGGGCATGAGGCCGGGGCCCAGCGCATCCAGGTTCTGGAAGGCGGACAGCGCATCGGCGTCGTTGAGCCGCACGCGGTAGTTGCCGTTCGGGTTGCCGCCGCCGGCGAGGCGGTGGTCGGAGAGTAGCACGTCGGCGCCCACCTTCAGCGTGTGGCGCCCACGCTGGAGCGTCACCTTCTGCTGGACCTGCACCGTATTCTCCGCGCTGTCGAACGTGAAGCCGGGGTTGCCGAGGAGGGCGATCGCCTGGCCTGACGGATCCTCCACCGTCACTTGCGCGCTGTTCGGGTTGGCGGCGTCGGCATAGTCCCAGTTGAACCGGCTGTATTGCACGTTGCTTTCGTAGACGAGCCGCTCGCTGGCGTAGGTGGTCTGCACGGCCGCGTGTACGCCGTCGCGCTGCTGCGTATTGGCGGCACTGGCGAACGCGATGCCGCCGGTGAGTCCCCCGCCTTGCCGGTCGATGCGCACGCGGTTGGCGTTGAGGCGGGCTGTCGAGCGCCACCGCTCGCTCCACCGGTGATCGACACGACCCGAGAAGTAGGTAAACTGGTTCTGACCGTTAATGGTCGCACGCACGCCCGGCGCGTCCAGCAGGTTATCCTTCCAGTCCGTCGTGTGCTCCAGGTTCATGAAGAAGAATGTCTGGTCCCGCGCGATGGGCCCGCCGAGCGCAAAGCCGCCCTGGTGGCGCATGAAGCCGTTCTGCACCTGGTTGCCGGACAGGTCGCGCTGCGCGAGTACGTCGCCCCGGTCGTTCCGGAACTCGCCGTCGAGCGGCTGGCCAGGGCGTGTCAGGTAGAAGGCCTCGCCCGTAAACCGGTTGCTGCCCGACTTCGTCGTCACGTTGAAGATGCCGTTGCCGGTGCGCCCGTACTCGGCGGAGTACGTACTCGTGAGCACGGTCACGTCCTTTACCATGCCAACGGGCACCTCGAACTGCGGCCCGCCGAGGAACTGCTCGTTGTTGTCCATCCCATCGATCAGATAGTTCGTGTAGAGGCCGTTCGCGCCGTTGATCGACACGTTCGGCGCCTCGGGGTAGAAGCCTGTCGCGGGCGTCACGTTGGGCAGGCGGTAGAGGGCCTGCGTGAAGTTGCGCCCCTCCACGGGAATATCCTCGATGGACGCGGCCGGCAGCGATGACGACACCTCGGCGTTCACCTGATTGACCTCCGCGAGGCCTGTCGTGCCCTCCACGATCACCTCATCGAGCTCGAACTCGGCGGTCGGGCTGAGCAGGAGCGTCACGCTGCGGGTGTGGTTCGCGCGGAGGCTGACGTTCTCCATCCGGGCTTCGTAGTGGGCGTCCGTCTCGTTTACGAACACGTCGTACCGCCCTGACGTGGAGAGACCGGCGAGCTGCACTTTGCCGCGCGCGCTGGTGCGCTGCTGCCGCTCGAAGCCAATGCTTTCATTAGTGACGTTGACGAGCGCCCCTTCGACGGGCGCGCCGGTTTGCGTGTTGAGGACGCGCACTTCGAGCCCGGCCTGCGCGCGGACCGTGTCGACGCCGAGCACGATGATGAGCCCAGCCAGCAACGCCACGAGGGCACCGCGCCGGAGCGAAGAAAGAGTCAGGGAATCGAAAACAAATGGCATGGGAGTACAGAGGATCAAGGTGAGGTGGGGCCCTCCAAGCAGCGGAGCATGTCCTATCCGCCGATGACGGATCGGCGACGTACGGCACGGGTAGGGCCTTGACACGGTCCTCGTCCGGGCCGTCTGCTTGCGGGGACGCGGAACAGGTTGAGTGGGGCGCACCTCCGCGCGGAGACACTGGCGAACGCCGGTCAGGCGCGAGCGCGGAGACGTTTGGACGACGGCGGGGCCCGGGACGGATGATTGCTGATAAGGCCCGCAGAGGCGAAGCGCGTGCCGGGGACGGCGTGCTCGATCGGTCCGAGTGCCGTGCGAAGCCGGGCGATGAGAGCCGCAGGCAAAGACGCGGGGGCACGCAGCAGCACCACAAGATCCCGGTGGCCGTTCACGTCGCCACGCGCAGCGAGGAGCGACGGCACCACGCCGGTGTGCTCAGTGAGATGACGCGATAGCGCCGCGAACAGCGCGGGCGTCTGCCAGGGCAGCGCAGCAAACGCTTGAGGGTCGAAGTGCGCTCGGCTGAGGCCGATGAGGTAGGCGCCCTCGCCGTCCTGCGTGGGCCCCAGCACCGGCGTGCCCTGCTCCAGGCGGTCCACGGCCGCCTGCCAGTCCACCTCGTGCAGGCGCGGGCAGTCGCTTCCCACGGCGATGACGCGGTCGTACCCCTGCGCGAACGCATCGGCAAAAGCGTTCGCGAGGCGCGCGCCGAAACTACGGCCCCGCTGGCGCGCGTCGGTCACTTCGAGCACGGGCAGTCCGCTGTCGTGTACGGCGCCAAGGGTGTGCGCGTACAGCGCGTCGGCCACCTGGCGGCTCTTCGCCCAGTCGCGGCGGACGAACTGCTTGTTGCGCCACTCGCACGCTGGGCGGTGGCTGAAGAAGAGCAGGGCGGTATGTGAATCAGGCGCTTGGATCGTTATACCTCGCACTTGGGGCGGAATCGTGCCACGTACGACGTGCGTGGGATGCCGCGCGGCCGCGTTACACCGGCCATCCATGCAGGTCCATGGCCTCCTCCTGGCATGAACAGCCATCGCCTATCAGACAAACGGCACAGCCCAATGGCACGCACGCGTCATGGGACTGTGTGGACGCTTCGACCCCAAACGTTACACCCAGTCT
>CAYFRX010000307.1:0-3824 GCA_964345515.1 uncultured Rhodothermales bacterium
GTACCCCCGCCTGGACTCGAACCAGGATTGGCGGCTTAGGAGGCCGCTGTTCTATCCCGTTGAACTACGGGGGTAGATTCGTTTTCGATTGCGGCGCGCCAACCGTAGATTACGTGCGACCTTCGCCGGGTCGGCGCTGCGCATGCCGCTGTGCCATGCGTAACGTACCGACACGCATTCTACCGTGCAAGCAACCGCCTCCGTTCCCGACGCGCCTGCCCTGTCCCGTTGCCCGTTCCGACGCGCCCAGCATGAGCCCGCCTTTTCCTTCTCCTGATAACGACGCCGTGTGGCCCCGCGCCGTAACGCTCGCCGGGGCCCTTGCGCTCGGCACGTACACCGCCGGGGCCGTGGCCCGATGGGTCATCCGACAGCGCCTGCCCGCTCCCGCCACCCTCCCGCCGGCTCTCGACGCCTCCGTGCGCACCTTCGAGGGACCCGACGGGCGCGTCAACTACTACGTCCGGCCCGGCACGGGCCCGCCCGTCGTGTTAGTCCACAGCTTCAACGCGGCGGCGTCGAGCTTCGAGATGCGGCCGATCTTCGACCACCTCGCGGCGACGACCGACCGCCCTCTCTTTGCCATGGACTGGCTGGGCTTCGGCCGCTCGTCCCGGGCCGACCGCCCCTTCCGCCCAGCCCTCTACCAGCGCCAGCTGCGTAGCTTTTTGCAGGAGCGCATCGGCGAGCCCGCCGACCTCATTGGCCTGTCGCTCGGCGGCGAGTACGCGGCCCGCGTCGCCCAGGGCCTGCCGACGCTGACCCGCCGGCTCGTGCTCATCAGCCCCACCGGCCTCGGCGACGACCGCGGGCCCTCGTCCGTCGGGCGCTTTTTCGTTCGAGCCTCCAACCGCGTGGGCGCGTTCGAGCTGCTGTATCACGCGCTGACGCGTCGCGCCTCCATCCGGCGATTCTACGCACAGCAGGTCTTTCTCGACCCAACGCGCATCCCCGACGACCTCGTGGACTACGCGTACGTGACCTCGCATGCGCGGGGCGCCCACCACGCGCCGCGGCGGTTTGTCGACGGCACGCTCTTCCCTCCCGCCCCGGCCGCGTCGGTCTACGCGCGCCTCTATCGGCCCACCCTGCTCATCACCCCCCGTGAGGCGGATGAGGTCGTGCAAGATTTCAAGCGGGTGGCCGATGTCGTAGCGCAGAATGCCCGCGACCTGCGCCGGGTCGCCCTGGACGCGGGGCTGCTCCCGCACTGGGAAACCCCCGACGCGCTGTTTGAGGTTCTCGATCCCTTCCTGCTGAAAACCACGCCCACGCATGCCGATTGATCTGGACCGGGCCCGGCATGACACGCCCGGCTGCACCGAGGTGGTACACCTCAACAACGCCGGCGCGGCGCTCCCGCCCCAGCCGGTGCTCGACGCTCAGCTGCACCACCTCCACCGCGAGGCCGAGATCGGCGGGTACGAAGCCGCGGCCGACGCCGAGGCGGCGCTCTCGCACACGTACGACGCCCTCGCCGCGATGCTGGGCTGCACCGTCGAGGAGGTGGCCGTCGTGGAAAATGCGACGCGCGCCTGGGACATGGCTTTTTATGCGATGGACTTTGCGCCCAGCGATCGCATCCTGACGTCGCCGGCGTCCTACGCGAGCAACTACATCGCGATGCTGCAGGTCGCCCGGCGCACCGGCGCCACGATCGACGTGGTGCCCCGCGATGAAACGGGCCAGGTGGATGTGAATCAGATGGAGACCCTGCTGGATGACGACGTCGCGCTGATTGCCCTCACGCATGTGCCCACCAACGGCGGCCTCGTGAACCCGGCCGCCGAAGTCGGGGCCCTCGCCCGCGCCGCCGACGTGCCGTTCCTGCTCGACGCGTGCCAGTCCGCCGGCCAGATGCCGCTCGACGTCGACGCGCTGGGTTGCACGATGCTGTCGGCCACGGGGCGCAAGTATCTGCGCGGCCCGCGCGGCACGGGCCTCCTCTACATCCGGCACGACTGGATCGAACGCCTGGAGCCGCCGCTCCTCGACTTGCATGCGGCCACGTGGGTCGCCCCCGATCGATACGAGATCCATCCGGACGCGCGCCGCTTCGAGACGTGGGAGGGCTACGTCGCCGGCAAAATCGGGCTCGGCGTGGCGGTCGACTATGCGATGGACTGGGGGCTCGACGCCATCTTCGAGCGCGTTCAGCGCCTCGCGGCGCGGCTGCGCCAGCAGCTGGCATCCATCCCGGACCTCACGGTGCACGACGTGGGCCGGGTGCAGGGCGGCATCACCACCTTCTCGACCGAGCCGGCGGGCGCGGCGTCGCTGAAGCAGGCGCTGCGGGCGCGTGGCATTAACGTCTCCGTGAGTCCTCGCTCCTCGACCCGCCTGGACGCCGAGGCGCGCAGCCTGCCCGACCTGGTCCGCGCCTCGGTCCACTACTACAACACCACGGACGAAATCGACCGGTTCTGCGCCGTCGTCCGTGATCTCCTCCGCGCGGCGCGCTGACGGGCACCTGCGTTTACCGATGGCCCGAGGCCATCTTTTCGGCCTCTGGAAGCCGGCGGAGTGCCTGCATGCTCCAGATCCCGACGATGGGCCCCAGCGCCAGGACGGACAGCGCCCCCGTCCATCCGACGTGCTCGACGAGCGGCGGGACCAAGCGCAACGAGCCGAGCGTGAGGAGAAAGCCCAGGCTGGTTTGCACCGTGAGGGCGGTGCCCACGTACTGCGGGTCGCTCAGCTCGCTCACGGCGGCGCTGAACTGCGCGCTGTCCGCCACGACCGCAAAGCCCCAGAGAAGGCACAGCACCGTCAGCCAGAGCGGATGGGCAAAGAGGAACCCGGCCGTGAGCGCACACGCCCCGGACACCGCCAAGCTCCACGACGTGACCGTGGTCCGTCCCACGCGGTCGGCCCACTGCCCGGCCACCACGCAGCCGACCCCGCCCACCGCAATGACCCCAAAGCCGGCGATCCGGGCGTTTAGTTCACTCCAGCCGGCCTGCTCGTAGCTTGCCAACAGGTACAGCGGCACCCAGGCCCACATCGCGTATAGCTCCCACATGTGGCCCAGGTAGCCGAAGTTCGCCAGTCGGGTGGGGCGGTGGCGAAGCCCCGCCGCCGCCTGCCGCCAATCGAATGCGGCCCCGGAGGCGAGGTGCGGACCGCTCCGCACCCAGAAGGCGGCAATGACCGCTCCGATCAAGGCCAAGGCCGACGCCGCAAGCAGAACGCTACGCCACGGCGGCAGCCCACCGGTCGTGCCGGCGAAGGGCAGCACGTTCAGGAGGTGCGGCATCGCGGATCCCACCGTCAGTGCCCCCACCAGCAATCCGATGGCGAGCCCACGATCGCGCTCGCTCCAACTCGCGACGAGCTTCATGCCGGGCGGATACACCCCAGCCAGCGCCACCCCGGTCAGAAATCGCAGGCCGAGCGCAGGGGCGGCATGGTCGACCCACAGGGCAATCGCCGCATTGGCCCCCGCCCCGAGGAGCGCTGCGCCGGCAAAGAGGCGGTGAGCGGGCATCACGTCGGCCAGGTTGAGCCCCGCACTCAACAGCGCGCCCACGACGAAGCCAATCTGCACGCTCATCGTCATCCACGATTGTTGCGCCCCCGTCAGATTCCACGCTTCCGTGAGTTGGGGCACGACGGCCGACGCCGAAAACCAAAGCCCCATGGCGAGGAGTTCGGCCAGCGCGAGCAGCACGAGGTATCGCCACTTCGTCCGGCGAAAGGAAGCTGCCGATGTGTCCATGTTCGGGGGCGGGGGAAATTAGTGGAGACGGATGGGTGGACGGTCGCGATGATCCCGAGCCGTTGCGCTCATAAGAGAACAAAACCGGCACATCGTTACGTTTAGG
>CAYFRX010000308.1:0-3789 GCA_964345515.1 uncultured Rhodothermales bacterium
GCTGCCCCCTTCTGGATATCCGCCTCTGGTTCCCGGACACTCCCGCACCACCATTCTTCTTTTCTCCCATGCCCACACGCCGACGACGGTTGACTTGCTGAGGGGGAATGGCGTTTTTGAATCCAACCATCCCTTCCTCATCAACCAACCGCTTCGTATGCCCGAAATCACCATCAAAGGCGTCGGCACGTTCGACGTGGACGAAGGCGAGCGCCTCGTGAATGCCATCGCGCAGTCCGGTGTGGACATCGGCCACCGCTGTGGCGGTCAGGCCAAGTGCACCACCTGCCGTGTCGTGTTCAAAGACGGCGAGCCGGACGTGATCACGAAGGCCGAGCACGATAAGCTCAGCGACATGGGCCGCCTCGGCGACTTCCGCCTCGCCTGCCAGATCGTCGTCGACCGGCCGATGATGGTCGAGCCGCTGATGCGGGCCAGTGAGCAAGGCTGGGACGATGCCGGACCGGAGCCGGCGGTCGAGGTCGAGCCGGAGGCCGAGTGGTTTCCGGCCGCGCATTTCGAGGACGAGGGGGAATAGCCCACCGGCGGCCGCATGCGTCACATGGAGCCCCCGGCCGTGCTCGCGGACAGATTTGAGACGCTCGGTCTGAACCGTATCGAGATCCACGTGCAGCCGGTCAACGAACCGAGCTGCCGGGTGGCCGAGAAGCTGGGGGCCGTCCGCGAAAGCCTCTGCCGCAACCGCGTCGTCCACCGCGGTGAGCCGCAAGATGCGGTGCTGTACGCGCTGCTTCCGAGCGATCTCACGCCCGTGACGACGCCCCGACCGTGACGGGTGAATCCCATCGCGCCATATTTCTCCAGAACTACGCGCTGGGCGTTGAACCGCGTCCTGCCGTGTGCATTCGAAAGGTGGCATCTCATGGTGCCAACGTGTGACGTTCATCGACTACTCACCATCTTTTGTGCCTCATGGCCACGTTGAGTTTAAGTCGTTCCGCGCAGATCATCCTGGGTATCATTGGTGTGGTGCTCACGGCGTTCCTGTTTGTGCCCGGTCCGCTGGTGGAGCTTCTGTGGATGCAGGAGCTAGGATATGCGGACGTATTCTGGAAAGTATTGGGCACTGAAGTGCTGCTCTTTGCCGTGATGTTTGCGGTGGCCCTGGCCTACTTCGGAGGAAATTTGTATGCCTTCTTCAAGCAGATGCCGCCACTGTGGGCGTCGCGCTGGGCCCAGGAGGGGGAGGCCCCCGAGATGGGCGGCAAGCCCCTCACGCGCAAGCGGCTGCGGCGCTTCGGGTGGGTCTTTGCCGGATTCATCAGTCTGCTGTTTGCAAGCGGTTTCGCTGGGCGCTGGGATGAAGTCTTCCGCTACACGAGCGGAGAGAGCTACGGCACGACCGACCCCCTCTTTGGCATCGATCTGTCGTTTTACCTGCTCCAACTTCCGTTCGTGCAGTCGCTGCAAAGCGGCGTCGTCGGACTGGCCTTTCTGGGCCTGCTAATCCTCGTTGCGGCCTACGTCCTGATCGGCGAGATCGGTGTCCAGAATGGGCGGTTGCAGGTGCGGCCGTCGGTGGTCAAGCATCTGGCCGTGAACGTGATCCTCCTGCTGTTGGGCTGGACGTGGGGGTTCTACCTCGATCGCTTCGAACTGATGATGCAGCCGGGCAGTGGCACGGTCTACGGTGCGGGCTATACCGACGTCAACGTCACACTGCCCGTGCTGTGGATGATGATCGCCGCCACGCTGGGGCTGGCGGCCATCGTGGCCTACAACCTCGTTAGCTATCAGCTGCGGCTTCTGCTGTACGGGGTGGCTCTCTACGTCGTGGTACTGGTTGGAGGGCTCATTGCGGCGCCGACCTTCGTGAACCAGGTCTACGTGGAGCCGAACGAGCTCGAACTGGAACGACCCTACCTGGAGCACAACATCCAGCTCACGCGCGAGGCGTACAAGCTGGATGAAGCGCAGGAGCGCTCTTACCCGGCGGAGACCGAGCTCACCATGCAGATGATCCAGGACAACGATCAGACGCTCCAAAACGTGCGGCTCTGGGATCCGCGCCTGCTGATCGACAACTATCAGCAGTTGCAGCAGATTCGCCTGTACTACCAGTTCTACGACGTCGACATCGACCGGTACATGATCGACGGCGAGTACCGGCAGGTGATGCTCTCGGCGCGCGAACTGACGCAAACCCTCCCGCAGCAGGCCGACACGTGGTACAACCGCCACCTCCAGTACACGCACGGTTACGGCGCCGTGGCCAACCTCGTCGCTCAGGAGGGCCGGGAAGGCACCCCGTCCTTTCTCGTGCAGGATCTGCCGCCGCAGGGCGAGGACGTGTTCATGGTGGAGGAGTCGGGCATCTACTATGGCGAGCACACGCCCACGTACAACCTGGTGAACACGACGGCGCAGGAGCTCGACTATCCGAGCGGCGACGAGAACGTGTACACCAACTACGCCGGCACCGGCGGCGTGCTGGTCGACTCGTTCTGGAAGGAGCTGCTCTTCTCGTGGTACTTCAGCGACTATAACATCCTGCTTTCAGAGAACGTGCACGACGGCAGCCGCATCCAGTACTGGAACCGCGTGCAGGAGCGCATCCGTCGCATTGCCCCGTTCCTGAGGCTTGACGCTGATCCGTACCTTGTGGTGAGCGGTCAGCGGCAGTACTGGGTGCAGGACGCCTACACCACGGCGCGCACGTTTCCCTACTCTGAACCCGTGGGGTCGCGGCTGCGCGGCACCGACCTAAACTACATCCGCAACTCGGTCAAGATCGTCGTCGACGCCTACAACGGCGACGTCACGTTCTACGTGATGGATCCCGAGGATACGGTGCTGAGCGTATACATCGAGGTTTTCCCCGAGCTCTTCCAGCCGATCAGCGCGATGAGCGAGGACCTGCAGGCGCACCTGCGCTACCCGCAGGATCTGTTCGAGGTGCAGGTCGAGAAATACAAGCGCTATCACATGACGATTCCGCAGGTGTTCTACAACAACGAAGACCTGTGGACGCGCCCGAATGAGCAATACGACGGCCAGCAGCGGCTCATGGAGCCGTACTATATTCTCTCACGTCTGCCGGACGAGGACGAACTCCAGTTCCTACTGATGACGCCGATGACGCCCGATAACCGGGACAACATGATCGGGTGGATTGCAGCCAAGAGCGATCCAGGACAGTACGGCGAGATCGTCGTGTACAATCTGCCCAAGGAGCGGCTCATCTACGGGCCCAACCAGATTGAGTCGCGCATCGACCAGAACACAGATATCTCGCGGCAGCTGTCGCTGTGGGACCAGCGCGGCTCGCGCGTGGTGCGCGGCAACCTCATCGTGGTCCCCATCGAGGACGCGTTCCTGTACGTCGAGCCCATCTATCTCATCGCCCAGGGCGTTCAGATTCCGCAGCTGCGGCGCGTCATCGCATCGTACGGCAATCGAGTCGCCATGGAGGTGACGCTTGATGACGCGCTCAATGAGCTGTTCGGCCAGCCGGTGGCTCAGGCGCCGCGCGAGACGACGGGGGAGCGCATCCCCACGCCACGGACGGGTCCCCCCGACGTGCTGCTGGAGGCGCGCGATCTCGTGGAGCAGGCCCGTCAGGCCCTGCAGGATGGCAACTTCGCCACGTTCGGCGACCGGTTCAATGCGCTGCAGCAGTTGCTGCAGGATAATGGCATCCGGCCCGACACGACGGCGTTGCGCTAGCTGGATCTTCGGCTCGCTCCTGGACCAGGGCGGCTCGTTCCCGGCTAATACTGTTTCCAGATGATCATGTCGGGATTTACCCGGACGGTCTCACGTCGCGTG
>CAYFRX010000309.1:0-3759 GCA_964345515.1 uncultured Rhodothermales bacterium
CACGCGGATGACGCGGCGAACAGCCCCCCGATCGACGTAAAACCCGTGGGAAAACGCAGGCGCCATCCGGCCGCCCTGACGCGCGTTGCGCAGCGTCTGCAGGCGGAGCCGCAGGTCGACGTCCGGCGGGCCGCCTTGCCCCTTGAAGATGTCGCGCTCGCTGAGAAGGGCCGCGAGGTCGCACGCCAGTGCGCCCTGGCCCAGCGTCTGGCCGTTGAGCACCATGTGCGCGAGCCGGGGGTGAAGGCCGAGCTCCGCCATCGCGCGCCCGTGCTCCGTGATCTGCCCGTCCGTGTCGAGCGCGTCGAGGCGGCGCAGCAGGTCGCGGGCCTGGTCGAAGGCGGCTTCGGGGGGTGGGGTGAGCCACGTGAGCGTCGACGGGTCGTCGGTGCCCCATTGCGCGAGGTCGAGGGCGAGCGGGGCGAGGTCGGCCTCCGCGATTTCGGGCGCCGTATGCGGCTTGAGGTGCTGCTGCGTGTGGCGCGTCCAGAGCCGGTAGCATAGGCCCGGCCCGAGGCGCCCGGCCCGCCCGCGGCGCTGGTCGGCCGACGCCTTCGACACCTTGATCGTTTCGAGGCGCGTCATGCCGCTGCGGGGCGCGAAGCGCGGCACACGCATGAGCCCGCTGTCGATGACGACGCGGATGCCTTCGATGGTCAGGCTCGTCTCGGCGATGGGCGTGGCCAGGACCACCTTGCGCTGCCCCTCCGGACTCGGCGCGATGGCCCGATCCTGCTTCTTGTGCGGCAGGTTGCCGTAGAGCGGGTGCACCGTCACGTTCGGGGGCACGTCGTCGTCATCCAACTGATCCTTCACGCGGCGAATCTCCCCGGCGCCGGGCAGGAAGACGAGCACGTCGCCGTCGTAGGCGGCCAGCGCGTCGTGCACGGCGGCCGTGACGTGCGGCTCGATGTGCCCACGCGGGCGGCGATCCAGGTAGTGCGTCTCGACGGGGTAACTGCGGCCTTCGCTCACGATGCGGGGCGCCTCCCCCAGCACGTCCGCCACAGATTGGCCGTCCAGCGTGGCCGACATCACGAGCAGGCGGAGGTCCTCGCGCAGTACGGATTGGGTTTCCAGCGTCAGCGCCAGCCCGAGGTCGGCCTGCAGGTTGCGCTCGTGAAACTCGTCGAAGATGACAAGCCCGACGCCGTCGAGCGCGGGGTCGCTCTGGATCATGCGCGTCAGCACGCCCTCGGTGACGACCTCGATGCGCGTCCGGTCGCTCACGCGGGTGTCCATCCGCACCCGGTAGCCGACGGTCTGGCCGGCGCGCTCGCCCCGCATCGATGCCATGCGTCGCGCGGCTGCGCGGGCCGCCAGCCGCCGCGGCTCCAGCATGATGATGCGCTGATCCGCGAGCCACGGCGCATCGAGGAGGGCGGGCGGCACGCCGGTCGTCTTTCCGGCGCCGGTGGGCGCTTCGAGCACGGCGCACGGGGATTGACGCAGGACCCGTTTCAGGTCGGGCAATACGTCTTCGACAGGCAGGTCGGGCATGGTTGGGCGTCAAGCAGAGCAAACCGTGTTGCCCGACTTGTAGCCGACGAGCCCGAACGGAGTTTCGGCACCTTCGTGGAAGGGGGCGAAGGCGTCAGTTCACCCAGACGGGCATCGGTTCGTCTTCCCCTGCAACCACGATCACCACGGCGCGATGAACGGCTTTCGGCGTGAGCAGGCGGCGACCGGGCAGGCGGCTTTTGATGATTTGGCTGTGCAACGCGCGCCAACCCCGCAGCCGGTGCGTGCGGAAGCGGAGGAGTTGGATGCGGACCAACAGCTGATCGGTCAGGGCGTCAATATCTACGTCGTGCCGGCTATGCATTCAGGGAGGGGTTGTGAGGTGAGCAGTAAAATGGTGGGGAACGGGAGGAAGCCCGTAGCAGTGCATGCGTCAGGGATTTGATCGTACACTAGGGTATGAATCTGCTGCTCCTATATTTTTGGCAGATCACGCGCCTCTGGGGGAGGCTCTGGATACACCTTCATTAACTTTTGCCCCAGGTGCTTGTCACGCATTGGCGCACGGCAGGATGAGATCCGCAGCGCGGACGGCTCCTTGGTGGCCTGCAGGCGCCGCAAAGGACCCTGTGCAACCGGCTCGCGCACAGGACAACAAAACGCCTCCGCCGAAGGGCGCAGCCTGACGAAAAGGCAGCGGCCGGGCACCCCAACTTCACAGACTGTCATGACTCCATTACGAGCAGCACCCGGCACGTACGTGGTGTGGCTGCGCGTTCCGACGGCGTGCACTATAACCGTAGGCCGGCTCGGCTCGGTGGCTATACGGCGCGGCGTATATGCCTACGTCGGGAGCGCCTTCGGGCCTGGAGGCGTGCACGCTCGGGTGCGACGGCACCGGGCAGGGACGACGGCGCCGCACTGGCACATTGACTATCTGCGGCCTACCGGGCGGCTGTACCGGGTGTGGCACACGTACGACCCCGAGCGGCGTGAGTGCGCCTGGGCGCGGGTTCTGCGGGCCCTTCCCGGGGGCGAAACGCCCGTCGAGGGGTTTGGCGCGTCCGATTGCTCCTGCACGGCGCACCTGGTGACTTGGGCGGAGGCGCCATCGCTCGCAGCCTTTAGGGAGCAGCTTTTGGAGCACGTCCAGGTGCACGCGCCCATCTATTGTACCGGCGTCTGATGTACCGGCGTCTGAGATACGCCCCGCCGCAGTGCCGTGGTGATTCTGTCAAAACCGGTGCTTAGATTGTGGGCCGAAGCGGGTCGCCTGCGCTTCGTAGTTTGCCGTCCTGCAGAGGTTGTACTCCGCCGTCTATGCCTTCTTCTGAGCAGCCCCGAGCGCGTTGCCCCAATTGTGGTACCGAGATCGATGACAATTTTTGTCCGCACTGTGGGCAGGAGAACGAGCGCCGCGTCGTTCCCATCCGCATCCTGATCGAGGATGCCATCAGCAACTTCTTGACGTTTGACGCGCGGCTGCCCCAGACGATCGTACCGCTGCTCTTCAAGCCGGGGCTGCTCACGCGCGAATATATCGCCGGCCGGCGTGCGCGATATGCCCGGCCTTCGCGGCTCTACTTGGCCGTTAGCGTCATCTTCTTCTTCACGCTCTCCATCGTAAGCGGCGGTCAAGTCGTCACGGCGTTGTTTCAACCGCCCGCGGCGGACGGCGCAGCGGTGGACACCGCCCAGGTCCAGGCCGACTCGCTGTACGCGCGAATTGGTAATGCGCTAGTTGCGGAGTTGCCGCAGCACGTGGGGGTGGACCGAGATGAGCGTGGTATCAATGTGGAAGACGACTCAGCCGAGGTGTCCATCGCACTCGAACGCACGGCCACGGAATCGATGGAGGAGGACATGCGGACGCAGCTTATAAGCGGGCTGACAAATTATCTGCCCAAGATGATGTTCATTATGCTGCCCGTGTTCGCACTCTTCCTGAAATTGCTCTACCTGCGTCGGCAGCGGTACTATGTTGGGCACCTCATCTTTGCGCTCAACTACCACTCGTTCGCGTTCATCGTTTTCCTGGTCACCACCATCACGGGCGTCGCGCTGCCCGAATCGGTCGGTGGCGTCATGAACGCACTCCTCATGGTGTATCTGCATGTCTATTTGTTCATGGCCATGTATCGCGTCTACGACGAATCGTGGTTCAAGACGCTGCTCAAGTTTTTCGTGCTTTACATCTGCTACGCCACGGTGCTCGGAATCGGATTGGTCGGCATCGTCTTGCTGAGTTTGCGGCAGGTGGGCGAGCTGCCGTTCTAAGCTGACCCGCGTTGTGGGTTG
>CAYFRX010000310.1:0-3753 GCA_964345515.1 uncultured Rhodothermales bacterium
CGCCGCAGCCGTCGATGCGCATCGTGGGCGACATCTTCACGTACTGCGCCAAGGAGATGCCCCGCTTCAACGCCATCTCGGTGAGCGGCTACCACATGCATGAGGCCGGCGCCCCCGCCGATCTGGAGCTCGCCTACACGCTGGCCGACGGCCTCGAATACCTGCGCACGGGCCTCGATGCCGGACTCGACATCGACGACTTCGCGCCGCGCGTGAGTTTCTTCTGGGGCATCGGCATGAACCCATTCATGGAGATCGCCAAGATGCGGGCCGCGCGGATGCTCTGGGCGAAGCTGGTGAAGCCCTTCGACCCGCAAAACCCGAAGTCGATGGCGCTGCGCACCCACTGCCAGACGTCCGGGTACTCGCTCGCCGAACAGGACCCGTACAACAACGTGATGCGCACGACCATCGAGGCGCTGGCGGCGGCGTTCGGCGGCACGCAGTCGCTCCACACGAACGCGCTTGACGAGGCCATCGCGCTGCCGAGCGAGCAGGCGGCGCGCATCGCCCGCAACACGCAGCTGTACCTGCAGGAAGAGACGGACATCACCCGCGCCATCGACCCATGGGGCGGCTCGTACTACGTGGAGACGCTCACCGACCAGCTCGCCCGCCGCGCATGGGCGCTCATCGAGGAGGTCGAGGACGAGGGCGGGATGACAAAGGCCATCGAGAAGGGCCTGCCCAAGCTACGGATCGAAGAGATGGCCGCCCGCAAGCAGGCCCGTATCGACACGGGCGAAGAGACCATCGTCGGCGTCAACAGATATCGGCCGGACGAGACGGAGCCGGTGCCCACGCTGGAGGTCGACAACGAAGCCGTCCGCCGCACCCAGATGGAGCGGCTGGAGCAGATTCGCGCCGAGCGGGATGAGACGGCCGTGCAGCGGGCGCTCGACGTCCTCACCGCCTGCGCCGAAACCGGCGACGGCAACCTACTCGCAAGAGCGGTGGACGCCGCTCGCAAGCGCGCCACGCTGGGCGAGATTTCTGACGCGATGGAGACCGTCTTCAGTCGCCACCGGGCGCGTACGCAATCGGTTCAGGGCGTTTATGCTGCGGAGGCCCAATCCGACGAGGCGTTCCAGCAGGCCCGCGATCTCGCTGATGAGTTCGCCACCCTGGCCGGCCGCCGGCCACGGATCATGGTCGCCAAGATGGGCCAGGACGGGCATGACCGCGGCGCGAAGGTCATCGCCACGGCGTTCGCGGACCTCGGCTTCGACGTCGACATCGGCCCGCTCTTCCAGACGCCTGAGGAGGCCGCCCGTCAGGCCGTCGAGAACGACGTGCACATTCTCGGCGTCTCCAGCCTCGCCGGCGGCCACAAGACGCTCGTGCCGCAGTTGATCGACGCGCTGAAGCACCACGGGCGAGACGACATCCTCGTGATCGTGGGCGGCGTGATCCCCCACGCGGATTACGCGTTCCTCTATGACCACGGCGTGGCTGGCATCTTCGGGCCGGGTACGCCCATCGCCGAGGCGGCGAAGCAGATCCTTGAGGTGCTCCTCGACGCTTACTCGGCGGACGCCCTGCAAGAAGCGTAACGCCGATGCGCCGTGCTTCGCTCCTCCCCCTTTCTACCACCATTCACGCATCGCCATGATCGTTGATGCCCCGACCATGCAGGTCGCGCTCCCTCCGCGGCGATTTGAGTTCCGACCCGCGGAGGCGTTTTCCGAGGAGGACTTCTTTCAGCTCTGCCAGCGCAACCGCGATCTACGCCTCGAACGCACGTCCAACGGAACGATTATCGTGATGCCCCCAGCAGGAGGAGCGACCGGCCACCGCAACTCAAAGATTACCGCTCAACTCGATCACTGGGCCGAAGCCGACGGATCGGGCGTGGCCTTCGACTCCTCTACTGGATTTACGCTGCCGGATGGGAGCACCCGCTCGCCGGACGCCGCGTGGGTCCAGCGGGAGCGGCTAGCCACGCTCTCTACCGAACAGAAGGAGCGCTTTCTGCCGCTGTGCCCCGACTTCGCCATTGAGCTGCGATCGCCGTCCGATTCGCTACCGGACCTCCTCGACAAGATGGAGGCGTACGTGACGAACGGCCTGCAACTGGGCTGGCTTATCGATCCGCTCGACGAGCGCGTCCACCTCTTTCGCCCAGACCAGTCCCCCACCATCCTCGACGCTCCATCGTCACTGAGTGGCGATCCGGCCCTTTCTGGTTTCACGCTCGATCTGAAGCCGATCTGGAATCCTGACTTTTAACCGTCCCGCATGCCGCCTCCCGCCGAGGAGCCCAACGCATCTCGCACCCGCCGCGTGAGCAACATCAATCCCAACCTAGACGTGCAGGACCCCAGCGCGAGCAGCTCGCGGTCGGTGGATGACTATGTTCAAGCGATACATGAGGGCGACCGGACCACGCTTAGCCAGGCCATTACGTTAGCCGAAAGCACACGTCCGGAGCATCAGGCTCGGGCGCGGCGCATCTTGGACGCGTGCCTCCCTTACACCGGCGACTCGATCCGCGTGGCCGTCACGGGCGTCCCGGGCGTCGGGAAGAGCACGTTCATCGAAACGCTGGGCACGCGGCTCGTGGACGCAGGGCGGCGGCTGGCCATCCTGGCCATCGACCCGACGAGCGAGCGCACGAAGGGCAGCATCCTCGGCGATAAGACGCGGATGGGCGAACTGGCGCGCCGCGACGCCGTGTTCATCCGCCCTTCGCCCACCGGCGGCTCGCTCGGCGGCGTGGCGCGGACTACCCGCGAGACGATCCTGCTCTGCGAGGCTGCCGGCTTCGACACCGTGTTTGTCGAAACCGTCGGTGTCGGCCAGTCGGAGGTGACCGTCCACTCGATGGTCGACTTCTTTCTCCTCCTCGCGCTGGCCGGCGCGGGCGATGAACTACAGGGCATCAAACGTGGCATCGTGGAGATGGCCGACGCCATCGCGATCAACAAAGCCGATGGCGACAACCGGACCGCAGCTCAGCGGGCGCAAGCGGAATACCAGCGGGCGCTGCACCTCTTCCCGCCTGACGATGCGGGGCGTACGCCTCCAGTGCTCACCTGCTCGGCCCAAACGGGCGAGGGCATCAACGCCGTGTGGGAAACAATCGACGCGTTCTGCTCGCAGGCGAGAGCCGACGGCTCGTTCGAGCATCGCCGCAGGCGACAGGCCCTCCACTGGATGCACCAGACCATTGAGCACCGCCTGCAGGAGGACTTCATCAACGACCCCGACGTGCAGGCTGCGCTTGGTGACATTGAAGCGCAGGTCGAAGCCGGCACGCTTTCCTCCTTTGCGGCTGCCGAGAAGCTGCTCGCGCTGTATTCGGGCCGTCAAGAGGGTGCCTCGTAGCCCCCGACGGGACTACTCGCCGACGGATCATCCCACTCATGACATGCTGATGCAGTCCGTAACAGCGCGCCACGGCACCGCTTGCCCAACGGGCTGATTTTTTCCATCTTGTGGTGTCTCGGATGCTTGTCTGTTGAGCTCTGTCCCCCACTGTACCCGGTCAGTCCAGCGCATGCTCCGCTCCCGGCCCAACCCTGTGTGACCTGTTCATCACCGGAGGCTGTCCGCATGACGCACCCCGATGCTGCTGATACAGACTCTGTCGCGGGCGCAGATCGGACGGCGTCCTGGTCGCACCATTCCCTGCTCTCGCTCTTCGTGTTCTTGTGGGGCGCCAACTTTGTGTTGGCTGAGTTGGCGCTCCGCGAGATGGCCCCCATCTCGTTCAGTGTGGCTCGCTTCCTCATGGGAGGAGGCACGCTAGTA
>CAYFRX010000311.1:0-3711 GCA_964345515.1 uncultured Rhodothermales bacterium
GGCGACATGTGCGTTCACATGCTCGACATGGCGCGCTGGATGCTTGACCTCGGCTGGCCCACGCGCATCAGCTCGCAGGGCGGCATCTTGGTGCAGAACGAGGCGAAGGCAAACACGACCGACACCCAGACGGCCACCTTCGATTTTGGGGACGTGACCATGACGTGGCAGCATCGGACGTGGGGCAATCCCACGGATCCGGACTACCCGTGGGCGGCGTTCTTCTACGGCGATCGAGGAACGCTGAAGGCCAGTGTCCACAGCTACGACTTCATGCCCCAGGGCGATGGGGAGCGCATCCATGGCGACGTGGTGTACGAGCTGGGGGAGTACTCGGTGGACAAAACGGAGGAGGATCTGGAAAAGCATGTAGCCCCCGCCATCCGGGCTCACATGCTCGACTTCCTGGATGCCATCGACCAGCGCAGCCGGCCGGTTGCCGACATCGAGGAGGGGCATATTTCCACGGCGAGTTGCATCTTAGCCAACCTGTCGCATCAGCTCGGCCGCAGTCTGCAGTGGGACCCCGAGGCGGGCCGCGTCATTGGCGACGAGAGGGCGAACCGGCTCTTGGCCCGTCCGTATCGCGACCCGTGGGTTCACCCGACGCCCGAAACCGTCTGATGGTCGGGCAGGAGAGACGCAACGGGGCGTCGCCGAAGCGGAGGACAGGTTGGACAGCCGGCTGGGGAGAGGGGCCTCACGCAAAGAAGCGTTGAAGGGGGAACGGGTTGGTTGCACCGAGGGTTTATGTCTATCGAAAATCCCAATAGGCTCGTAGCTCAGTTGGTAGAGCAGCGGACTCTTAATCCGCGGGTCGGGGGTTCGAATCCCTCCGGGCCTACTTTCCGTGGCACCCATGAGAATGGCCCTCAGCGCCCACAATCGGCGACCCGAGGGCCGTTTCTATGTCTACGCCACGTGCCCCGCTGCGGTGTATGCGCGATTGATCGCTCCGTCCCCGTCGCCGTCTTCCAGGTTGAGCCGCGACGTACGGAGGGCACGCCGTGCTTTCTCGCGGGCCGCCTTGTAGATGTTCGTCCGGCCCGCGCTCACAGCTCAATGCTTTCCTCGTGGACGTTGCGCATGAAGGGACGCTGCCGGCCGGTCCTGGTAGGTCTCTTCGGTGTACGGCTTGATGGAAAATGACAGGCCGTAGCAGGAGAGCAGATCTCCCCAGAACGACCCCGCCCGCTTGATCTCTTGGTACTCGTTTTCGACCGGCGCCTCCAGCACGACCAGCAGGTCGACGTCGCTGTCGGGCCGGGCATCGCCGCGGGCGCGGGAGCCGTAGAGCACCACGCGGCGGAGCCGGTCGCCGTAGATGGTCGCAAGCTGCGCCTTCGCCTCAGTGAGCGCTTTCCGCAGGGTCGGAGAGAGATGGCCGGGCAAGTGCGCCTCCAGTATATCGCGCGCCGCACCCGTTTTCTGTGGAGACGGGGTGCTCATCGGATTATCGATCTTCTTCGTTGAACATGTGGGCGCGCACACCCCTTCTCGTCAGCAGCAGTGAAGGAAATCACATTCGGCTCTGTCATCGCGCGGTTCCATGCGGTGAACGAGAACGGCTTTTGGAATCGGGCTCGCAACAACATGTTTCGAGATATGCAGTCGCAACGAGACGGCCTCCAACGAGGGGCGGAGGGAGGAATGTGGATGTAGGTAGGGCGAGCGTGCAGAAGAGGGCTCGCGTTGAATAGGGGGAAGGGGCCCGCTGGCTCCTCGTTCGGGAGGTACATCCTGCTTTGCTTCAGGACGGGCTGGGCGCCATCCGTCGCCCATCGTCAATGAGTCCGACGCCGACCTGGAGCATCCACCGCAGGCGCTCGCGTTTGATTACAGCGGGACGAGCCATAGGAACTGCAAGGGCATCCAGCCGACCATCCTGGCAGCGCACGGCGACCTCTACGAACAGCACCCCGGCGGGTTTGCGACGGCGCGCATCGAGGAGGGAGCGCCTCAGACACGAGGCATTCTCGAAATCCCCTTCGGTAGCCCTCTTCGGCGTCGACCCACTCACCGACCCCGTGGGGTGTGCTGCTCGCTCTTTCGATTAAAGGCGACGACGACCGGTGGAGGGCTGTATGGCAGCCAGCTGCTTGTAGCGTCGACGAACTCTCAGAACTTGATGTGGGTGGTCAGTTCAAGACCCGCCTGCGCATTGAATTCTGAAAAGCCAGGCATCATGTCATAGTCATTGCTTACATATTGGACGTACGCCGCAGGACCGAACTCCATCCGGGTGCTTCCGATCCCAAAGTTCGGTTTAATCGCCAACCGCCCTTCGAGTGTGGTATTGCGTGTACCGGCGTCCCGAATGTAGCCCCAGCTCTGGTCTAAGGCCGCAAGCGACCGGATTGATGTCGTGAACCCTGCGATTGTGATCTGTTCGTTCCACAGCCCTTCCAGCGTGAAGCCAAGCTCCCGCGCATCCGTACGGTTGCGCTCCCACACGCTTGTCTGATCACGAAAGTACGTTGGGCCAATGCTCACGCGACGACGTGTGGTCTCGGTCTCGTAATCGTACCCAAGCATAAGACGGAGACGTTCATCACCGCTCTGAAAGCCTTGAGCCTGAAACGGGTCGTCTTCATAGCTGGCCTCGGCGCGAAGCTCAATCGCACGGACCGCACCAAATCGAGCGGAGATAGACAGTCCATATGGTACGTCGTGGTGGGAGTCGGATTGGCGGAACGTGGGTTGTGAACTTCCAAACACCGTAAACGAATACGACTCTGCGGGATTCGCATGCCAGCGGAGCGTGCTCTGCACATGTCCTCGCACGCGAAAGGCCTTGTACGTGCTCGACTGGCGGCCCGGCAGGTCGGCGCGGTTGGGGCCAGCGAGGAGGGCCGTGGTGGTTGTCCAGTCTAGGCGTGGACGTGCCACCTGCCGGAGCTTCAAGTCGATGGTGGCTTCGAGGACAGGCGCCACCATGCGTTCGGGCGGGACGGGCGTAAGCGTGACCACTGGTGGTTCATCGCGACCGGCTATAATGACGAAGAAGACACTCTCCCCTTCGCGGGCCGTGCTGCGAAGCTGTCCCCGCAACTCGCGAATGGTATGAAACTTATCGTCAGGTGCTATGGTCTCGGAATCAGGGTTCTGCAACGAGGCTTGATACCAGGCCTGAGCGTTGATGATGGTCTCATTTCCGGGCACCTGCTTGATCGGCTCCACCCCAAACGGCTCCGCGATGTCGTAATGGTCGTCTGGGGCCGATCGAATGATAATACGCCCAGGCGTAAGGCCCCGTAGCACGTCGGTGCTGATCGGGACCTCTGCAATTTGCCCATCACGAACGAAGACGGCCACTTGGAGGTTGACCGGAAACTGGTCCACTGCATCGGGATAGGTAATGGCGTCCAGTTCTCCGGTACCGCAGCAAGGCACGCGCAAAACACCCAAACTGTCGGGCGGCTTCGTGCCTTCCTGATACCATAGGCTGAGGGGCTGCACGATGTCGCGACCGCGCTCAATTTCGATTGCTGCCCTCTCCACCGAAGGCGGTACGACGGGCGGCTCCTCCTGAGCCAGCGCAGGAACGGCAATGAGAAGGAGAAGCGGGATCCACACCAACCAGCGAATGCGCCGGTAGATCACAGTGGCAAGAGGTTTCAATAACTCAGTCATCGGGAGGTAATAGCTTCGATCTTTTAAAACGAATTGTGACTTCATTTGGCTGTGGCGTATCCAACGCACCGTTAAGAA
>CAYFRX010000312.1:0-3709 GCA_964345515.1 uncultured Rhodothermales bacterium
AGCGCCACGACGATCGACTGCACCTCGCCCGGGGCGCGCTCTCCCTCCTGGACGACGGCGTGCCACCAGTGCACGACGACCTCTTGCTCGGCGGGATCTTTCGGAATATCTGCGATGGCTACCGAGTCAGCCTCGCCCGGGGCAATTCCCTCCCCATCGACGCTCGGTGCCCATAATATCGTGTTGAGTGCCTGGCGGCCGGCCACGAACGTCCAGATCAACGCCTCTGAGTGATTTCTGATCACGAGATCGTCTGCCGTCTTCGCCACGGTCACGGGATCCGTGTCCCGCGTCGAGGTGTCCCCCGGCACCAGGGAGCAGGCCGACACGCCTACGATGATAAGCAGCGCGATAACGAACATGCGTATCGTCCTCAAGTGAAGTTGGAACATGGCATCGACGGCGTGTTTGTGGAATCCTTCATGCTGAAAGACCGTCGACCCCTTCCGTTTATTCCATTCGCCTGTCGTTGCTCCCGGCGGTGAGACAACCAGCGAACGTGGTTATCAGCGCGTGCGGAGCCGAACGCCCGCCCCCACCCACTGATTGTCAACGCCGCACACCGGGCAAGGGGCCGTAACCAACCGGTGGTCGGCTTCGTCGTCGTACCTGGTGCGGAAAGAGTGCGTGAGGCTGGGAAACTGATCCGCGTACAGCGTGACAATGGAATCCATCTTGGTTCCAAGCTCGGCGCTGCACGCGGCACAGCGCACTAACTTGCCAGACATGGTGCGATCCGTTGATGAGTATGAGCTGAAGCGCTGCAGTGAGAACGCGTGCCCCTCAGGATGGACTACGGAGCACGCCGTACCCATTCGGCGCGCAATATTCCTGCCGAGGCGGTGCACGCCCGCCATCCGCTGCGCGCTGCTTTAATTTAGAAAGAAGGTGAGGGCAGCGCCACCCGTCCACGCAGCCCGAACGGCCGCAATCGCCGAGGCGACTGATTCCGTGGCCCGCTGAGACGGGGTGGATCCCGATTGTGCCCGTGCCCGAAGCGCTCAGGCTAGGATCAGGCCGAGTCGGTCACCGCGTCGATGCGTACCTCCTGTCCGGCCTCGGCGGAAGCGTAGATGGCATCGAGCAGCGCCATGAGCTGCGTTCCCTGTGCGGCCGGTGTGCACGGCGCGCCCCCCTCCCGGATGGCCCGGATGAAGTCAACCGCCTGCGCCTCGAAGGGCGCTACATAGCCGTCCGGCCATCCACTCGGCACGGGCGGGCGCTCCGTCGTGCACCCATCAGCGCTCACGCGATGGAGGGCCAGTGACCGCTCTTCGAGCGAGGCGCCGCCTTCGGTGCCGTATACGTGGACGCACTGCTCGTCGCGGGCCTGCGGCAGGATCCAGCTGGTCTCCAACTGGATGGTGCGGCCGCCCGCGCAGCGGATGAGGGCAAACGCGCTGTCTTCGGTGGCCGTCTCGCCCGGAAACCGATTGTGCACCTGGCCCGCGACGGAACGCAGCTCCGGGCAGCCCATGACGTACCACGCGAGGTCGAGGGCGTGAATACCGATGTCGATGAGCGCCCCACCGCCGGCGCGCTCGGGATCGGTGAACCAGTCGGCCGCGCCCTGCGGCACGCCCCAAGCGCGCGTCCAGACGGCTCGCGCGTGGTAGAGGGTCCCCAGCTCTCCTTGCTGCACGCGCTCGCGCAACTGTTCGGTGGCCGGGAGGAAGCGGCGCTGCAGCGCGTAGGCCAGCACCCGCTCCTGCTGGGCCGCGGCCTCGGCCATGGCGGCCGCCTCGGCGCGAGTCCGGGCCGGCGGCTTCTCGCAGAGCACGTGCTTGCCAGCCTCCAGCGCGGCGATCGTGGCCGGCTTGTGCAAAAAGTTAGGCAGCGCCACGCTGACGGCCTCGATGTCGGGATCGGCCAGCAGGTCCTGATAGTCGCCGTAGGTGTCCTCCACGCCGTAGCGCGCGGCGAACGCGCGGCGCCGGTCCAGGTTGAGGTCGCTGATGGCCACCAGTTCGGCGTCCGGACAGGCCGCGTACCCGTCGGCATGGCGCTGGCCGGGCCACCCCGCACCGATGATGCCGACCCGGACCGGACGCGACGTGGAGGAGCGCTTTCCGTCAGGGGGTGTGTTCATCGCTACAACGTAACTCGTGAGAAGCGGAGGTCAGTGCGCCGGGTCGTCGATGCCCAACTGGGCCGTCGCGTCTTTCACGAGCGCCTTGGCCGCTTCGGCGGTCTCCGCCTCGGAGTAGACACGCAGCACAGGCTCGGTGCCCGAGGGCCGGATGAGCAGCCAGCCGTGGTCGATGATGTGCTTGAAGCCGTCGAGCGTCTCCACGCGCTGCACGGCGTGCCCGCTCACCCTGTCGAGCCCGCCCTCGTCCTCCAGCCGTGCCAGAGCCGAGCGCTTCTGGGCCTCGCTGATGTGGAGGTCGTCGCGGTACGTGTGATGCGGGCCGAACGTGTCGTAGAGCTCCTGCACGAGGGCCGAGAGCGGCTTGCCCCGCTTCACCACCATCTCGGTGATCAGCAGGCCGATGTAGATGCCGTCGCGCTCGGGGATGTGCCCCTTCGCCGCAATGCCACCCGACTCCTCGCCGCCGACGAGCACGTCCCCTTCGGCCATCTTGGTGGCGATGTACTTGAACCCGATGGGCATCGTCTCGATGTCCAGGCCGTAGTGGTCGGCCATCGTGTCGAGCATGTGCGTCGTCGAAAACGTCTTGACGATGGTGCCCGTCAGCCCGCGCTCCTCGACGAGGTACTTGGTCAAGAGCGCCAGGATGCGGTGCGAACTCACGAACTGACCCCGCTCGTCGAACATGCCGATGCGGTCGGCGTCGCCGTCGTTGGCGAGGCCTAGGTCGCAGCCCTCACGGGGGACGGCGGCAGCCAGCTCGTGCAGGTTGCGCTCGATGGGCTCGGGCGGCTGCCCGTGGAAGCTCGGGTTCCAGTCGCCATGCAGTTCCACGACGCGCTCCGCCCCGAGCAGTTCGGTGACGACGCCGCGGCCGGCCCCAAACATCGGATCGTGGGCGATCTTAAGATCCGAGTCGAGGATGGCATCAAGGTCCAGAATATCACGGAGCGCCAGCGTGTACGCAGCGGCCAGGTCGTCGATCTGCACGCGCCCCTGTTCCTGCAACTCCGCCAGCGTAGGAAGCGGCTCGGCCCGCGTCGGCACGCGCTTCACCGCCTCCTCGACGGTCGCCACCATCGGGGGCGGCGCGGGGCCGCCGAAGTTCGCCTTCAGCTTGAAACCGTTGTACTTGGGCGGATTGTGGCTCGCCGTGATGACGACGCCCGCGTCGCAGTCCATCGCTTCTGTCGCCCAGCTGATCGCCGGCGTGGGCACGAACGTCTCGGCGAGGGTGACGTGGACGCCCTGATGGGCCAGCACGCGGGTGGCGTATTCGGCAAACTCGCGCCCCATGAACCGTGTGTCGTGACCGAGCACGACCCGCGGCGCCTCGCCGTAGTCGTCCTTCAACCACAGCGCCGTGGCGTGGGCGACGCGCTCCAGGTTCTCGAACGTGTAGTCGTCCGCGATGACGGCGCGCCAGCCGTCCGTTCCAAACGTGATGGGCGTGTCGGACATAAACCGATAAGGGGGTTTGATGAGAAGGCAACATGCGAGATAATCAAGCCGGCTGTAACGTAGGGGATACGCACGTCATTCGCATCCCCCTTGGTTCATCTGATTTCCACCAAGCGGCCCCTCCCGATAAACGGCTTTTTGCACGGCCCCTCGGCC
>CAYFRX010000313.1:0-3699 GCA_964345515.1 uncultured Rhodothermales bacterium
AACGCGGCCAGGATGCGCTCGCGCACCGGCGCGTCGGGATCGGGCAGCGCCAGGGGGAGCCGGACGTGCTCTTCCATATACCCCTGCGCGGCCAGCACCATCTTGATGGGCACCGGGTTGCTCTCGAAGAAGCACGCGCGCAGGGCCGGGAGGAGATCGAAGTGACGTTGGCGCGCTGCCTGTATTTCGCCGTCTAGTCCCGCCTGCACCATCTCAGCAAACGGCCCCGGCAGCGCGTTGCTGACTACGGACACGACGCCGTCGCCCCCAAGCGCGAGCAGCGGCAGCGTGATCTCATCATCGCCCGCGTAGACCGCCAGCGAATCCGGGCGATACCGAAGGATGTCGCTGATCTGCTGCAGGTCGCCCGAGGCCTCCTTCACGCCCACCACCGAAGGCACGTCTTCCGCGAGGGCCAGCACCGTTTCGGCGCGGATGTTGAAGCTCGTCCGGCCCGGCACGTTGTACAGAATGATGGGCTGATCCGTCGCCTCCGCGATGGCTTCGACGTGGCGGCGGAAGCCTGCTTGCGAGGGCTTGTTGTAGTACGGCCCGACCACGAGCAACCCGTCGGCGCCGGCCTGGCTGGCCTCCACGGAGAAGGCGATGCTATCCTCGGTGTTGTACGTGCCGGTGCCCACGATGACAGGGACCTGCCCGTCGGCCTGCTGAAGGGCCAGGTCGACGAGGCGGCGCCGTTCGTAATGCGTGACGGTGGGGTTTTCGCCGCTCGTGCCCAGCACGACGAGGCCGCTCACACCGCCGTCGAGTTGACGATCGATCAGCTGCCGAAAGGCCGGCTCGTCAATTTCGCCGCGAGCCGTGAAGGGCGTGACGAGCGCTGGAGCCGTGCCCCGAAAGAGATGCTGTGTTGGCATGAGAAGAGGTCCGTCAATGAACGAGCAGAGAAAAACGTAAAGGGCCAAAGCCACCGCAGATTACGCCGGGGCGTCGAGCCAGTCGGCCAGCACGTCGTCGAGCGTAAAGAGCCCTTGGCGGCCCGGCAGCCATTCGGCGGCGCGGAGGGCCCCGAACGCAAATCCGCGGCGGTTCTTGGCGCGGTGGATGAGCGTGAGATGGTCGAAGGGGCTGTCAATCCCCACCGCGTGCTCGCCAAACACGTCGCCTGCGCGGGTAGAGCTGACGTGCAACGCCTCTGGATCGATGCACTCATGCTGCGTCTCGGTCTCGACGTGCGACTTGCGCTCGAGTCCATCTACCATCATTTCAGCCAGCACGTGCGCCGTTCCGCTCGGACTGTCCACCTTGCGCCGGTGGTGGATCTCGTGCAGGTACGGATCGAAATCGGGCAACTGATCGAGCAGCGGAAGCACGCCCGCCACGGCCCGCCGAAGCAGCGCCACGCCCATCGAGAAGTTCGCGGCGTACAGCACCGTGGCGTCATGCGCGTCGACCCACCCCTCGACGGAGTCTAGCGCGTCGTACCATCCGGTCGTGCCGACGACCGCCGGCTGTTGCCACAGGCAGTAGCGCTGGATATGATCGAGCGCCACGTCAGGCAGGCTGAAATCAATCGCCACCTCCGCGTCCTTGAGGGCATCGGGCGCGGCTTCCAGGAGCGGCTGCGAGGAATCGAAAGTGGCCACCACAGTGTGATTACGCTGCGTCGCCAACTCGGCGACAGCCTGTCCCATCTGCCCCGTGCCCACGAGTGCGAGTTTCATCCTTTTCGCCGCTGAACGAGAGAAAATCCGACCTTACCCAAAGTATCCGGATCCACCCGGAAGATAAAGGGGTTCGTGGTGCAGATACTGCCGCGTCGCGTAGGGCGTCGGGTCGGACCGCCACCGTGTGAATACCGCGTGGAACGAATGGGGGCTGTACGGGGCTGGATTGATGCCGGCTGAAACGTTTCGTAGGATGGACAGTCCAAACAGACACGCCGGGGCTATAGCTCAGTTGGTAGAGCGCTTGCATGGCATGCAAGAGGTCCGGGGTTCGAGTCCCCGTAGCTCCACACCAGACCTTGCTAATCCGCGCGATTGGCAGGGTCTTTTCATTTTGTTACACGCGACGTGAACTTTCGCGGGTGGGCCGAGTTGTCCTCATGGAACCGATAATCAGTGCTGCTACTGCCATGCTGTACGCCTTGTCCACACGGTGTTGTTGTTGTGCCGCGGGAGAAGACCGCCTGTCCGACCGGTGCCACGTCGTGCCCTGACGCATGCAGGTTACAGCTTGTCTTCTCCTCTGCCTCTCCGGATTGGCCGCGAGAGGCTTTTTTGTTGCCGCCCCGCCCCGTTTCGACCGATGGATCCCGCCGCTCCTCCCGTTTCGACTCCGCCTCGCCGCTCTGCCGACCTCCTGTGCCAGGTTGGCGATACGCCGCTCCTCGAACTGACGCATATTGCGGCGAATCTGCCGGATACCGTGACGCTCTACGCGAAGGCCGAGCATCTGAATCCGGGGGGTTCGGTGAAGGATCGCCCGGCCTTGGCCATGATTCAGGACGGCCTGTACACAGGGGCCTTCGGCGAGGGGCAGCCGCTCATCGACGCGACGAGCGGCAACACGGGCATCGCGTATGCTATGATCGGTGCGGCCCTGGACCGGCCCGTTACCCTCGCCCTGCCGGCCAACGCCTCCGACGAGCGCAAGCGCATCCTGCGCGCGTACGGTGCCGAGCTCATCCTGACCGATCCGATGGACGGTACCGACGGCGCCCAGCAGCGCGTGAAGGCGCTGGTGGAGGCCGAACCCGACCGGTATTTTTACCCCGACCAGTACAGTAACGATGCGAACTGGCGCAGCCACTATGAAGGGACTGGCACCGAGATTCTAGAGCAAACCGACGGGCGCGTCACCCACTTCGTTGCGGGCCTCGGCACGACGGGCACCTTCATGGGCGTCACGCGCCGTTTGAAAGCATTCGACGACAGCATCCAGTGCGTCTCCATGCAGCCGGCGACATCGCTGCACGGGCTCGAAGGCCTCAAGCACATGCCGACGGCCATGGTGCCCCGCATTTACGATGAAGCGCTGGCAGATGACGCGCTCCAGTGCACGACGGAAGATGCCCACGCCATGACGCGGCGGCTCGCCCACGAAGAGGGGCTGCTCGTCGGCCCGTCGGCGGGTGCGAACGTAGCCGTGGCGCTGCGTGTGGCTCGCACGCTGGACGCCGGCTGCGTCGTCACGATCCTCTGCGACACCGGCACACGCTACCTCAGCGATGCCTTTTGGGATAATGATGGCTGACCCTTCGCCCATAGTTTCCATCCTGTACAGGCGAGCGGCCGCTCGCCCCTACGTCCATTGCCACCTACACCTTTCATGACCACGACGCCTGACGTACTCGATGCCATCCGCACCCACGGTGAGGCTGCGTATCCTGAAGAAGGCTGCGGCTTTTTGCTGGGCACCATGCGAGACGGCGTGAACCACGTGTGGGCTATCCGCCGCGTGGACAACCGACAGGTCACGAATCGCACGCGGCGCTACGCCATCACGCCGGACGACTACCGCACTGCACAGCAAGCCGCCGCCGAACAAGACCTCGACGTGGTCGGCTTCTATCACTCGCACCCGGACCACCCGGCGCGCCCGTCGGAGACGGACCTCGCCGAGGCGACCTTTCCCGGCTACACGTACGCCATCGTCGCCGTCCACGACGGATCGGCCGCCGACCTGACGGCCTGGACGCTCGCCCCCGACCGCTCCCGCTTCGAACGCGAGAAG
>CAYFRX010000314.1:0-3689 GCA_964345515.1 uncultured Rhodothermales bacterium
GCATCGGACCGTGGGTCATGGTGCTGATGGTCCCCCTGATGCTCTTGGCCTACAACGCGCCCACCTCGGGCGAAGGCCCCATGGCGACCGCGTCCCACGGCGTTGCTCCCATGTCGCAAGATACAGCGGCTGATACGCTTCAAGAGGCCTCGATCCAAACGTTGCCGGATTTTGAGGTGCAGCGGCTCTATGACGTTCCCAGTGACGAGGAAGGGTCCTGGGTCGCGCTCGCGGTCGGTCCCCATGGACACCTGATCGCTTCCGATCAAGGCGATGAGGGCCTTTTTCGGATTATCGTTAGCGGCGACCTCGACGCGCCCAGCGTTGAGGTGGAGGAGGTGATGATGCCCGTCTCCGGCGCGCAAGGGCTCCACTGGGCCTTCGATCATTTCTACGCCAACGTGAACGGGGTTGGACTCTTCCGATTGAGCAATACGGGGGATACCGACCCGTTCAACCTGCTGGAGTATCTCGAGGAATCTCCTGATGGGGGCGGGGAGCATGGCAACCATGCGGTGATTCCCACCGCGGACGGGACGGAGCTGTATGTCGTGAATGGTAACCACACCGCCCACCCCGATTTTGCCGCGCAGCGGGTGGCGAGCTGGGACGAAGACCTCCTCTTGCCGCGCAACTGGGACGCGCGCGGGCATGCCCGGGGCATCTTGGCGCCGGGGGGGGTCATCTCGCGCGTCAACCCTGAGGGCAGCCGATGGGAGGCGTTCAGCATCGGGTATCGCAACACGTACGACATCGCGGTGAATCCGCACGGCGAGCTGTTTGCCTACGACTCGGACATGGAGTGGGATATGGGGATGCCGTGGTACCGGCCCACCCGTCTTCTGCACGCCGTGAGCGGAAGCGATTTTGGCTGGCGCAGCGGGAGTGGAAAGTGGAAAACGTATTTTGAGGACAGCCTCCCGCCCGTGATGGACATCGGGCCCGGCTCGCCCACGGGGCTTCTATTCGGAACCGGGGCACAGTTTCCGGCACGGTATCAGCGGGCTCTGTACGCGTTGGACTGGACCTTTGGGACGATTCGGGCCATCCATCTCACGCCTGAGGGAGCCACCTATCGAGCCGAGGCCGAGGAGTTTTTGAGTGGAAGCCCCCTGCCCTTGACGGATGCGGTCATCGGCCCGGACGGCCACCTGTACTTCTTGACCGGAGGACGCGGCCTCGATTCCCACCTCTACCGGGTGGTGTATCGGGGCGACGAATCGACGGCACCGGCCGAAGTGGTTGACCAGCCGGAAGCGCGCGAGGCGCGTCAGCTGCGCCACTCACTGGAGGCCTTCCATGGGCACCAGGATCCACAAGCCATCGAGACGGCTTGGCCCCACCTCGACCACGACGACCGGTTCATTCGCTACGCCGCTCGCGTAGCCGTCGAGTTTCAGCCCGTGGACCGTTGGGCCGAGCGGGCCTTCAACGAGGAGCATCCGCAAGCTCGCATTACCGCCTTGGTCGCCCTCGCACGGACCGATGCGACGGCGTACCGCGAGGACGCCATCGATTCTTTGCTGGACCTCGACCTCACCGAGCTGAGTGCCGATGAGCAGTTGGGGTACCTGCGGGCGATGTCCCTCGTGTTCATGCGGCTCGGCGATCCCAGTCAGCAGCAGCGAACGCAGATCACGAATGCGCTACAGGAACTGCTGCCTCATGAAGACAGCCGAGTCAACGTGGAGCTGATCCGTGTACTCGTGTACCTGAAGGACGCCCGGGTCATCGATAAAGCGTTGGCGTTGATGCAAGAGGACACCGAGCCGCCCGTCCCGGACTGGGATGAAAGCCTGTTGGAGCGGAGCGAACGGTATGGCGGCACCATCCAGGACATGATCGACAATCCGCCTCCGACCGACAAGCTGGAGTACGCCTACATGCTGCGGAATCTGAGAAACAGCTGGAGCATCAAGCAGCGCCGCGAATACTTCACCTTCATCAACGAAGCGTCGGATGCGCTGGGGGGTGCCAGCTATACGGGCTTCCTTGAGCGGATGCGGGACGAGGCGCTGAGTAATGCCTCCGAAGAGGAGATCGCCGCCGTCTCGGACCTTACGGGCGTGAACCTCGGTCAAGCCCCCGACTTCGAAATCATCCCGCCCAAAGGTCCCGGCCGCGAGTGGACCGTGGAGGAGGGCATCGACGTGTTGTATGGAGATCAGGAAGGTCGGGATCGAACGATCGTCGGTGAAAAAGACTTTGAGCGCGGTCGCAGTTTGTACCACGCGACCGGTTGCGCCTCGTGCCACCGCTTTGGCGGCTACGGCGGCAACATTGGGCCCGACCTCAACACGGTCGCCCGCCGGTTCAGCATGGGAGAAATGCTCGAATCCATTATCCATCCGAGCCAGATCATTTCAGATCAATACAGCAGCTCGGAAGTGGAGCTGCGCAATGGCGACACGATCACCGGGCTCGTCGTTGAGCGGGAAGACCGTCTGGAGGTGTATACGAGAGATCCAGACGCGCCGCCCACGGTTGTCAGCCAGGATGAGGTGGCGTCCGTTCAGCCCGTGGACGTGTCTCAAATGCCGCCGAATATGATTAACACCCTTAGTGCGGACGAGCTGCGCGACCTGATGGCCTATATGGTTTCTGGCGGAGATCCAGAGGCCGAGGTGTACACGGGAGAAGACGAAGAAGCGACGGACGAAGATCAAGAGAGCGAGTAGGAGTCATATAATAAATGCATAAGTATAAATACAGATTTTGATTCTTTTATTGGCAGCACGTAATCTATAAATAGAGTATACTCATTATTTCGTTTACATTGGAGATGCGCGTATCCCACATCTTGATACGGCGTGTATGGTTCGAGTCAGCGTGAGCAGCTGGCTGGGGTATATCGTCGTTGACGTGATCCGTTATATCTTTCACTTCATCCAACAAGTATAAAAGACATTTATGGGCAAAAACGCGCAGTGGAGTCTTTGGCTGTACGTCCTGTCCCTCATGGCAGGGATGTTGATCGTCCTAGCCGGATGTCAACCGCGCACGGAGGGGGCCGAGCGCACTGCCGCGGCGGAAACGGAAGGGGAGCCGATCTTCAATGGGGAAGACCTGACTGGCTGGGATGGCGATGCGCGGTTCTGGAGCGTTGAGAACGAGGCCATCGTGGGCGAGGCGACCGCCGAGACGCCCACCGAAGCCAACACCTTTCTGATCTGGGAAGGGGGCGAACCGGCCGATTTTCAGGTAACATTCGACTATCGGTTTGTCATCGTATCGCCCGACTCGTTTGGCAATTCCGGGATTCAGATTCGCTCCGAGCGCTTCGAGGATGAGGCACATCCCAATCTCGAACACCGGGTCCGTGGCTACCAGGCCGACATGGCAGTCAGCGA
The DNA here is from genome assembly GCA_964345515.1 of uncultured Rhodothermales bacterium. GTDB lineage: Bacteria > Bacteroidota > Rhodothermia > Rhodothermales > Salinibacteraceae > JAAAPH01. Next base: position 3,351 of record CAYFRX010000314.1, read on the forward strand.
CTGGATTCCGGGAATCCACTACGACGAGGGCGGGCGCGGTATCCTGGCGCGCCGCGGCCAACGTGTATACATCGATGCGCAGGGCGAGCGGCGCGAACAACGCTTCGCCACCGAGGATGCCCTCGGCGACCATGTACACGTTCACACGGAGTGGAACGACTACCGGGTGTACGCCCATGGGGACACCATCCGGGTCTGGATCAACGACCAACTGATGCACGAAGTGGTCGATGCGTCTCCTGAAGGGGAGGCGGAAGGAATCATCGCTTTTCAGATTCACCAGGGACCTCCGATGCGGGTGGAGTTGAAAGATGTCCGGCTCAATCGACTGTGAGGGAG
>CAYFRX010000315.1:0-3687 GCA_964345515.1 uncultured Rhodothermales bacterium
GCATCGGCACGCTCGAACTCAATCTCGCGGAGGATGATTTCCACGGACTCGATCGTGAGGGCATTGCCCACATCGTCGCCAAAGGTGCGGCTTTTCGCCGATTTGCTGAATCCGTTCGTGGCGCTTGCCGCCGACGGCGCCATGAAGGAGAGCGTCACGGGCGCGCTCGGCTCGTCATCAGGAGAAAATCCGGTGCTGTCGCAGCCGGTCCAGATCAGCGCCAGGGCGGCAACGAATAGCGCTGCCGCCTGAGGAATCGTGTATCTCGCGTATGTCATAGTTTGCATGGGAGAATGAGTAGGTCGATGAAAAAGCAGGCGATGAAGCGCCGCGTCACTGCCACGCCTCATGGCCACTCGTATACTATGACAACCCACGTGCCAAGCTTTTTCTTTTCCCATAAACCATTCCAAGACAGTGGTTTATGCCTAACATAAAATCACCTGTGTTTCGAGGGGCTCTCCATGCGTGAAACACATGCGTGTCTCACGTGCGTCTCAACAGTGTCTCACCTGAAACACGATCCCTCGTCGGATGCGCCCCCTTGCGCGCCATTCGGCGAACGACCCGCAGCGGTTTGATTTTTGATCTTCCCTCTGCTCCCACGACGGGCGCTTCCGCGCATGCTTTCGAACCCTTGATCTTTTCCTCTCGATGACGCTTCGCCGCACCCTGTACGTCGGACTCGGGATCGTCGCGTTGGCCGTGGTCTTCGTCGGGTTCACGGCGTACGTCACGCAGCAACAGGTGCAGGCCGCACTCGCTATGGGCCCGGACGCGGACGCGCTGTTTCGCCGCGCCAACGTGATCATCGCGGTGGGTGCTGCGCTGGGGTTGGCGGTCATCGTGGGGTTCGGCGTGTACGTGCGCCGCGCCGTGCTGCGTCCGCTCCGCCGCCTCACCCGCGCCGTCGAGGCGCTCGACACCACCGGATTGCGTCGCGGGATCGACCTGGACCGGTCGGATGAGTGGGGCACCCTCGCGCGGGCCATCAACGACATGACGACGTCCATCAGCCGCCGGACCGTCTCTCGCACGTACCTCAACAACATCCTCGACTCGATGGCCGAGATGCTGTTCGTGGTCCGCCCCGATGGCACCATCCGGCGCGCCAACCGGGCCGCGCGACAGCAATTGGGCTACGACGAAGACGTCCTCCACGAGACACTCCTCGACGCCCTCCTCGACGACGGCCCCCTCTTCACCGACGCCGAGCGCGCGACGTTTCAGCGGCAGGGCTTCGTTGATCACGCCGAGCGCACGCTCCGCACGCGCGACGGGACGGCGGTGCCTGTGCTCTTCTCGCGTGCCCGCGTCGCCAGCGAATCCGACGCGGCGCCGGACATCGTGTGCGTGGCGCAGGACATCACCGAGCGCAAGCGCGCCGAGGAACGCATCAAGGCCTCCCTGCGCGAGAAGGAGGTGCTCCTGCGCGAAATCCACCACCGTGTGAAGAACAACCTGCAGATCATCTCCAGTCTGCTCCACCTGCAGTCGAAGCAGATCGAGCACGAGGCGGCCCGCGCGCTGTTCGACGAGAGCCAATCGCGCATCCGCTCGATGGCCCTCATCCACGAGCGCCTGTACCAGTCCGACGACCTCGCGCAGGTGGATTTTGCGGCCTACCTCGACGGCCTCACCGAGCACCTCTTCCGCACGTACAACGTGCGCCGCGACACGATTTCGTGCGCGCTGGAGGCCGACGGCGGGTCGCTGAGCGTGGACCGGGCCATCCCCTGCGGTCTCATCGTGAACGAACTCGTGGCCAACGCGCTGAAGCACGCCTTCCCGGATGGCCGATCCGGCACGATCCGCGTGCGCTACGCCGAGGACGACGGCCAAGCCCGCCTCGTGGTGGCCGACGACGGTGTGGGCGCCCCCGACGGCTTCGAGTCCGAGGCGTCCGGCTCGCTGGGGCTGCGGCTCGTGCGCGGCCTCGTCCAGCAGCTTGACGGCACGCTCGCCATCGACCACGACGACGGCCTCCGCTTCACGATCACCTTTCCGCTCACTCAACCGGTACCCTCCGATGCCGCATGATGCCCCCGCTCGCATCCTTGTCGTCGAAGACGAGGTCATTGTGGCGATGGAGATCGAAGACCGCCTGCGCGACCTGGGCTACGAGGTGCTCGACGCGGTGACCACCGGCGAGGCCGCCCTCGACCGCGCCGAGGCGCTGGAGCCCGACCTCGTGCTCATGGACATCATGCTGGACGGCGCACTCGACGGCATCGAAACGGCGGAGCGGCTGCACGAGTCGATGCGCGTCCCCGTCGTCTTTCTGACGGCGTACAGCGACGACGCCACGCTGGAGCGGGCCAAGGCGACGACGCCCTTCGGCTACATCGTGAAGCCCTTCGAGGAGCGGGAGCTGTATGCATCCATCGAAGTGGCGCTGCGCACCCACGCCATGCAGCAGCGTATCGAGAAGCAACGTGACGACCTGCTCCAGATCCTGAACGGCCTGCGGCAGGGGACGGCCATGACGGACGCGGAGGGCCGGCTCACCTTTCTCAGCGACACCGCGCGCCGCCTGATGGGCGCCGGCGACGCAGCCCTCGGCCGCCCGTGGCCCGACGTCTTTCCCTTCACCGATGCCGTCCTCGATGCGCTGCAGGCCGCGATCGACACGCCCCCGGCGGACCGCGACCCGGTGCCGGCCCGCGTGAGCAGCCCCGACGATACGGACTATCACCTGGAGATTGAGGTGATGGACGACCCCCGCGAGCCGGCCCGCCGGATCTTTGTGCTCTATGACGTTACCGAGGTGCACGACCTCCGCCGCCGCCTCGACGACGACGCCACCTTCCGCGGCATGGTGGGCACGAGCGCGGCCATGCAGCAGGCGTTTCAGCAGATCGAGCAGGTCGCCCGCGTGGACACGACGGCCCTCATCCAGGGGGAGACCGGGACCGGCAAGGAGCTTGCCGCCCGGGCCATCCACGACGCGGGTGACCGGGCGGAGGGCCCCTTCGTGGCGGTGAACTGCGCGGCGCTGAACCGGGACCTCGCTGCCAGCCAACTCTTCGGTCACAAGAAGGGCGCCTTCACCGGGGCCGTGTCGGACGAAGAGGGCTTCTTCGAGGCGGCCGATGGCGGGACGCTCTTTCTCGACGAGATCGGTGACATTCCGCTCGACGTGCAGCGCCAACTGCTGCGCGTGCTCGAAGAGCGCGCCGTGACCCGCATCGGCGAAACGACGGTGCGCCCCGTCGACGTGCGCATCGTGGCGGCCACGCATCGCGACCTGCGCGCCGAGGTCGAGGGCGGTCGTTTCCGCGAGGACCTGCTCTACCGCATCCGCATTGCCCGGGTGGACCTGCCGCCGCTCCGCAAGCGGCGCGACGACATTCCGCTGCTCACCCGTCGTTTCCTGCAGGAGAGCCGGGCCACGACGGGCAAGGCCGTGGACGCGGTTAGCGAATCCGCCATGCGCCGCCTCATCGAGCACGACTGGCCCGGCAACGTGCGCGAGCTGCGCAACGCCATCGAGTACGCCATGATTCAAGCGCAGGGCGACGTGCTGCGGGCCGACGACCTTCCTCCCGAGATCCAGTCGTCGGGCGCCCCCGACGCGGAGGCCGAGTGGCCTAACGACGAGGCCGGTCGCATCCGGGCGGCCTTGGAGCACACCGGCGGCAACCGGACGGCCGCCGCCGAGCTCCTGGGCATCAGCCGCGCAACGCT